>JBLIRG010000026.1:0-40010 GCA_049472195.1 Thermoplasmatota archaeon
CGAAGGTTGTCGATGACCTCCTGGAATATCTCCACATCGAACAGATTGTCGAACCCGCCCAGTAGGAGTATGAAAACGGGACCGAAAACGAGACCCCCGAGTATGTTCCCCACTATCGTGGGCTGATGGAACCTCTCGGCAACCTTCCCGAAGAAAAGCGCCGCAACGAGGAGCAGCAGCAGATAGATGAAAGAGAACATGGTCTCGGCGGTAAAAACTCATCCCGTATAAAGTTACCCATGATATAAGGGGGAAAAATGCAGGAAATCGGGAATATATCCTATCCTCCCTCCTCGATCCATCCTTTCCTCATGAACAATTTCCCGGCGGATTTCAGCATGATCGGCGTCACCAGCGCCATGAAAGCGGCCATCAGGACCACCGCTGAATAAATGTCGGGACCGATGATCCCCGCCTTGAGGGCGATTGCCGCAAGTATGAGCTCCACCGCGGCCTTCCCGTTCATCCCTATCCCGACGAGTACGGACTCGGACCAGGTCAACCCCGAAAGCTTCGCACCCAGCCCGGCACCGATCACCTTCCCGAAGAAACCGAGAACTATCAGCATCGGCAGAAACAGCGAAAACGCCCTGGGGGAAAACGTCACCGAAAAACCCACCCACGCAAAGAACAGCGGCGCGAAGAAGCCGAAAGCCCATCTCCCGAGAGCCTGCTGGGTCCTGTGATTGAGTGATCCCCGGATCGCCATTCCACCCAGAAAAGCCCCGATCATAAGGTGCAGGCCCATTATATGCGCAACCAGTGCGATGAGCCCCGCGAACAATATTGTGATCCCGACCCTCTCGGTCAATCTCATTTCCCTGGTCTCGGAATAGAATGTCTTGAGGATCCTGGGAAGAAGCCATAGCGATATTACGACGAATATGACCGCGAGTACCACGGTTCCTCCCACCGTGAGAGGCGACGGCAGATCGCCGGTCTTGGAAATCGACAGGAGAACGGAGAGTATTATGATCCCGATGATGTCATCGACTATGGCGGCATTTATTATCGTCATGCCGAACCTTGTGTGGATGGCATCCATCTGGATGAGTGTGGCGATGGACAGCGCCACGGCGGTGATCGACAGGGCCGCTCCGATATAGAGCCCCACCATCCAGTCCCCGGTTGCCAGGTACCCCCCGCCAAATCCCAGCGTGAACGGAACTATTACGCCCAGTGCCGCGGTCAGGATACCGGTCCTGAAAGATGCGACGAAATCCCTGATCCTCGTCTCCAGGCCGGATGCGAACATCAGCATTATTATGGCGAACTCGATGAGGAAGGAGAGCTCGTCCTCAACGGAGGCGGGATTCAGGTTGGATATCATGGATTCTATCTGCGACAGATCCAGGTGGATGTTGATCGATTTGAGAACGGATATGAGAACCGGACCGAATATCAACCCGCCGAATATGTTTCCGACTATCGTAGGCTGTTTGTATCTCTCGGCCACCTTGCCGAAGAATATCGCGGCAATTAGGAGAAGCAGAAGATAAACTATCGAAAACATGTATGGGATGGTGAATCACGGTATCAGTATATATTAGATTGTCCGAAAATCCAGCCGATCGCCGTCAAACCTCCGCGCCCGCCTCCTCCCTTCCGGCCATACCGTAATCCACGGCTGGCCCCACTTTCATCGATCCGGGGTAGATCCGGTTCTCCCTTCCCTCCCTGACCTTTCTCACCATTCCGAGTTTCTCGAGCTCGCCCACATGGTACGATACCATCATCCTGCCCATGTCCAGATACCTTGCTATCTCCGACTGGGACGATCCGGGCTTCCTCCTGACCGCGTCCATGACACGTTTCTGCGTTCCCTCCAGCATGGGTCCCTGGCTGGCCATTCCGTCCAGATAGAACCTCCTGTACTGCCGGTCCTGCTTGCTGAATATGACCTCCTGAGTCTCCAGGATGTTGAGATGATGCGTAAGCACTCCATGAGCCAGGTCCAGGTCCTTGAGAACAGCAGAATAGTGTGCTCCGGGGTTATCCCTCAGATAATCCACTATCTTCTGCCGGGTCTCGTGATCCAGGATCCGATCCCTCCGGATCTTGGAGTAGAATGCGATTATGATGATCAGGATTATGAAACCGATCAGGATCACCAGGAACGGCCCGCAGAGGAAAAGCGACATCCCCGCATCCGCCGACTCCTCTTCAGGAGCGCCGTCGCCGTCAATTCCATCGGGCGGGACACCCTCGGGCCGATCATAATAATCCCGGGGATCGGTGCTGTGGTTGTACTCCAGCAGATTGGAGTAGCCGTCCCGGTCTTGATCGATCCGGGCATCGGCGGGATCGGTGGGATCGAGATTGTATCGAAGCTCCCATTTATCGTCCATCCCGTCCTCGTCAGTATCGTTCATGTTGGGATCGGTCGAGTTCTCGTACTCCTCCCTGTTGGACAGGCCGTCCATATCGTAGTCCCGGTCCGCATCCCTGGGATCTTCCTCGTCTAGTCCGTTTTCAAGCTCCCAGTCGTCGGGCATCCCATCCGAGTCCGAATCCGCGGTCTCCTGTGAGATGGCATATGTCGATGAAAGAACGAGCAGGAGGAGGATCAGTAAAGCCGTGCGAGATACATATCCCGGCATCCTGTAATCCTCCTCCCTTTGTTTCATCTCCTTTTCACTCCTCTCTCTCCTTAACGGATTCAATCCTTTTTCCATCTTCGGTCATACCGAAAAGAAACGGATCGACCTCCTCGCTGTCATCGTGTCCCTCCACTACCTGCCGGGGGAAGGGGGATCTCTCTTCAGGGCGGGGATCGCGAATCTCGGTCTCCGCCTTGTCATCTGCATCATCCCGATCCCTTCTCGATCTGATCCATGCCGCCGCGAACACCAGCACTCCGACCGCTGCCGCGATCATCACAGCAAACAGAAAGACACCGATCAGGGTCGACGAATCGCTGTCACCATCCAGGGCCTCCTCCACGATACTGCCGCTACCATACTCCGTATCCGCGGGATTTATGTTCGGGTCCCGGTTCATGTGATATTCTTCCAGGTTGGTCAAACCGTCGTCGTCATAATCACGAGATGCATCCCTCGGATCGGATGGATCCAGTCCGTGGTATCTCTCCCATGCATCCGGTATCCCGTCGTAATCCGAATCCTCGGAACTGCCCCTCACCTCGGTGTTGGTATACGAGGATCCTCCGATGCCCTCGGTGGACACCTCCGCCCTGCCCTTCAGTATTATCCTTCCGGACTCGAATATCAGAAGCTCGACCGAGTGGACGGTCCCCGCCTCTAGTTTCAGATTCCCCTGCTTGATCTCGGTCTCGTTCACGCCGATGTCCCCGAGGTCGAACTGGGTCATCTGGGTTGCATGGTTGTTGTTCTCCACAACAGGCCAGGCATGTATGGCAACGCCCTTTGCTTCCATTGTCCCGTCGTTGGTCACATATACCGTCATGGTCACCTGAAGGTCATCGGATTCCAGTCCCGTGAAGAATACGTTCTCGATATAGAGATGGGGTGACTTCACATCGGGCCCCGTATCGATATCATCCCTCGGGCCTCCCGACCCGCCGTCATAGCCCAGGACCACCGCAAGTACTGTTACGCATATCAGCGCCAGGGCGGCAAGAAGGGCGTAGACGGCCCCTGCAGGCACTTCCACCTTGCGTCCGTTTCTCCTTCTCTCGTCATCCATGGTCATTACCTCCTTCAGCGGTTTTTTCTACCGCCTCGTGGAAAAAACATGGATTCGAGTATAATAACAAAGATTGGAAAGAGATTCTTACAATTACCTCAGAACCCGGCCCGCCCTTCCGCAGGAACCGCATTTGAAATTGCAGTAGCCCTCTCCCTCGGGGATCCAGATCTTGCCGCCGCACCTGCAGTCGATGTCATAACCCCTCCCGGCTGATCGATCAGGCGGATCCCTTTTAGGGGTCCGGCGTGAAGATCCGGCAAGAGCGGGCCTTATCATTTCCGATCCGGCATCGTCCTCCCTGATCTTCTGAATCGGGGCAGGAACGGGCTTGATATCTGCCTTCACCTCGAAGTCTTCCAGCTGGGGTGCGGTTCCTTCATCACGGGTCCGTTCACCTCCCAAACCTCTTTCGGAAGATCTCAGGGGAACCCCCCCGGAGGGTCTCGATATTGGAGCCGATCTGCCGGATATGTCCCTGACGGATTTCGTCCGGACGAGATCGTCCATCTCCCTGTCCCTCATCCTCCTCTCCTTGTCCAGGTTCATCCGCCGGTCCTCCTCCTGCCGTTTTCTCTCCTCGGCTTCCCTTTTTCTCCTGATCTTCTTCCCCGCCCCCCTCAGGGCGACGAGGAACAGTGCGGCAATGATACCGATGACAACGGCGGCTGCAATTCCCATGACCAGATTCTTCGGCCTCCGATACCATTTCAGGGGTTCGTCCTCCTCCTCGACAGGTTCCTCCTCCCCGTTCACGGTGGCGATGTCCTTGAGATATGATTCTGCCGATAGACCGGTGGAATCGGTGTAATTCGCACGGATATGGTAATGATCGTGATCCTCCAGACCGGAAGTGTCCCATTCCACCTTGTAAAGATTCCCGGAACTGAAAGCCCCAGTTCCAATCAGGGTCCATGTGCTGTTATCGCGGGAGTAATGGAAGTAGACGGGATTCACGAGGGGGATCTCGTCGTCGACAACCTCCGCCCTGATCCAAACGGTCCCCGTCAGATGATCCCCTTCAGGCCGAACAAGGGTCACTCTCGGGGGGATCATGGGGAAGAAGTAGAACAGATCGTTCTCCTCGATCGTGTCTCCGAAGCCGTACCGGTCCGATATCTCGATCCTTACCGAGATGTATCCCTCCGGCAGCTGTTCAACGGGGATGGGAAGTTCGAACAGGTTGGGCCTGGCAAGATCCAGCGGATCCTGAAGGGTCATTTCTGTCCAGGGGATGAAATCCCCGTCGTATCCCACGAATATCCCGATCTCAACGGGATATGCCAGGGGGATCCTCTTCATCGTCAGCAGAACGTGCCACCCGTCATCCCTTCGGCCGATATTCTCCAGTTTCAACGCCTCGGGAAGATTCACCACCCTGACATCGGTCTGATCCTCACCCTTCTGCCTCGGATCGCCCTCATCCCATGCCTCGGCGTGGATGGTGTAATTGCCGTTTTTTACCTCCTCCGTGTTCCATTCCACCGAGTAACCATCGGCGGGATCCGGATCGTTCCCTATCTTGACCTTCGCATCCGAACCCTCCCCGGAGTAGAAGAACTCGACCCCCCTGCTGTTCACGTTTCCGTCGCTGTCGAACAGACTGGCCGAGAGGACAACCGTTCCCTTGAGGGAATCGGGGTCAGTTATCGGATTGAGACTGACCACCGGAGCGTATTCGTTGTCAATTGTGAATACAGGTGACGCCCGGGAGGCGGTCATACCGTACGTGGTCGTGGCATTTGCGAGGAGGATGTAATCCCCGTCCGGAAAATCCCGGGTCTCGAGAGAATACCTGTAGCTCCCGCTCGAATCGACTTCAGTTACAGCTCCGAGATATCCCATGGAACCGCTGATCGGGGAGATGAAGAGGCGAATGCCCTCCACGAGGTCGCCGTCATAATCGCGGCAGCTGAAAATTATCTCGGCCTCGTCCCGGATCACATCGCCCGATTTCGGATAGTTCCATGTGATGACCGGAGGATCGGGATTCCATATGCTCACCGGACCGTGAAAATATTCGGTCGAATTTCCCGAATCGTCCTTTGCATTGATCCTGAAATAGTAGTCCCCGTCAACGTAGTTGGTGGAGTTGAGGCTGAATACAAACCGGTTCTCGGAATCGGCCTCCTCGATTATGCCGACCGGCTTCCATGTGTAGTTGTCCGATGATATCTGCAGGGACACGTAGTTCACTACCTGTCCCTCGGAATCGGCGTGTATGACAAAATCGAAGACGCCGCTGATCTGCTCGCCCGTCGAGGGAGAGGATACGCTGACGATCATACCCGCTCCCCGGGCCGGCAGGCTGCTGTCGGCTTCTCCGCCTGCAAGGGTCAGAAGCATCAGAACTGCCGTCATGAGAACAACGGCTCCCTTCGCACCTGGCATGACCTGTTCCATCCCTTGTACAAGTGATCCGACGGGATTGATATATCATATTTGCGTCGTCAAATCCATTTTCCGAAAGCCCGACAATACCCGATTTACGGCCTTTACCAGGGGATTAATGCTGTTATCCTGATTGACGGGGGGCGGAGGATGGGGTGGTGGATCGAATCGGTCACTCCTCCCAATCTTCGAACTCCTCCAGCTCCTCGAACTCCTCCAGCTCTTCTTCTTCCTCACCCCACTCCTCGACTTCCCACGTCTCCTCCTCCACCGGCCTCGCCTTCGGCTTTTTCACCTTCCGGTGCTTGTCAGCCTTCTTCTCGATCGAGGGTTTCTTCTTTTTCTTCCTGGGTTTTTCAGCCGGTTTGACCTTCTTTGCTTTTATGGGCTTCTTCTTCGCTTTCCTGGCCGGCATGACACCTTCCGGAAGATCGACGTCGACCTCTTCCTCCCCCCACTCCGGAATGGCCGCCTCGGGGGCGCCCCTCATCTCATCCTTCAAGGGAAGGGAGGTAGCGAATACGGGGCCCTGAATTTCCTGTCCGTAGGCAGGACCCGAATCTCCGATATCGGCTCCAACCATGAACTCGTCAAGGAATGCGGCGTCATCGGGGGATATCTCGGGGGGAACTGGTGGTTCATAGACCTCGGCCGGCGGTTCCCCGTACTCCCCGTATCTCATTGCCTCCGCCGAGAAAACCTCCTCTTCGGCGGCGGGCTCCTTCGGAGGTCTCTCCGCCTCCCGCGGTTTCTTCTCCCCAATTTCCGGGAGCGGTTCTGAGATGCCTTTCCTGGCCCTTCTCTCCCCCGAGAATATGAAGAACAGACCTACGATCAGGATCAACAGAATGAATATCACTATTCCTATGACCGCGATCAAACCGGTGTTGATCCTCCCGTCATCCCCGTCAACATCCGGGACCTCCACCTCTCCGTTCATGACCTCGTACGATGTCTTGGACGTCCAGCTCACATCAACGCCATCTGCGTCCGTGACCTTCACCCTCACAAGATAGCCCCTGGCATCAGGGAATCTCGGGCTGCCGTCAGACTCTTCCTCCTCCGTGTCCCAGTCCACATAATACGTGACGGCCTCCCAGGGTATGAAGCCGGAATCGTCTGCCAGGATCGAAGTGTTGGTCAGATTGGTCCACGATCCCTTGGAGAAGACGGAAAATACCACGTTGTCGACATGAATGAATTCCTCGTCGCTTATGTTGAACGCCAGTCTTACGACGCCGGACAGAACGGATCCGGAGAGCGGCAGGTTCGGCTCGAGGATCGGGTTGTACCTGTTATCCACCACGATATTCGATATCATATCCGAGGCATATTCATCGTCGAGATCGTATACCTCCACCATCAGGTCGTAGATGCCGTCATCCACATCTCTGGTATCCCACGTGATCTGGGCGAGATCCCCGGCAAGCGTGGCTCCCGCGAGCCTGATCCACTCTCCTCCTGCCTCCCGGTAGAAGAAGGAGATGTAAGTCCGGTCGAAATTGGCGTCCCGATCCGTGATCCTGGCCTTTAGATGGAGCGTTCCGCTGACCTCCTCGTTGTCGGTTATCCCCTCGAACTGAACCGAGGGCGTGTAGATATTGTGAACGATCATGAAGGCGGGGTGTTCGACATTTGCATTCAGGAAGCTCTCATCCTCGACGGAAACCATGAGCGAATAGTTGCCGTTGTCGAAATCCCTTGTGTTCCATGAATAATAATATGTATCATTATGGAACGGACCTGACAGATTGCCCAGTAACGCATACTTGGAATTGAATGCGAGGTTGTCCCTTATCCACAGGACCGCCGGAAGGATCAGGTCATCGTCCGGATCGGTGATCTGGACCGATATGTTGACCGTTCCGGAGATATCTTCTGTTCCCATCGGAGTGATGAAGCTGATCTCGGGCATGTACTTGTTGTCTATGAAAACCGGACCGATGTGCCTGCCCTCTCCTTCGATCCCGAAATCGGTCGAGGCATTGACCATGAACCATATCGGACCGTCGGCAAAATCCTTCGTATCTATCTCTACGGTATAATCGGTTCCGCTTCCCCCGGCGGGGTTGTCGACCTGAGCCAGAGGTATCCACGTCGAATTATCCCTCGAATAGAAGAAGTTCACAGGTTTTCTCAGGAGCTCGCCCCCGAACGTCGATACGTCCGCCGTGACCTCGGTGACCCCTTCCAGAACGAAACCCTCCAGGGGATAGATGATCGTGACCAAGGGGGGTTTATGGTTGATGACCGATACGCTCCGGACCGTTGCGGAAACCGAATTACCCTGGAAGTCCTCCACGTCGGCCCTGATGGTGTACAGCTTGTTCTCGAAATTGCTGGTGTTCCATACCTTGACGGCAGTGTCCCCCTCCACCCGGTCAGGAAGGCCGTTTCCCGGAAACGGGCTCCAGGCGGCCCCGTCATTGACGGACCAGAGGAAAACCACGTCGGCCGGATCCGCATCACCGTCGTAATCGAACACGCGGGCCCGAATCTCGAATAATCCCTTGATCTCCTGAAACATGACTGGGCTCAGGATGAATATTTCCGGATCTGCCATGTTCCTGTCCGCATCCGATACGACCAGCCTCCCATCCCCGGTCCACGACATTATCCTGAGATCGGAATAACCCTCGGTACCGTTGTCACCGATCGATACGATCTCCCACCCGAAGTCCTTCAGACCGTTTCTCTGTGGGGCCTTCTCATCAGATGTGCTTATGAGGACAGGCCCTTCTTCGAGGGGGAGGTGGAAAACATGGATGACGCCCGTGCCGTTCTCGGCCTCCTTTTTCGGGTCCGATACCGCAAGACAGTCCGTCAATATGGTCTTGGTCGGAGGGATTCGGGCCATTGATGTTTCCGATCCCTGTGTGATGCCGTTGATCGTGATGTTGCTGCTCTGAAGTTCGATCGTATCGAAATTCCTCCAGTAGCTGTCGTTGCCGCTGAAGACGTGGACCTTGCCGTCAGCGGGATCGGATATGAGAAGATCGTCCCATCCGTCCCCGTCAATATCCTGGGCGTGCAGTTCGGATCCGAGCCCCGTCGGTCCGCTTATGGTCCTGAATGAATTGTTGACAGATCTCACTGTCAGCCTCAGATTGTCGAATCCCATGGCGCCGAACTCTGTTGCCGCAGTCCATTGGGATATCTTGCCTCCGATATCGAGATAGTAGGAACCGGGCCCCGTAATCCACGGAAGAACATCCTTTCTGAGTATGCCGTCCCCTGTCAGGTTCTGACCCACGCCGCCCTGTTCCGATCCCCTCATGGAATATATCTCGGGGTACGGATCGGGGTCCGGGATGCCGTCCTTGTTGGTCCCGAGCCAGTGCTGTTCTCCCGTGGAATCCCAGAAGCGTCCTTTTATCCACAGCCTCTCATCGACCTCGAAACCCCTGTCCTCGTAGCTGTAATCGAAGAACAGTTCCACGGAATTTGCAGCTTCCAGATCGGACGCGTCTATGTCAAAGGAAACACCGTAGGCCCCGGATATATCCACGCCGCCGCTGTTGGATGGCGATACGCCGCCCATCTCGATCTGAAGCATTCGCACCCTGTTGACGGCCCGGTTCGTGCCTATTGCGTTTCCGGAAGCCTGATTGTACCTCACCGAGTCATACAGGGTATCGTTATCGTAGATGTGAGCGTCGGACGTGTCCCACCCATCGTCTCCCGCACCCCACCCAAATGTATTCCCGGAGGTTTCTATCGAGGAGGTGAACCTCACCACCCCGTCGGGGTCCGCTCCCGGAATATCGATGGGTTTGTAGGTGATGTTGAGATAGAATATCCTGATCATCCCGTTCTCCGGTGAGGATATCACCAGGGCTTCCCGCCCCTCGTTCGCGATGTCCACCGCTTCGAGCTCCGTGCCGTCGGTTATCGCAGCGTCGGGAAGGTTCATCATAACACCGTATTCGGGGAGGCTCCCGCCGAAGTATACATCCATTGAAGGTTCGTGGGTCCCATCCTGTCCCGATAGAATGATGAGATCGTCCTCGTCATCCCCGGAGAACTCCCCCTCCTTCATCGCAATTCCGTATCGGTAGGCGTCATCACCCGTCAGGATATAATCGGCGGCGGTGGGATAGAATTTCTGTCCCTTGTACGCTCCCCTGATCTTTGAAGATCCGAAGATCAGAACCTTGCCCGCATCGTCATCCGCACCCGGGCAGCCAACAACAATATCCCGCCAGTTATCCTGATCGTAATCCCAGGTCAGGAACGAATATCCGAGCTGGAATCCGGCATCACCGAGTATGGATACGTCCGCCGATTTCGGATCCAGGTCCTTAAGGTAATTATGATCCCTTCCGCTCTCTCCCCAGTAAATGTGCAGGGACCCGCTGTCATCCCCCCTCGAATCGTTGTACGGAAGGGCCATGATGATATCATCGCTACCCTCCTCGTCAATATCGACGACGCTCCTGATCCTCGGCATATCGTCCCGAGTGATCGAATTCGTCACGTCGTCTCCGTAGATCCGGATCGATCCGGCCTCATTTGAGAGGATGATCACGGCGGTAGAGAGGAGCAGAACGGCAACTGATATCGACAGTGCCCGCCCATCCCGAAAAACTGATGTTCTCATGTTCAACACCCCGAAGATCGCCATACGGATGCCAGCGGATGACATACGCATATCAGCTAGCTCAGCAAAGTTAATGATCATGAATATAGATATAAATTGTCATATCCTCAATAGGGATCGGATCGAGCGCGCCGGAATGCATCTCAGTTGTACTCGCTCAAAAACTCCTCCACCACATCCAGACCGCCCTGCCCCTGGACGAATCCGTTGTACGGTTCCCGGGGAGTTATCTCACCTGCAATGGGGGTGAGCATCATCCTGTTAACGGCCTCCGGGTCCTGGACCTGGCCAAGAACCCATCCCAGCTTGCAGTATGCCACCTCTGGAAGCATGTTCTCGAGGGGGACGATCCCGAGGGACATCAGGTCCCTTCCCGTGTCGTAAACGAACATCTGAACGTAACCGTATAGCGTCTGGACGGTCATGTAAAGATGGATCCCTTCTTCATGCGCTCTTCTAAGTGGTTCGTACAGCGGCTTGTTCACGTGACCGAGGCCCGTCCCCGCGATCACTATCCCCTTGTAGCCGTTGTCAATCATGGAATCGACGATATCGGGATTCATATTGGGATAGTAGTAGAGGATGGCAACCTTCTCCTCGAATTGTGGATATATCCTCACCTCCCTATCATCCCTTCTCCGCCGGTAGTCGTCCCTGAAGTAGGTGAAATTTCCGTCCTCCACCTTTCCCACCGGAATGTCTCCCAGCGTCTTGAACGTGTTGCGGTAGGAGGAGTGCATCTTCCTCACCCGCGTCCCCCGGTGGAGATAGCAGAACCTGTCCGATGTGGTCCCGAACATGCATACGAGCACCTCGGCCGCGTCTGAATATGCCGCGGTGGTTGTGGCACCGATCAGAGTTCTGGCGGCATCCGAAGACGGTCTGTCCGAGGATCTCTGGCTTCCGACCATCACTATCGGAACCGGGGATCCCTGAACCATGAAGGACAGCGTTGCCCCGGTGTAGTGCATGGTATCTGTCCCGTGGCCGATGGCGATCCCGGCGACGCCCTTCTCTATCTCCCTCTTGATGTTCTCGGCGCAAACCTTCCACTGGTGGGGTCCCATGTTCTCCGAGAAAACACCGAACAGCTTACGGGTCGTGATGTTGGCTATGTCGGCGAGTTCTGGAACCGCACCGAACAGCTCTCCGGGAGTGAAGGCGGGGATCACCGCACCCGTCCTGTAATCGAGGCGGGACGCGATCGTTCCGCCTGTTCCGAGTATGGTCACATCCGGAAGGTCCGGATTCACGGGGAACTCCTTCTCGGGGATCCTGTAATTGGCCTTCTTCGATCCCTCGGATACGAGATTCCGGATGTTGTCGACGTGGATCCCTATGTTGTATCCGGTGATCATCTTGATGACCAGATGGGAGTCGTCCCCTGCGGACCTGGGAAGGATTATACCCTCCACCAAACCGTCCGGAGTGGTTACCCTGACTCTGTCCCAAACGAAGGCGTTCTCTCTCTGGAGCACCTCAAGGGCGGGGCCCCTGTATCCTTGATACCTGTCCTCGGTCATGTGACCACAACGTGCGGGTAGGATAACACCCTAAATAACGGTTTTCTTTCATTAGAGCTAGAATATCCATCCCATGATCACTATGACGATAAGCAGGGAGCCCGATCCGGCTATATCCATGGATGCCGTCAGAAGCGGGATCACCACGTTGTCCGGGTCCAGACCGATCTTGAAAGATAGATATGCAAGATAGTATGCGGAGGCTGAGGATATGATCGAGATGAGGGTCGCCCCAGTAAGCATGGTCAGAAGCAGGACGGGAAAGAAGGGGATCTCAACACCCGCCGAGGATCCCAGGAAAAAACCCCCGACGGCCATGGCGCTGAACACCACCATCGATATCAGCCACAGTGTGGATGTCGTGGATACGGATAGAGTGTTCGGCTTGAGTGTGAGCCTGTGGGTCCCGAGATATCCCGCGGATGTGATCCTGGATCCCAGGATCGAACCTATCGATCCTCCCTGACCGTTGAAAGCCGGGATCAGGAGGAGGAATACGGTCCCCTGGAACATCGACGAGAAGTTATTCTCCAGTATCAAACCCGATATGGAAGAGAGGATTATCGCACCCAGTGCGATCGGAAGAGCGTTCTTGATGATCGATCGGTATTCACCCCTTATCACGATCATGGTCACGGCGGAGACAATGATCAGAAGGACCAGTGACGTATATGCTGCGGTCGCTGCTACGGGTGAGCTTAATGAAACGGTGATCCATGCGGCCAGGAAGAAGATGGGAATCGTGAGCACATCCCCTGTCGATGCAATTATCGGTGCCGAGACGTTGTCCGGGTCCCACCCCTTCCGAAACGAGATGAACGTTATGGACAGGGATATGGCGAACATGAGGATGCCGGACAGTATGCCTCCGAGAAGGGATATCAGCAGGAGCTCGTGGAATTTTGCGATCTCCACGCCTGCTATCAATGCCATTAGCGTTCCCGCGAACGGTATCAGCGACGAGAGCACCATGAGCTGTATGCCGGACGCCATCATCTGTTGTTTGAGTTCGGAGTTTCGCCTGAACCGAGGTTCGATTGTACCGAGATGCAGTCTCGAAGACAGCCTTGCGGCCAGGGCTCCGAATGTGTTCCCCCTCAATCCGACCGTGGGGGGAAGGAGTATGAGAAGCCCCGGAACCAGAATGAGATACCGCTCGAATGTGCCGAGAAAATAGCCGGGAAAAAGATCGATCATCGCGCAGATCAGGAGGATCATCGTCGACTGGCGGAGAAGGCCCCGATCCGGTTTTATGAACTCCGAGAGTACCTTTTTAACGAATCCGACGATGGCCCTGGCTGGGGATATGGTGCCTTCTCTCTTCTGGAGACTCCCCAGGGCGGCCAATGTCCATTCCTCCTGATTTCATTCGTTGGTGAGGATCATCTTCGTTCATGACGGATCTACCTCGTCGTGCGGCAACACCGCCCGACGTGTTGTGACCAACTATGTATTATTTATTGTTTACCCATCACGCTCTGTCCGTTGAAGAGTTGATTAACGTCGTTTTTCTATTGATCCTGGTCTTTACAACTGATGGTTGTGTTAATTATTTATAGAAGTTTAAATAATAACAAGTTATTTATAGAAGGGATCATTTGGGGGCCTCCCCAACTGTAAATTACGATTGAAAAGAGGTGAAAATTATGATCGGTGGAACTCCAATCCTGGTGCTCAAGGAAGGCACCGAAAGGGAAAGCGGAAAGAGGGCGCAGATTAGAAACATCCAGGCGGCAAAGGCCATAGCCGATGCGGTCAGGACAACCCTCGGACCGAAGGGAATGGACAAGATGATGGTGGACTCCATGGGAGACGTCATCATAACGAATGACGGCGTGACGATACTCAAGGAGCTCGACGTCGTTGGACCAGCCGCAAAGATGGTCGTCGAGGTCGCGAAGACCCAGGACGAGCAGTGCGGTGACGGGACCACAACCGCTGTGATCTTCGCCGGGGAGCTCCTGAAGCTCTCCGAGGCTCTCATCGAGAAGAACATACACCCAACCTTGATCACAGAGGGCTACAGGCTGGCCGCCGACAAGGCCGTTGAGGTGCTGAAGAGCGTCGCCATGGATGTATCCCATGACGATGTCGAGACCCTGAAGAAGATAGCCATGACCTCCATGACCGGAAAATCCTCGGGAGGGATGAAGGAGATCCTCTCCGACATGGTCGTGAAGGCGGTCATCGCGGTGGCGGAGAAATCCGGCGACAAGTGGTCCGTCGATATCGACAATGTTAAGGTCGAGAAGAAACAGGGCGGATCCATCCAGGAATCCAGCCTGATCGAGGGGATCATAGTTGACAAGGAGAGGGTTCACGAGGGGATGCCCCATATCGTCGAGAATCCTAAGATCGCACTGATCAACGCCGCCTTCGAGGTTAAGAAGACCGAGGTGGATGCAAAGATCCAGATCACCGACCCGTCCCAGTTCCAGGCATTCCTGGAGAATGAGGAGAAGATACTGAGGGATATGGCGAACAAGGTCGAAGCCGCCGGAGCCAACGTTGTCTTCTGCCAGAAGGGAATCGACGACCTGGTCCAGCACTTCCTGGCCAAGAAGGGAATCTTCGCCGTGAGAAGGGTGAAGAAGTCCGACATGGAAAAGCTTTCCAAGGCCACTGGTGCCAAGATAGTATCAAATCTTGACGATCTCTCCGCGGAGGACCTGGGAACGTCTTCCAGGGTGGAAGAGAAGAAGATCGGAGGGGACGAGATGACCTTCGTCACCGGCTGCGAGAATGCCAAAGCGGTATCTCTTCTGATCCGCGGGGCATCGGAGCATGTCATAGACGAGATCGAGAGGGGCATCCACGACGCCCTCTCAACCGTCGGAGATGCGATCGAGGACGGAAAGATGACCGCAGGCGGCGGGGCGGCAGCCATCGAGCTCGCCAGGGAGCTCAGGACCTTCGCCATACAGACCGGGGGCAGGGAGCAGTTCGCCATCGAGGCGTTCGCGACAGCTCTCGAGGTGGTCCCGAGGACCCTCGCCGAGAACGCCGGTCTCGATCCCATAAACACGATAATCGAGATCAACAAGGCACACAGCAACGGCAACAAATACCACGGGGTCAATGTGTTCACCGGACAGGTCGAGGACATGAGGGCCCTCAACGTCCTCGAGCCCCTCAGGGTAGGGACCCAGGCCATCCAGGCCGCGACGGAGACTGCCAACATGATCCTCAGGATCGACGATGTCATCGCGGCCAAAGGATCCCACGACGGCGGCGGCGGAATGCCCGGCGGAATGCCTCCGGGCGGCATGGGCGGTATGGGCGGTATGGGAGACATGGATTACTGAATTCCTCCCATTTGATCCTATGAATTCGGGGGCTTCGGCCCCCTTTTTTTTCATTATGTACTAACTGGACCAGTGGCAACGTTCGGATGTGATAACACATCCCTGAACGCTGACAACGATTCGTCGGTGGAATCGATATCGTATATCCACGTCTCATCGATCCCGTTCCACCAGATCGCCATCCAGATATTTGGATAATCTTCGAATAGCGATTTGAGACCTGTTTCGATCCATTCTGATTTACTCCCGCCGACCTCGTTGCATGCGAACTCGGTGATCATGAACGGCTTGGAAGAGTAACGCCTCATGTAATCATCATAGAGATCCAAGTAGCATTCCTCGAAATCTCTCCAAACTTCGGTGGGACGGGTGATGCCGTTGTTGTAGGCTGTAAGCCCGATCCAGTCAACCATATCATCCCCGGGATAATACAGCGGAGGAGCCTGCCATTTATAATCCGGATAGGTACGATCATGAGGATTCCATACGAATTGAACATTATCTGCCCCGATATAATCGAATATTGTATGAATTCGAACCCATGCCATGATATACAGATCCGGATCGAGACCGTAAAACCAAGAACACCACTGGGTCCAGTCGCCGTTCATCTCGTTTGCGAATCTCAAGAAGATCGGCTCTGACAGATCCCTAAGCCCGATCGCCCACTCAACGAGATATTGATCATATTTTCCGTTGAGAATATCAAGAAGAACTACTTGACCATCGAATTCCTCACTGTGTGAGTTCACATATGGTTGTAAGGTCAGAAGTAAGACATGTCCCTGATCGTAATGATTGTAAATGAAATCCTTTGCCTCACCGAATTGGCAGGTGAAATTGAAATAATCCATGAAGAATGGAAAATCATACAGAAGGCGGGTTTCAAGAACCTTGATTTCGTCCCAGTACTTACTATGGGGTGCATGATAAATCCCGATTAACTTCTGATCTTCAGGGATCGATATGGTCGTCTTATCACCTTCAATGTTGATCTCGTTAACCAGAGGTTCGGGAATCTGTGATCTTTCAACATGAGCTTTCTCATCCCAGAAATCCATGGTTGATAGGGACATTTCAAGAATATATTTTAACATGGATATATTATCAGAACTACTTTTCAGGAAGACGGTAAATAAGGTCCTCTCATCCAGTTGATAATTATATTCAAAATAGTGATTCAGATCGATATCGATCGATGATATTTTGGTCCGTCGATATTCTATTATATTGAACGTTCTCCCGCCGATCACACGATCTTCATCCGATACATGGGTAATCTCCCCGTAGCCATTTCGAATGTTCAAATTGGAATAATCGATAAAGGTCTGGACCTCTTCAAAAGATGTATTTAACACATGCTTCATCACCGTGATCTTCATATCCGGATCCCTGAAACATAAAACAAAATCGGAATCGGAATCGTCGATCGTCCAATATGACGGTATAGCCATCCGGTAACCGTCGATATAATTCCAGAACATATTATGTGTTGAGTTGAATGGTGTCGTCGTTATCATAAAATGAGATTGATCTCCAATCAATCCGGAAGAATATTCGGCCATTTTCGCATTGATCATATCAAGATCAATATCTCCTGCATTTTTTCCGAGATCATTGATATCATCTCCGGATGAAATGATCTCTACTATTACCGCATAAAATGATGAACTACTAATGGATATTAAACATATGATAGAAATCACTGGGATTCGTATCACTCTTTCATCCATCAATTAAAGATCATAGTACCAAATATAAACATATTCATATGATTTTCACCCAATCGTTTTTTTACAACTTCCACTTACACCTCTCGAGGTGTTATCCTTGTACGATCCCAGAATGATGAAATTGGCAGAGGTTCTGATCAAGCACTCCACCCGCCTTGAAAAGGGTGAGGTCATCTACATCGAGACGTTCGATATACCCCAGGAGATGGTGGAGATACTGGTCGACATGGTATACGAGGTGGGGGGTATCCCCATCGTATCACAGAAGACCAACAAGGTCCTTCGAAAGATCTTCATGGGCTGTGACGAGGAGGCCATGAAGGTGATCGGCGGGATCGAGATGGAGAAGATCAAGAAGGCCGATGCGTACATCGGCCTCAGAGGGTCCCACAACATAACAGAGACATCCGACGTACCCTCCGAGAAGATGGAGCATTACAAGAAGCACTGGTTCGGTCCGGTGCATATCCAGTACAGGGTTCCCAATACAAAATGGGTGGTCCTCAGATGGCCCCACCCTTCCATGGCCCAGCAGGCCGAGATGTCAACAGAGGCCTTCGAGGAGTTCTACTTCAGGACCTGCACGCTCGATTACACGAAGATGTCAAAGGCCATGGATCCCCTGGTAAAGCTCATGGAGAGGACGGACAAGGTGAGGCTCGTCGCTCCTGGGACGGATCTGACCTTCTCGATCAAGGACATCCCGGTGATAAAGTGCGACGGGGAGTTGAACATACCCGACGGAGAGGTGTTCACCGCTCCCGTGAAGGATTCGATCAACGGCGTGATCACCTACAACACGAAGACACTTTACGAGGGGAAGGTCTTCACCGATATCAAGCTGGTATTCAAGGACGGAAAGATAGTCGAGGCCGCCTCGTCCAACACCGAGGCCATGAACAAGATCTTCGACACCGACGAGGGGGCAAGGTATGTCGGTGAGTTCGCCATCGGCGTTAACCCGTACGTGACAAAACCAATGCTCGACACGCTCTTCGATGAGAAGATCGCCGGATCGATACATTTCACCCCCGGAAACTCCTACGACATGGCCCCAAACGGAAACAGCTCGAAGATCCACTGGGACATAGTCCTGATCCAGACCCCGGAGTGGGGCGGCGGCGAGATATACTTCGACGACGTCCTTATCAGAAAGGACGGTCTGTTCGTTCTGGACGAACTCAAACCGCTCAATCCCGACAACCTCATCTGAAAAAGGTTCCCCGGTCTAGCGTTAATGAAAAAATCAAGGTCCGATGACAAGCATCGAACCTTGAACCAATAACCCCACCCGCCCAAAGGATCAGGTGTTTCATCTCGCCTACCGGTATTCAAGGAACCGATCGATCGGATTATTTATAACTCCCATATAATAAAAAAATAATTAATCGACCCTCTTCATTGGGTCTCCATGAGGGTATGCTGCCTGTTCAGCGGTGGTAAGGATTCCTCCTATTCATTACACCGCATGCTCCTCTCGGGATTCGAGGTCCCCGTCCTCCTCACGGTCAGATCCTCCGATCCGGATTCATGGCTCTACCAGACCCCGGGGATCGAGATATCCCATCTCTTCCCGGACCTGACGGGGATCGAGACCGAGATATTGGATTCCCCCGCGGATAGGGATCGGGAAAGGGAGGTCCTCACCGCCAGGCTGATCGACATGAAGGAGAGGTTCCGGCTCGATGCGGTATGCACGGGGGCTCTTCTCTCGGACTATCAGAGGATGATATTCTCCCATGCCGCATTCGATGCCGGTCTGATCTCCTACACCCCCATATGGCGGAAGGACGGGATCGGGTATCTGAATGATCTCGTGGGATCGGGATTCGAATTCATTCTGCTCTCTTACTCATCGGAGGGTTTCGATCCGGGGGATCTCGGGAGGATCGTCGACGATGAAATGAAGGAGAGGTTCCTCGATATCGCCGAAAGATGGAGATCCCATCCCGCCTTCGAGGGAGGGGAGGCGGAGACCCTCGTTCTATCAGCGCCGCTATATCGGAAAAGGCTCGAGATCCGGGGGGAGGTCCGGATCGAGAGCGAGTTCCGGGCGAGGTACATGATCAGGGAGGCCAGATGCGTATGATTGAGCCGGTTTTCATTAAGGATGCGAGGTTCGTTCTGACGATGGACGGCAGCGGATCGATACTGGAGAACGCAAACGTCAGGATAGAGGAGGGAAGGATCGACGGCATAGGGGATATCGAACCCTCGAGGGGAGACGAGATCGTCGAGGGGAGGAGGAAGATCCTGATGCCGGGCCTCGTGAACTCCCATACCCACGCCGCCATGATCATTCTTCGGGGCCTGAATGACGACGCTCCCCTGGACTGCTGGCTTCAATCCATGTGGGCAGTCGAGGGCAGACTTGCCCCGGAAGTGGAGGAGATTGGGGCGGAGATGGCCTTTCTGGAGATGATAAGATCCGGTACAACCGCCTGTCTGGACATGTACGGAGCATTCGAGGCCGCCAGGGCCGCCGGGCGGGTCGGACTGAGGCTGGCTGCCGGCCCCCCTTTGATCTCGGTATTCGGATCCACGGATGACCGCCTGGAACAGGCGGGCAGATTCCTTGAGGAGTTCAGGGAGCACCCCCGAATCAAGCCCGTGGTAAACCTCCATTCCATATACACCAACGATGAGGATGCAATAAAAAGGGCGGCGGATCTGTCCGTGAGGGAAGATCTTCTGCTGAACGTTCACTGTTCCGAAACGAGAAAGGAGGTCTTTGACAACAGGAAAGAACGTGGAAGACTCGCCGTGGAGGAGCTGGACGAATGGGGGGCCCTCATGAAGAACACGGTCCTCGTCCATTTGGGATGGGCCTCATCCTGGGAGTTTCAGATGATAGGCAGGGCCGATGCGGCCACCGTTCACTGCCCTAACTCCAACCAGAAGCTCGGAACCGGCGGTTTCTTCCCCTTCCGCGATCTGTCGGGGATGGGCATAAGGGTCGGTATCGGAACCGACTCTGCCGCATCCAACAATTCCCTGGACATGTTCAGGGAGATGAAGGCAATGGCCCTCCTGCAGAAGGGACAGTACTGGGATCCCACGGCCGCCACCGCCTCCGATGCTCTGAAATGCGGTACTTTCGGGGGCAGCGACATATTAGGGATCGATACCGGAAGGATCGAGAGGGGTAGAAGCGCGGATCTTATCATGATCGGGATCGATCCGACCATCATGCCGTTGAGAATGGATAACCTCGCCTCAGCCCTCGTTTACTCGGCGGCGGGCCATCTTGTCGACATGACGATGGTGGAAGGGGAAATTCTCTATTCCGAAGGGAGGCTGAGAAACGGCATGAAACTGGATGACAGGTTCGGGGAGCTCGCCGATTCGATCCCGGATTCACTTTTCGATCAGCCCGTCGTCGATCAGACCCAGTAACCTTATGCCGTCGGCAACTTCTCCCCTGGCCCCCACTAGTTTCAGATTCCCCCCCCGGTTTCGAAGCCTTGAATGAATATGATGAAGCGATGTGAGGCCTTCCGATGATATCTCCATCAACTCCGAGACGTCCAGGATCACATCGTCGTCCCCTATCTGCGAGTTCACTATCATCGATTCCAGCTTCAGGGCAGATCCGCGGTCCACCTCGCCCGAGATGATCCACTTGTAACTGCCCTCCCCTGCAACCTTTCTGATATCCATGGGAACATATTGTTATTTGAACGGTTTATACTTTGCCGTGAACATGCTCGGAACGACCGGGGAAGATCAAAATTTTAACTGGAATATCCTCATATCCTTACCAGATCGTAATCGGATGACCCCATACCGAGCTCCTCGGCGTAGGTGATCTGAAGATAACCGTTGGTCTTCTCCCTCATTCCCTTGAATTTATCCTTTCCAGGTTCATGGTTCTTCTTCAGCTTCGTATCGAGAAATCCCTGGCTTGAATTGACGAGATCGTAGGAAGCCCTGTCAATGGCCACCGGATCCCTGGATGCCAGGATCCCTATGTCGGGAACTATCGGATGATCGCTCCATGAGAAGCAGTCGCAGTCGGGGGATATCTTCAACAGGAAATTGATGTAACCGCATCTGTCCCTCTTCCCGTCCACAGCTCCGTATGCGTATTCCACCATTCTTTCCATAAACGGGTCGATCTCGGATTCCCAGTCCAATCCTATGGCATCTGCTGGACATACGGTCATGCACTCGCCGCATCCGATGCATTTCTCCCTTACTATGAAGGATTTCCCGCCCTCGATGTGCGGTGCGTCCACCGGGCAAATATCCAGGCACTCTCCGCAGCCAATGCATCTGGCGGCCGCGACCTTGGGTCTTGCCGAGTGCTGGTCCATCTTGCCGTAGGCGGTTGCGCATCCCATTGCAAGGTTCTTGATCGCACCCCCGAAACCGGCCATCTCGTGGCCTTTGAAATGGCTCATCACGATCATCGAATCGGCCCGGTGAATATCTCCGGCGATCCTCAGGCTTCCGAAGTGCTTTCCGGCCATCTTGACATTGACCAGGTTCTTTCCCGTAAGCCCGTCTGCGATTATGATCGGGGCCCCCACTACAGCGTAGTCGAATCCGTGAAGCACTGCCGTCTCGATGTGATCCACCGAATTGTGCCGGCTTCCCTTGTACAAGGTATTCGTATCGGTAAGGAAAGGTCTTCCTCCGGATTCCTTTATGCGATCAACGACCGGTCTGACGAATATGGGATTGATGAACGCATCCCCGCCCATCTCCCCGAAGTGGATCTTGACGGCAGTGAGATCATCTTTCTTGATCAGGTCACTAAAACCAGCCCTGTCGAACAATTTACCGATCTTGCTCGCCTTGTTGCTCCCAGTATTCCTTGCCTTCAGATCAGCGAAGTAAACCTCTGATGCCATACAGATGCCCCCGTATATCTTGTATCATCTCGGAAACCGTGAGTTATCCTTATGGCGAAAACATTATTTTATTCTTTCAAAATAAATGGTTGAATGGCGACTGAACTGCGATAGACGCATTTTTTCAAAAGGTTTGGCGGGGAATTAACCCCGCCGTTTTCCTCTCTTCCCTTTACTCACCCGTGGGGTGGGTCCCATAACCTCCGTTGTTCAGAGGATCGTCATATACAATGAGGTCCGTCCTTCGGGACCGATAATGATCCGCATCATTGATCCGGATCTTCACATGGCGAATGTTCTGATATCAATTCCCTTGAAAACACTTCTTCGGCACCTCCTGGATCATTCATCAACATCCGCACATTTTCTCTCCTTTATCACCCGTTGTTTTCATTCTTCATCGTATCCTCGTTTTCCCCGTTCCACAATTAATATTATGTTTAAATGATTATATGACTATTTTTAATGACATTAATGAACTTTTATTCTAAAATTCAATTATAAATACGGATCTTGGATCCCTTGCATGTTTTCAAACTACAGGATCGGGGATCATAATATGATCGGGATTCCCGCGGAAATATCAGAAAAGTATATATATGGATTATGGAAAACTATCGGATTTTTCAATTTAGTTATATACTCTTGATATTGATATAAAACATAGAGGCGAGGGGGCTCCCCGGAGTGCAATGGTACGGGCCTTCCGGAAAGCCCTTGAAATCCCTCTAGATAGTATAGTACACATATGGTATTAGAAGATGTCGAAAAAAAACGAGGGATTCCGCCTGAAAAACGCAAAGGAGGTGAAAATAATGGAAAGGAGAACCGACAATGCATCTGACCGCGATGGAGGCATATTCTACGATTGGTTCCCAACGGAGGAGATAATTGCGCCCTCGTATCTGGTCCTCAGACTCATCAACCTGTACTCGTTCAGGTATCCGAGATGAACTGCAGGGAGATCTTGACAATCAAGGACAGGCGAGAACATCGGAATAAACCGAAAAAGGGGAGAATGACAGAAAAACTTATATAGGCCTGCAATAAAACTATAGGATTTCTGATAAACCATATATATACTCCCCAATGATACTTCATCTGAGGGTGGGGGAACGGAGCGGGGATTGAATGCGTAAAAAGCCCGAAATAAAACGGAAAGAAACGGGTTCCGCCCATTTCTTTCCGTTACCATTTTCAACTTATTTTCCATATTTGAGAATATTCTAATGAATTATCATTATTCGCGAAATATTCCGATCCCGAATGGAAAAATTATATCTATACTACTACCCATTCTAAGATCGAGGGCTGTATGAAGATAGATAGAGAATCCCAGGTAATGTACGGAGTTCACCTCCTACTCGGTGTCGATGACTACTCAAGGGGACATGACAAGCAGGAGCTTTCGAACGCACTCGGAATATCAAGCAACACGCTCGATCTCTATCTTGCCCATCTTTCAAAGCGGGATCTGATCAACAGGAAGAAATCAAGATACCAGAAGGAGATCAGACAGATCATAAAATTGACCGAGGAGGGGGCAAAGGAGGTTCAGAAGATCGAATCGGACATCAACAAACTCCTCCTTACCAACGAGCGGCACAATATTCCCAACTGCATAAACGTAACAGATATTCTGAGCAGGATCCCCGATCCCCTCGCGAAGATATTCTTCCTTGCGGTCTACAACAAATACAAGAGCTTCGATCTGCCGATGTTCCTGGAGACGCTGAGGATCTCCAAGCAGGATGTGAACATAATCAACCTCTTTCCGGGATCAGAGGGAAGCTATTCCGATACAGGAAGAATCCCCCTTATCGAATCGATATTCAAAACATGTTTCTACGGGGATATCGACTGTGAAATATTGGACACCGATGTCTGGGGCGAGAAGGATATCGATGCATTTCTCGTCGTCGCCGAGGCCAGGCTCAAACAGGGAAAGCTCAAAGACGCGGAGATGATTTATGATTATATTCTGTCACCTAAACTCGAGATCACTCAGAACCAATGGTTTATAGCACGCCTGGGAATGGTAAACATACTGCGAAGACAGGGCAAATTCGATGAAGCTTTGGAGCAGCTCGATGAGATTCACGACATGGTCGATGACAGCGTATACCAGGCCTTCATAAAGGAGAACAAAGCCTTGATCTACACCATAACCTACCAAAATCAGAAATCCATGGATATGTTCAAAAGGTCAATAGCATCATTCACCACTCATGGCCTACCACTTATGCTTTCTATCGCATACAATAACCGCGGGACCTGTTACTTCAGGATGGAAGATTACCAGAATGCGGAGAAGGACTGGATCAAAGCGAGAAAATTCGCCAAGAAAGCACAGTCCGCTTACTGCGAGGCTGCCATCCTGTGCAATCTATCGGATACGACTGCCATGAAGGGAAAGATAGATCTTGCTGTCAAATATCTCAATAAGGCCTTCAAGATATTCAAGGAGATTCCTGATTACGAGGGAATGGCAAGTGTTTACTACAACTTCTCACTCCTTTATCTTGAGAGCGGGCAGCTTGAAAACGCATTGGAAAATTTCCGAAATTCGATTACGGTTGCAGAACCTCTTCCTTCTGATTTTGAAAAGAAAGACTGGAGAAAAACCTTCATCCAGAGGGGGAAGGACCACGGTTTCGACTCTATAGAAAATATAATATAATGATCATTATTATTCACAAATGGATTGAAATATTCAATCAATTTGAATAAATATGTGGGGTGATGTGATTTGGTAAAAAAAGCGTTAATCATCATTTCCGATGATTACCACGGAATGACCAATGGTTTCGAATTGGAAAAAGCGGAAAGGCTCAGAGATGATTTGAGAAGCAAGGGATGGATCGTTAATAGTGACGATAATTCAAATGATCAGATCGTGGTCAATAGAAATGATTTTTTAGCTCTCAGGGATTGGTTGAGGGACCACCCAAACCAGCCGGATGATGAATTTCTCGTGTATATCGCCGACCAGACCCATCTGATTGCCGGAGACGATATCAAGATATCATTTTCGACTGGAGAGGCGAATATTGTCGATGAGATCGACTATGAATTCAAAGATCATCTTTGTGTTGAGTTCACACTCGTATTTGGGGGTCCAAAATCGGGAGGTGCCATCCATGATCAGACACATCTCGGACCAAAATGTCTTGTGATATGCTCGATGCATGAATCAGAGGATTATAATGATGATCTGTTTGATCTTCAGTACAGCCTCATGGGAGATAATTTCCTGGAGGCTGGAAGACAGGAAAGGGCCAGGCTGCTTCTTGAGAATCCTGTACAACACGTACAATTGAAGAATAGGAACAATCCGGTACCGTGAACGAACATCGGCAGTTAATGATTTTTAATCCAGCTGCCGATGATTATTCCTTTTTCTTTTCTCAATTTATCCTTTTTTTCCTTAATATATTCGTATTCTTCTTCGTTTTTGATTTTATGGATCATCGCGTCGAGGTCCATCCTCTCTATTTTGCATACCTCGCTGTACATCGCACGAATTGCCCTGACTCTCCTCCTCCCCGCACATTTCGGCAAAGGCCTTTCCGGTCTTTCACCATCGATGTAACCGTTGTATATCTCCCTGATTATATCCTTGTTCGTTTTACCCATTTCAATTCCCTCCTGATCAAACAATATCATATGAAAAAGGAAATATAAATAGATAAAGGATTGTGTTCTTCAGGAAATATAATCTTCATTTAGTTCAAATAATGTTAAAATATTCTCATATTTATACATTCATGGCAGGTCGAATATTCAATTAGGATAGGATAAATAATGCATGATATGGGAAAAAGCGGAGAGTAAACCTTATATATGCCTTTCCGGAAAATATAGGATTTTTCAATCCCCTTATATATCCTGATAGCCGATATTCAATTGCAGCGAGGAGGAATGCCGACCGGTGCAATATGGTACGGGCCCGGGCGGCGATCCTTTGAAATCCCGAAAGATCCGAACCGGATCGTCATGATCCCGGGGGGGATCGGTGGGGATTTCTTCCGCTAGAAAATACCGAAAGGGGGTGTAGTGATGGAAGAGGAAAATAAACTGAGGTATTGGGAGATTGTCCCTATCTGGTTCCGCCTTGCCAGCATGTATAACTGCAGATATCCGAGGTGCTGAGAGGTGAGTAAATTTGGGGGTCCGGCCGCGTGTGGGGGTCCGGACCCCTGTCCTTTTTTTTGAAAAGTTTTAAATCGATACGGATCGATAGGTAACCGAACCATACTGGCTCGATTTCGAAGGTGAATCCGTAATGAGATCGCTCGCATTAATCTCCATACTGATATCCGCAGTTGTTCTGACCTTCCCGGCCGCGGCTGCGGGGATCGGGGGGGAGGAGGATATCCTTCAGGAGGAGGGTGTGGTATACACCGAGACCAAGAACCTGTCCCGCCCCAACAGGATCGCGGTGATCGAGGTGGAGGGTTACGGAACGATCAGGATCGAGCTTTACGATAACATGACCCCTATAACAACCCAGAACTTCGTGGACCTCGCGAACCGGGGATTCTACGACGGGATCAAGTTCCACCGGTGCATAGACGATTTCGTGGCCCAGACCGGAGATCCGAACACGAAGAACATGAATCCCTACGACGACGGCTCTGGTGGATCCGGGACCACGATACCTCTTGAGATCAATTACAACGCCACCCATATTGACGGGGCGGTCGGAATGGCCAGATCTACCGAACCGGATTCCGCCTCGTCCCAGTTCTACATCTGCGACGGGCCCCAGCACGGACTGGATGACGAGGTGAGGATGGACAGCAGCGGATCCCACGGATACGCGGTTTTCGGCGTGGTCGTGGCCGGATTGGACATTGCAAAGAGGATCGCAGGGACGGAGACCTACGGCAATACAAGGCCGCTTCTGAAGGATCACCCGGTCGACGACATAGTGATGACCCGCGTGACCATCGAGGATGGGGATTGGTCGAACTTCACCGGACCGGACAAATCAGAGGACGGGGATTCCTCCGGATCAAAATCGGACGCCCCGGCTCCGGGATTGATCCTTGCTGCGGGAACCGTTCTCCTTATCCTGGTTGTCTCGGGCGGGAGAAGAAAGCGCCGTCCCTAATCGCATACAGAATTTCTGAGGTATAGGACCTTTGTGGCGATGACCTGGGATAGATTCCTGATCCTCTCGGCGGCCTGGTTTATCCCGAAGAGCAATTCTATCGCCTCGATGCAGGATGCCCTGGAGAATATCTCCACCTCCAATTCCCCTGTATTGGATGCCTTCCTCTCAATCTTCCTGGTAAGCTCGATCTGGAAATTTCTCTGGGGATTGGACCTGGTCTCCTTCTCCAGCCGGTGCCTCCTAATGATATCGAGGGAGCCGGACAGGTCGTCACCGCCTTTCTCGATCAGATCGAGGGACTCCCTCAGCACCGAAAGCGAAGGGGAGAGGGATGTCCTCCATAGGGAGACGAATTCGTCCCACAGGAGGATCTCAATGTCATCATCGGAGCAGGATAGTGAATCGGACAGCCTGTATGATGTATCCACCACATACTGGATCTCGTCGAAGGCCCTCTCGCAGGCCTGTATTATCAGGAAATGACCCGCCATCTCGACCTGGGGCAGATCCCAGAGCACGTTCAGGGACTGGGTATACAGGGAGTCCATCCTCACCTCGTTCATGTTAACGGAGTATCTGATGTCATCCAGTTTTCTCCTCGATTGTTCCAGCCCGAGATCGAAAACGGATTCGGTAAAATCCTGGAGGACGGAAATTGTACCACCCAGCAGTTCTGCCGACAGCTTCACGATCTGCTCGTTGCTGTGCTTGGGAAAAATGAAGGTGCAGCGGTAATTATCGGGTCCGCTCGAGTAGACATATCCCAGTTCCCCCGCCAGCCCCTCCAGATCCTCCCTGAGGCAGATGTCCAGGTCCGGATCCTCGGGTTTGGGTATGTCGATGTTGACGTACCTGTCGGTAAGAGAGAGGGATACGAGCATCTCCTGAAGCTCCTCCACGTTGGAGGACATTCCCTTCTCCGCCGAGACCCGATTCTTGCTGTACCAGGGGAGTGAACTGATATCGAGAATCCGGTGAACGTATTCGGAGGTCCTCATCTCCTCGTGCCTGATCTCCGGGGAGTATACCACGAAGCTCCTTTTATTTATAGGTTTGAAAATTACGGAATCATCATACCACCCGAAGGTCCTCCGGTAGATTATCGGAATGTTCATAGTTGAGAACTGGCTGCCTTTGAGAGAGATCAACCTCTCCTTCATCGCCTCGCCCACATTGGGCTTTACCGGCTGTTTACCCCTTCGCTTCTTCATCGGGACCCACTCCCGGGTTTATCTGTATATTATTATATAAATTCCTTTAAATAACGGCCTGCTTTCGAAGGGGTGTTTCGGATTCGTTAATGAATTGGCAGTGTGATCAATACGGAAATTACCGTATACTTTCATTTTTTATGCATATTTATAATTTAATATTCTTATATTTTTCTAAAATGAATATATAATCCTTCATTCCATTGTCAAATGCGGGATATCGATCCCGCGGGAGGTAAGGAGAGATGGAACTTGCATTGTTGATACTGCTGTTCCTCGGATCGATACTATCATTGGTCACGGTCGGAGGAGCAGGATCGTTGTGGCTGTTCGGCTTCAGGTTGATTCCTAACAACAAATGTGCCGTGGTGGAGATGAGATGGTCCGGCAAGGGATCACTCAAGGACAGGATAATCGCCCTCGGAGGCGAGGCCGGTTTCCAGCCGGAGGTCCTCAGGGGCGGAATACATTTCAGGAGCCCCCTGAAGTACAAAATTCACAGGATCCCCCTGGTGACCGTGCCTCAGGGACAGATGGGATACGTATTCGCAAGGGACGGACTGTCCCTCGAGCCCAAACAGACCCTCGGGAGGATCGTTAACGAGGGAAGCAACTTCCAGTCTGTCACGGGCTTTCTCAAGCATGGCGGACAGCGGGGACCCCAGAGGGGCATCCTGAGGGAGGGAACCTATGCGATCAACCTGGCCCAGTTCGTGATCATCCTCGAGGACGATCTGTACTACATGCCGATCGACCGCGAGGATGCGAGGACGTTCACCAAGATGTCGAACCTTATCAGGATCAGGAACGGATTCAGACCTGTGGTGATCACGGGAAAGGACGACACCATGGGAATCGTTACGGTTCATGATGGTCCATCGCTAAGCCCCGGAGAGATAATCGCCCCCCAGGTCGGAGATGACGAGCCGAAGAGCAGGTACAATCACAACAACTACCAGGAGCCCGAGAAGTTCCTGGAATCCGGCGGAAGGAGGGGAAAACAGTACCAGGTCCTTGTGGACGGCACCTATTTCATCAACAGGCTCTTCGCGACCGTTGAGATCATACCAAAAACGGTGGTGAACGTGGGGTATGTTGGAGTCGTTGTATCATATTACGGGAAGAGAGGGCACGATGCCTCAGGCGAGGATTACAAGCACGGGGAGCTCGTTTCCGTCGGGAGCAAGGGCGTATGGAAGGATCCGCTCATGCCCGGCAAATATCCCTTCAACGTCTACGCCGGAAGGGTGATCGCCGTTCCCACCACGAACATAGTCCTCAAATGGAAGAGGAACGAGATCGGAAATCACAAGCTGGACGAGAACCTCAGCGCCGTGGACCTGATCTCGAAGGATGCCTTCGAACCCGAACTCCCGCTTTCCGTGGTCATCCATATCGACTACAGGAAGGCGCCTCTGGTCATACAGAGGTTCGGCGACATTAAGAAACTGGTGGATCAGACCCTGGATCCCATGGTAGCTGCCTATTTCAAGAACATCGGACAGACAAAGACCCTTATCCAGCTCATTCAAGAAAGATCGGAGATACAGCAGATGGCTTCCACCGACATGAAGGAGAAGTTCGCCCACTACGACCTGGAGCTCGAGGAAGTTCTCATCGGGACCCCCACATCATCCCAGTCCGACGGCAGGATAGAGAGCATTCTCGTCCAGCTCAGGGATCGTCAGATAGCGACCGAACAGATCCGAACATACGAGAAGCAGGAAATGGCCGCCGTGAAGGAGAGGGAGCTCAACGAGGCGAGGGCAAAGGCCCTTCAGCAGGAATCCCTTACCAGATCGGAGATCAACATCGATATTCAGAGAAATGAGGGGACCGCGGAGTACGAGAGATCCCTCCAGGAGGCTTCGAAGATCAAGGCTATCGCTCATGCGAATGCGGAGAAGGAGGCCAGAATGGGCATTGCTCGGGCAATCGCCACCGAGGAGCAGGTTAGAGCATACGGCGGGCCGAGATACCAGGTCATCCAGCAGACGATGGAGAAGTTCGCAAAGGCCGTGGAGAGGTCCAAGGTCGACATCGTTCCGAGAATGATGATCAACAACAGGGAGGGAGAGGGCGGGGGAACCGCTTTCGAAGCGCTTCTGTCGGTCCTCCTGTCCAAGGAGATCGGAATCGATCTCAGGGACGAATCGGACAGGAGCGAGGAGGCTGAGAGGATCAGAAAAATGATACTGAAATCCCTCTCCGAGGGAGAGGCTGAAACCTGATCCTCTCCCTCATTTTCATTTTTTTCCAGCGATCGGCCGATATGAGATCGGAAGTGGGGGGTTTGCCATTCTCTTTATATACGGTGTAACGGATAAAATGCGATATATTGTAAATATTATGAAAATTACTGAAAAAAAATATCATATAATCCATTAATAACCCTTATATACATATTTTCCATTAGGCCGTTCCGGGTGGCTTGAAATGAGCCTCGGAAATCGGGAGAAGCATAAAGGGAGATCGAAAACCCGCCCGTATTCCTACCCCCCTCATTGTGGAGCCTGCCCCGATGATGAAAATCAATGCGGTGCACCGTATGCTCGATCTCTTCATCTGCCCCGAACGCGGATGTCACTGGCACGGACCGGATGAAGAAGACGCGAGGAATATCCAACCTGAGGACAGCGAGGACTGGTAACGTGTACGAGATCATAAGGAAAGAGGAGATGGCGAACGGGTCCGTCATCCGCTTCGATATAAGGGCTCCCAATATAGCTGACAAGATCAAACCGGGGCAGTTCGTGATAATCAGAACCCATGAGGGAGGGGAAAGGATACCTCTGACCGTGGCCGATAAGGACAGCGAGAGGGGGACCATTGCCATAATATTTCAGGTGGTCGGAAAGACCACCGCTCTGATGAGATCACTTGACAGGGGGGATGGCCTCAGGGATGTGGCGGGACCTCTCGGACTGCCGTCCGACCTCAAGAACGTGGGGACCGCGGTTGTGGTCGGCGGTGGAACGGGGGTGGCAATCCTGCACCATATCACGAAGGGCCTCCGAGAGTCCGGGAACAGGATAGTGGGGATCATAGGAGCCAAGAGCAGCGATTTCCTGATCCTGAAGGATGAGATGGAGGATCTCTGCGACGAGCTCATCATTACTACCGATGACGGAAGCGTGGGGATTCACGGATTCGTCACTCAGCCGCTGGAAGAACTGCTTAAAAGCGGCGAAGAGATCAATGAGGTGTTTGCAATTGGGCCCATCGTGATGATGAAGAACGTCGCATCGCTTACGAAGCCCTACGGGATCAAAACGGTGGTCAGCCTGAACCCGGTCATGATCGACGGTACCGGGATGTGCGGGTGCTGCAGGGTAATAATAGACGGAAAGATGAAATTCTGCTGCGTTGACGGGCCGGAATTCGACGGCCATACGGTGGATTTCGAGAAGCTGATGCTCAGAAATTCCATGTTTCAGAACGAGGAGAGGGAATCCATTCTTTCATCCATTTCACTGAGGGGGCACTGATGTCCGAAACAGATGTTCACTACATGATGTTCAGGTCGCACCTGAGCACCTATTGCCCGCACTGCCGCCAGACCTTCAACGTCAAGATCAAGGGGGAGGAACACCTGCACTTCAAGGGTGTTTTCAAGGGAAAGGAGGTCGATATCAAGCTCAGCCCGTACCTGGATGTGTTCGAGAAGGAGACATCCGTTCCCATGGACGAACAGGACGTCTTATCCGACATGTTCTGTCCCAAATGCAAGAACAGCCTCCTCATCGGGAACAAGAAATGCGAGGAATGCGGATCGCCGGCGGGGGAGCTGATATTGTCCGCATTCTCGAAACTGATCCCTTTCTTCATCTGTTTGAGGTATGGATGCGGATGGCACGGGCTGACAAAGGCGGACGAGCACAGCATAAAGCTCAAGATCCCAAGACAGGATATGCCGGAGCAGGACCACAAGCTGAGGGTCCACAACTTCAAGGAGGTTCCGCTGGGATACACCTCCAAGAAGGCCATGCTCGAGGCCGGAAGGTGCCTCCAGTGCATCAATCCCCAGTGTGTGCAGGGATGCCCGGTGAATGTCGATATTCCGGCATTCATACAGAAGATCCGGGAGGATAACTTTCTCGGGGCTGCCAAGAAGATCAAGGAGAAGAACATACTCCCTGCTGTCTGCGGAAGGGTATGCCCGCAGGAGGAGCAGTGCGAGTTGAAATGCGTCCTCGGCATACGGGATAAACCGGTTGCGATAGGAAACCTGGAGAGATTTGTAGCCGACTACGAGAGGGAGATGGGGACCAAGGATTTCCCCAAGATCAAGGATACAAGGGAAAAAAAGGTGGCAGTGGTTGGTTCGGGACCGGGGGGCCTAACATGCGCCGCCGATCTCGTGTGGCTGGGATATGATGTCACTGTCTTCGAGGCTTTTCACGAGGCCGGCGGAGTTCTGAAATACGGCATCCCCGAGTTCAGGCTTCCGAAGGTCATCGTACAGAACGAGATCGAGTTCCTCAAGGAGATGGGGTGCAGGATCGAGCTCAACAGCGTCATTGGAAACATATACACCGTGGATGAGCTGCTCGAGAAGTTCGACGCGGTATACATCGGTGTGGGAGCTGGGCTCCCGAGGTTCATGGGACTCGAGGGGGAGGACTTCAACAATATCGTTTCGGCCAACGAGTACCTTACCAGGATCAATCTCATGAAGGCATACAAGTTCCCGGAGGTCGACACCCCTCTTCCCAGGGGAGAGAAGGTCATCGTTCTCGGAGCGGGAAACGTTGCGATGGATTCGGCCAGATCTGCTCTTCGGTCCGGAGCGAAGTCGGTAACGATAATCTACCGGAGATCACGGGACGAGATGCCGGCCAGGAACGAGGAGATCAGGCATGCGGAGGAGGAAGGTGTCAAGTTCCTGTTCCTGACAAATCCGGTGAGGTTCCTAGGCGACAAGAAAGCCTGCGTGAAGGGTATTGAATGTCAGAGAATGAGACTGACGGAGCCTGACGAAAGCGGGCGGCGGAAACCCATCCCCGTCGAGGGGGACAATTTCATCGTGGATGCCGATCTTGTGGTCGTATCGATCGGCGCCAATGCCAATCCCCTGGTTTTCAGGACGTCTCCCGATATTAAGAGGAACAACTGGGGCTACATCGAGGTTGATCCCGAGACCATGGAGACATCGAAACCCTTCGTATTCGCGGGTGGAGATATTGTGACCGGATCGGCCACGGTCATACAGGCCATGGGGGCCGGAAGGAAGGCCGCAAGATCCATCCATGAGAAGCTTTCACCGGAATGATATCCATGGATGTCGCCCATGATTCATGCGGTTGAATCGCTATGCTTTCGGGATGCTTCTGTTTTCAATAATCAGCGTGTTATTCAATAAATTTTAGATTATTTCATAATATTGAATGGATTGAAAACGGGGCAGAAAAACACACGGGGATTTCTCCTGCTGAAAATCTGTTAGGAGCGGATATGTCCGACTTGTCAACACTTTTAATTTATGCATTATAAAGTATATAAATGTCAGAATTATTAAATATCCAGATTCCATATTACCCAGGGGGGCGTTCTATGGGAAAAGAACATTCAGACACCTATATAATAAGATCGGGCTCGTATCTGAACACATACTGTCCCCACTGCGAGGAGGGATTGAACGAGGATCTCCATGTGACGTTCAGTATCATCAATACATACGGCGAGGAGGGGACGCTCAAGCTCAGCCCCTACCTGAACGTGTTCACCAAGGAGAGCACGGTCAGGCTCCCGGAGGATGTGAACCTCCGTGACGTTCTATGCCCAAAATGTAAAAAGAGCCTCATTTTGGATGAGAGACGGTGCACGAAATGTGATTCCCGCGTCGCAAAGATACACATTGAGGCGATGCATCACAAGCTGGATTTCTTTTTCTGCTCCAAGAGGGGATGTCGATGGCACGGGCTTGATTACGAGAACATAACCGACATCGTCCTGGAGGATTCGAATGAGTGGTGATCGGGATTATCCCCATATGCCCGGACCGGAAACGGAACGCGGGAAAAACCACCCATGAAACGGGCATTCGAATGGGGGTCGATCCGGGAATTATTCCACATGACATCGGGAAACGGAGTGAGCGAACATGGACGAAGGACACGAGAGCAGTGATGAGCAGACATTGAAGATCATCGAAAAACACGGATCGGACATCAAGAACCTGATCCCCATCCTTCAGGAGGTCCAGGAGATATACGGTTATCTTCCGGCCCCTGCGATCACGACCATCGCGGATGAACTTCAGATATCGGAGGATGTTATCTTCGGAGTGGCCACCTTCTACACTCATTTCAAATTCACACAGCCCGGGGAGCATGTTATCAAGGCGTGCCTGGGAACAGCCTGTTTTGTCAAAGGGGCCGATAATCTGCTCGAGATACTGAAGGACCGGTTCGGGATAGAACCGGGAGAGACCTCGGCGGATAACAGCGTCTCACTTGAGAGGGTGGCATGTCTGGGCTGCTGTGCGCTTGCCCCGACCATCGTGGTCGACGATGAGGTTCACGGCAACATGAGCTCGGTGAAGCTTACCAAGATAATCGACGAGCTGATGGAGGAAAAGGGCGGGGAAGAGGAAGGGGGGAACTGATAATGAAGCATACCCTACTGGTCTGCCAGGGAACCGGATGCATGTCATCAAGATCGCACAAGATCACCAAGGAGCTGCAATCGGTGATAGATTCCAGGGGGATGGGGGATGAAGTGGAGGTCAAACTTACGGGATGCCACGGTTTCTGCCAGCGGGGCCCCATCGTCGTCGTCGAACCCGAGGGCACCTTCTACTGCCACGTATCACCCGAGGATGCCGCGGAGATCATCGACAGTGACATAGTCGGGGGAAAACCGATCGAACGCCTGTTCTACGAGGATCCCGTATCCGGAAAGAAAATCCGGCATTACCGGGATATCGCGTTTTACAAGGAGCAGGAGAGGCTGATCCTCAGGAACTGCGGGCACATCAATCCGGAGAGCATTGATGACTACATTTCCAAGGACGGGTACAAGGCCCTCGAAAGGGCCTTGAAGAAAATGTCCCGGCTCGATATAATCGAGGAGGTCAAGAATTCCGGTCTGAGGGGGAGGGGCGGTGCCGGTTTCTCCACCGGTATGAAGTGGAAGTTCGCATACGATGCCCCCGGTGATGAGAAATACATGATATGCAACGCTGATGAAGGGGATCCCGGGGCCTTCATGGACAGATCCACGCTGGAGGCCGATCCCCACTCGGTCCTTGAGGGGATGATAATCGCCGGATATGCGATAGGGGCCCATCTCGGATATATCTATGTCAGGAAGGAATATCCCCTGGCGATATTGAGGCTTCACATTGCCATCAGGCAGGCGAAGGAGCGGGGATTCCTCGGATCCGACATACTCGGATCGGGATTCGATTTCGACATCGAGATCATGGAGGGAGCGGGTGCATTCGTTTGCGGGGAGGAGACCGCCCTTATCGCCTCGATCATGGGAATGCGGGGCATGCCCCATCCGAGGCCGCCCTTTCCGGCGCAGAAGGGATTATGGGGGAAACCCACTAACATCAACAACGTCAAAACCCTAGCAACGGTCCCGGCCATAATCCTCAACGGGGCCGAATGGTACAGCTCGATCGGAACCGAGAACACCAGGGGGACCGCCGTGTTCGCCCTCACGGGAAATATCAGGAACTCGGGACTGGTCGAGGTCCCGATGGGGACCTCTCTTCGGAAGATCATCGAGGATATCGGCGGGGGAATCCCGGACGGAAAGAAATTCAAGGCTGTTCAGACTGGAGGTCCGTCCGGAGGGTGCCTCCCGGAGGATTCGCTTGACAGGATCGTCGATTTCGAATCCCTGAAGGAAGCGGGGACAATAATGGGATCGGGCGGCATGATCGTCATGGACGAGGGAACCTGCGTGGTGGATGTGGCACACTACTTCATCTCGTTCACCCAGGAGGAGTCCTGCGGCAAGTGCTCTCCGTGCAGGATCGGGACCAAGCAGATGCTGGACGTGCTCACCAGGATCAAGAACGGGAGGGGGACCGGGGAAGACCTCGACCAACTGGCATCCCTCGCATGGACGGTTCAGAACGGATCCCTCTGCGCCCTGGGCCAAACGGCCCCGAATCCCGTACTGACAACACTGCGATATTTCCGTGAGGAGTACGAGGAGCATATCAAAGAGGGGAAATGCAGATCCCTCGTATGCAAGCCCCTGATCCAGTATGTCATCGACGAGGAGAAGTGCATCGGATGCGGGGCATGTCAGAGGAGATGCCCGGTGAAGGCCATTTCGGAAACGGATGCCCCCGTGACCGCAATTCCCGGCGGAAAGAACATGATCAGGTCCATCGATCCGTCGATATGCGTCCGGTGCGGCCTATGCATCGAGACCTGCCCCCCAAAGGTCAAGGCGATCTCCAAGATCTCTCCCGTCAGGGGAGGTGGTGCCTGATGAAGATCACCATCGACGGGGTGGAAGCACCCTTCGAGAAAGGGCAGACCATACTGGACGCCGCGGTTGATGCCGGCATCTACATACCGACCCTTTGCGCCCACAAGGATCTTCCGGCGTTCGGTGCATGCAGACTCTGCGTCGTGAAGGTGGAGGGCATGAGGGGATTTCCCCCCGCCTGCTCGACCCCCGCAACAGACGGGATGGTCGTCCGAAACGACGATGATGAGGTCAGGGACCTCAGAAGGAATATACTTCGGCTCATCCTGATAGAACACCCCCATTCCTGCATAGTATGCAGCTCGAGGGCGGAATGCGAGGATACCCGGGGAGGGCCGGTCAAGGCAGGCAGGATCACCGGCTGCTCCATGTGCCCCAACAAGGAGATCTGCGAGATAAGGGAGGTTTCGCATTTCCTGGGAATCGCGGACATGGACATTCCGATGGAATACAAGAGCCTGGATGTAGAGAGGTTCGATCCCTTTTTCGACAGGGACTACAATCTCTGCATCCTGTGCGGAAGATGCGTTCGAATGTGCCAGCAGATCCAGGGGGTCGGCGCGATCGCTTTCACCAAGAGGAGCCACAACACCAAGGTGGGAACGATCTTCGGAAGGACGCATCTCGAAGGGGCCTGCAGGTTCTGCGGTGCCTGCATCGATGTCTGCCCCACGGGTGCACTGTCGCCCAAGGGAAGCAAATGGCACGGAAAGGCTGACTCATCGATCGAGTCCATATGCACCTTCTGTTCCATGAACTGCGCCATGATATTCGAGGAGAAGTGGGGAAGGATCATGGCGGCGATCCCCGACCGCAGCAAACCCCAGAGCAGGGCTTACGCCTGCGTATACGGCAGGTTCTGCATACCGGCCTTCCTCAACGGACCGGAAAGACTTCATTACCCGCTCATAAGAAAGAGGGGCAGGCTGACTCCCGTTTCATGGGATGAGGCTTTCCAGTTCATCGGGAACTCCCTGAAAAGGTTCGCGCCGGAGGATATCGGGTTCCTTGCCTCGCCTTATATCACGAATGAGAGCGCCTATCTGATGAACAGGCTGGCCAGGGACGTGATCGGAACCCACAACATTGATATTCTTTCAAGGTTCGGAAGGGTGGTCCTCCAGTATCTCGCAGGAAAAGGCAGGATGCTGTCACGGTGGACCACTCTGGAGGATGTGGAACAGGCCGATTGGATCATGCTCGTGAGCAACGACATGGTGTTCACACATCCGGGAATGCCTGTTGCCATTCACAAGGCCAGGGAGAACGGTGCCAGCATCATTGTGGTTGACGACATGAAAAATGTCCTTGACGTCGAATCGGACATGCATGTCAGGATCGAGCCGGGATCGCTCAGAACCTTCCTTGCCGCCCTGACGAAACAACTTCTCAACAGCGTGAAGGAGACGGATTTCGAGGAGCTCGACTCGTTCATAGACTTCAGGAGATCACTGGACCGGTTGAAGATGATAGATGCCATAAGGCTCACGGGGGTGATGGAGAGGGAATATGAGACGATCCGGGATACCATGATGTCCTCGAAGAAGGGGGTGATCATGGTAGGGTCCAGGATAATGGAGGACCCGACCCCGACCCAGATCCTGGGCGAGGTCAATGATATCCTTACCATTCTGGGCAAGGACAAGGGTTTCATACCCCTCCTGGAGGAGGGAAACGTCAGGGGAGTGGCAGATTCCGGGTGCCTTTACGGATACAGGCCTGGATACGCGAAGGACAGGACGGGCGGAAAGGATTATCTCAGGATGATCACGGGGATCAGGAGAGGCGACCTTCAGGCCCTGTTCATCAACGAGAGTTCGGTCCCTCCGGAGCAGCTGAGAGGGGCCAAGTTCATAGTGCTCTCGGAGATATATCCGTCCGATCTGGATGCCATGGCCGACGTGATCCTGCCGTCAGCGGCCTTCTCCGAGGAAAACGGTCACTTCTCATCATTTGACGGCCGGCCCTGGGAGATCCGAAAAGCGGTCGATCCCCCCGGCATGGCCCTTCAGGAGTGGGAGATATTAAGCGGACTCGCGAAGAGCCTTGGGTCCGAGGAATTCAGTTATGAGTCGCCCGAGGACATAATGAAGGAGATGAGCGAGAGGATCGATTTTTTCTCGGGCAAGGAGCGGCCCCCGGTACCCGAAAGGAGGGAACTTCTTCCGGTTCTCGAGCCCGATTCCCTTCATCTCACGGAGCACACGCCGTATGTGGTCAGATACAGGGGCACTCCCATTCATGACCGCGTGGAGGATCTCAGGGTCTACCTGGAGGAGAACGACAGGATCCCCAAGGAGGAGGAGCCGATCGAGGACGCCGAATTCACCAGGGGGGTGGACTGATGGTGCGCGAATACAAGATCATCGAGAAATACGAGGAGGTTCCAAACGTACACAAGTTCGTCATCAGGGATCCCAGCATAGCAAAGAAGGCGAGGGCCGGGCAGTTCGTACTGGTCATGGCGAACGAGAAAGGGGAGAGGATCCCCCTGACGCTGTCGGACTGGGACGAGAAGGATGGGACGATCACTCTTTATGTACTGGAACTGGGAGTATCCACGATGGAGCTGATATCCCTACGTAAAGGGGATTCGCTCCACAGTCTTGCAGGTCCCCTGGGCCATCCTGCGAGGGTCGAGAAGTTCGGAAACGTTCTCCTGGGCGGAGGCTGCTTCGGCATCGGCGGGATCTACCCCATCGCCAAGGCGATGAAGAAGGCCGGAAACCATGTAACGGTCATAATGGAGGCGAGGAGCAATTACCTCCTCTACAACCAGGAAAAACTCAGATCGACGGCCGACGATTTCCACATAACAACCTCCGACGGCTCGGCGGGTGTTAAAGGTCACGTGGAGAAGAAGATGCAGGAACTGATCGAGGAGGGAGGAAAATTCGATCACGCGTACTTCATGGGATGCACCTTCATGCTGATGCAGTGCTCCAAATCAACTCAGCCCCATAATATTCCCACCGGCGTTGCCCTTAACGCTATCATGCTGGATGGTACCGGGATGTGCGGGTGCTGTCGTGTCTCTCTCGGCGAGGAGACAAAGTTCGTATGTGTTGACGGTCCGGAGCTTGACGGCCATCTTGTTGACTGGGAGGAGCTCTTCATCAGGAAGCATATATACCGCGAGGAGGAAGCAGTTT
>JBLIRG010000027.1:0-39827 GCA_049472195.1 Thermoplasmatota archaeon
TTTGAATTTTCTATATGATTAAAAAAAAGGGAGGGATCGAATCCCTCCCTGTTCGGTTCACGTGGAGATATTAGTCAGATTCCTCTTCCTCTTCGTAGATCTCCTCGTATCCCCTATCCTCATCCACGACCTCGTACTCATCGGTGATATCCTCCTCGTACTCCTCATCGTAGAATTCCTCCTCCTCCTCGAGTTCTTCCTCCTCCGTCTCGAAGACCGCCCCGCACTCGGGACACTCGGGCGCATCGCCGGCAAGGGCCGCGCCGCACTCGGGACATTCGAAGAGGTCCTCCTCGAACTCGGCATCGCAGTGGGGACATACCTCATCATCGGCAGATGTAACTCCGCCGCACCTGGGGCACATGAACTCACCCTCGTATAACTCATCGTACATCATATCCTCGCGGCCCCTCACTCCGAACCTCGGCTTCCGATCAACCTCATCGGCCTCAACAGGCTTCTGCCGTCCCTGGAAGGCATAGGCGATGATGAACAGGAGGAATACGGCCGCCAGAACCGCGACGAGAATGATGATCCACAGGTAGTTGTCCTCATCCTTTCCGTCATCCTCTTCCTGGATCTGACTTTCGGTCATCACGATTGTCCCGACCGAAGTGGTCTGACCGGCAACGACCGATACGTTCTCGACATAGGTTTCGTATCCGGCCACTACTATGGTAAGGGTCCATACACCCTCATCAAGCATGAGGAAATTGAAATCGCCGTCAGGGTCCACCACCTGGGGCTTGACCTGCTGCCCCATTGTGAGGGTTACCGTGACATTTGACGGCGGGAACGGATTGTAGTTGTGGTCGAGGACCCTTCCGCTTATCTCGCCCATTGAAACCTCTTCCATGGTATCGAAGTTCCAGCCCGCTCCGTAGAAAATATGGGCAGGATCGACGGCCATTATTACGTCGCTGAGGTCCACGGAATATCTCATTCCGTACTCCAGGTCGTCGTCCGGTGCGAACATTGCGGTGTTGTTCGAGGGATAATAGTACACCGTTCCGCTGACCGCCTGGTTTCCCCTGGCAAAGAGCTTGAAGGTCAGTTCGCTGATCGTCGATCCGTTCATCGCAGTGGAGAATATAATCCTGATCACGGTATCCACGGCGACGTTCTGCTCCTCATCGCCGGGATTTATGGATATCAGGGTCACCTCGAAGAGCTGTTCCTCGGTGATGAAGTATGAGATCTTGTCCTCGGGGAAGCTCTCTCCGTTCACATCCCTGACCCAGTGGGTGACCTCGATGGAATAGTTCGTGGAATACTCGAGAACCGCTTTGGGAGTGATGACTATCGACTTGTTATCGATGGTGAAGTTGTAATCCACATCGACGGAGGATCCGGTCATGGTGTTCTTGAGCATTATCGTGAAGGGATCCACCGACGATTGATCGATGGGACGGGAGAACTCCAGCGAGATAGAAGCTCCCACCGGGAATCCCGGCTCACCGTTGGGGGGATCGAATATCACCGTGAACGGCGTCTCTCCGAGGTTCAGGTTGACGAGATTCATCTCCCTTGCGATCAAAAGCTGGTCCACGATCGCGTCGTCGAATCCCGTGTACGTTGCCCTGATCTGATATGTTCCGCTCTCCAGCTCGTTGAATGCGTAATATCCGGTGGCGTTGGTGAATGTGCTCTCGAAGCTCCCGCCGACCTTCTGGGCAACCACGGCAGCCCCCATGAGGGGGGAGCCGTCCGGATCGTATACGTATCCCTCGAGACCGCAGAGGTCAAGGGGAGTGACGGTTCCGTTCACCAGTTTGGTCATCCCGGACTCCACGGTGAATTCCTGAACATCGCCATCAAACCATCTCTTGCCGAATATCAGGGTATAGTCGCCGTCCTCGAGATTGAAGAATGAGAAGTATCCCGTCTCATTGGTTTCGGTAACGTCTATCAGAATGTTCTGATCGTCCCTGACCTCCACGCTCACCATGGGGATCGGGGTGTCATCGGGAGTTAATGCATATCCCTCAACTGAGGCAGGTTCGTCCACGAAGAAGGTTACGACGTGGAAGTTGTTGGTCTCGTTGTAATTGTCGTACGTAACCGAGAATGTGGCTTTCATCTCACCGTAATCTTCGATGCTCCAGGATTCCATGAACATCAGGCTCGCAAAGGTGAAGGGGGGTGATACGGGAGAACCGGATGTCGTCATCAGGGTCTCTGACTCGTCATACACCGTCACCGAGACGTCGGCCACGGTTTCGATCAGAAGATGGACGTCCACGTTGTCCTTCCACTCCGCCACATTTCCAACATAGTTCACGATACACCTGGGATTCAGGCTCTGACCCATCTGGTAGTGCCCGTCCTGAACAAAAAGATCGTTCATGATGGAAAGATCGACCACGTCCATGATCGTTACGTTCAGATATCCGTACGTCTCCTCTCCCTCGATGGTAGCGTTTACCGTGATGTTGTACTCCCCTTCCGGGAAATTGAAGGGATCCAGATACACGATCATATGGCCGCTTGCCGGGATCCCTACGTTGTGAATCTCGCTGGTATTGACCAGCACCGATTCGTCCGGGAAGGAAGTGACATTGATAAAGATCTGCTGGTTTTCGAGCATAGTCAGAGAGCCCAGGTTATTGGTGAAGTTCACCGATACGGTATGTTCACCGATGGAATATTCCCCCTCCGGCCCCATCAATCCGGAAAGATTAACACCCGAAATCTCCGCGTCCATAGCCCGGGTCGGTTCCGCAACCGCCGCCATCGGTATCAAAGCGGCCATGGCGAGCAGAACAACCACAAACATTCCTAGCCTTGTTTTCATCTCTATTGCCTCCCACGCAGCGGGGAAATCAGAAGGTCATTGATAAACATGTCCGACATTTCCCCCGGTTCTTTTTCTAGCAACCTGATACAGAGAATACGAATACAATTATATATAATATATTTTGCATTTGTCGATTTCTGTCACTGGCCTTCGAATTTCCATTTCTCCGATTCCCCGGGCCCGCAGGGATCTTCATTCAGAAACGCCCTGCCCGGGGAAACTCACATATTCGAGAAGGACATGGACCTGTCCATGCATCAAGTCGTAACCGTCGATATGGAAAGGGACCTTCTCGAAGCAAACAGGAAGCTCGCGGAGGAGAACCATTCCATATTAAAACGAAAGGGGATCGGATCGGTGGACATTCTCGGATCCATCGGATCGGGCAAAACCCTTCTGATCGAGAGGATGTCGGATATTCTGATCAGGAGGGGTGTGAGGGTAGGGGCCATAACCGGGGACGTGGCCGGGGATGACGATTACCGGAGGGTTACAGGCCACGGCATCCCGGCGGTAAACGTTAACACGGGAAAGGAGTGCCATATCGATGCACACCTCGCAGAGCATGCCCTCGAGAAGCTTGACCTTGATTCCATCGATTTTCTCTTCATCGAGAACGTCGGCAACCTCGTATGCCCTGCTGATTTCCCCCTGGGAACCGACAGGAGGATTGTCGTGATATCCGTCACCGAGGGCGAGGACATGGTCCGGAAGCATCCCGCGATATTCAGGGAGTCCGACCTGATAGTCATCAACAAATCGGACCTGGCGGAGATCATGGAGGTGGATATCGAGGCCCTGAAGAAGGACGCTTCAACGGTCAGGCCCGATGCAAAGGTTTTCGTGACCGATGCGAAGCACGGAACCGGGATCGAGGAGCTTCTGAACGAGCTTCATCCGATATGAGGTGGAATTCCATGTGGGAGATCGTTGTAAGGGGCGTTGTCCAGGGGGTCGGATTCAGGCCCTCGGTCAAGAGGGCCGCCCTCGATCTCTCGGCAAAGGGATACGTCAGGAACGACGGCTCTCACGTGAGTATAATAACCGATGTCGAACCCGAGAAATTCATAAAGAGCATAAGGTCCCACCTGGGCCCCATGGGTTTCATCGAGGAATACAAAGCAAGGGAGGGGAGATGGACGGATTTCGGATTCGGGGAAGAAGGGCCGATCTCCTTCACCATCGAGGAATCCACCGAGGGCGATCTCGACTCATCCCTGCCCCCCGACACCGCGATCTGCGGCAGGTGCCTTTCCGAGATGATCGATCCCGATAACAGGCGATACCTCCATCCCTTTACCAACTGCACGGACTGCGGGGCAAGGTACACTGTGATCAGATCGCTTCCCTATGACAGGATCAGAACGGCCATGGATGATTTCCCCCCCTGCGAGAAATGCACCGGCGAGTACGGCGACCATACTTTCAGGAGGTTCCATGCCCAGACCCTCTCATGTCCCGTGGACGGACCTGTCTGCGAGTACCTTGACGACCGGCTCAGACCCATCTCTTCCGGGGAGAAGGCCTTCGACGATCTGGCGAGATCGATTCAATCCGGAAGAACGGTAATCGTCAAGGGGTGGGGCGGCATGCACATCGTCTGCGATCCCTCCAGGATGGAGAGGATGAGGGAATGGTACGGCCGGCCCTACAAACCTTTCGCTCTGATGTGCAGGGATGTTGAAACGGCCGGATCCATGGCGAGGATCACCGAGTCGGGATCGGGCGCTTTGCTGTCTCCCGCCAGACCCATCGTTCTTCTGGAGAAACTTGAGACGGATCACCCCAGGATCGGCAGGATACAGGATCTCGCCTCTCCCGGACTTGATACCATCGGAATCTACCTGCCCTATTCCGGGATCCACCATCTGATCTTCCGGTCCCTCGACCGGATCGGATCCGATATCAAAACGTTACTCATGACATCTGCCAATCCCCCCGGGGATCCCATGGCGGTCACCCTCGAAGAGGCCTATAAACTGGGCGCGGACGGTTACTTCGTTCACAACAGGAAGATTGAGGCAAGGTGCGACGATTCCGTCGTCGTCCCTGACGATCTGACCGGACCTGATATCATCAGGTCCAGGGCTCCTTTTTCAATTCGAGGCTTTCCGATAAGGAAAGCGAGGGGTTTGATCCCGGATCCCCTGGATATCCCGCACCTCAGAACGGTTCTCGCCCTCGGCGCCGAGAGGAACGTCTCCGTTTCGGCCGCCAGGAACGGAAGGGTGTTCACATCGCCGTATGTGGGGAACTCGAGGCACCCTTCGGTACTGGATTTCATGAGGGAATCGTCCGACCGGATCATGAACCTGTTCGGCGCCAGGGAGATCGAGGCGGTAGTCATAGACAGGCATCCGAGATACGCATCCCGCAGAATAGGGATCGAGTACTCGGAATCCGGGGGAATCCCGCTTATGGAGATGTTCCATCACCACGCGCACGCCGCTTCCCTACTCGTGGATTCCGGCACCGATTCATTGGGATGCGTTGTGGTTGACGGGGTTGGTTTCGGTTCCGACTCGCTTCCCTGGGGAGGCGAGGCGCTGTTTTCCACGGCGGGTGAATTCCAAAGGGCGGGCCACCTCCGGTATTTCGGCCTTCCGGGGGGAGACGCATCCGTTTTCCATCCGGAAAGGATCGCACACTGGCTCAGCAGGGAGAGCGGATACGATCTGGATCTGTGTGATGATGGGTTGGCCGACGTCCTGGTCAAGACCCACGGAAGCGCCGTGATGACCTCATCTCTGGGGAGGCTGCTGGACGCCCTCTCCGCCCTCCTTCTGGGCGTGACCTGGAGATCTTACGACGGAGAACCCGCGATGAGAATGGAGCCCGTGCTGAGGAGATCCAAGAGACCGAGGATCGATATCTTCCGGGAGGATATCCGAAATGGAAGCGTCGACGTGGCAAACAGATGGGGGATCCTTCTCTCGGAGGTTTTCGGCGAGAGGGGGGATATCCGTCTGTCTCCCGATATTGAACCCTCCCGGATGTCCGATCTGGCCATGGGAATGGTCGCGGCCGTGGTCGACGATCTCGTTATCCTGGCGGGCGAATCGGCTGCGGCAAACGGGGCGCTCTCCGACGACGGGAAACCGCTGGTCGGAATATCGGGCGGGGTGGCATACAACATACCCATAGTCAAAGCGTTCCTGATCTCCTGCCGGAATTTCGGGGCCAGACCCGTACTTCATTCAAGGGTTCCGCCGGGCGACGGCGGCATCTCCGTGGGGCAGGCGGCGTTCGGAGGCCTTTCCATCGTGTGAACAGGGTCCGAAAGCACGTTTCGGACCATGAAATAGAAAAAATATGCGTGGGGCGGATGATCTCTCGAATTACTATGAAATGACATCGAGAGCAAGGCGGGCCGTCCAACCGATATGATGATTTTCCTGATGACGGATCGATTTGGTCAGTTCTCTGCCGTAAACCAGATAAACAAGTATCAATGTGCGGGGGATCATGTGCCTCGCTGTTCCCGGACAGATCGTGGAGATACTCGCCGATAACAAAGCCCTGATAGATTACGGAGGGACCCGCCGTGAGGCTAATATCACCTTCGTTACACCCGAGATCGGGGACTGGGTCATCGTGCACGCCGGTTTCGCCATGCAGATCATCGACGAGGAGGAGGCAAGGGAGACCCTGAAGCTCTGGGACGAGGCCCTGAGCTACATGGAGAAAGAGGGGGGTCCCTGATTGCACGAGCTCCAGCTTGCCGGGGAGCTGCTTGCCGCCGTGAGGGAATCACTTCTCAAATACGACAACATAGAGAGCGTGGCCGAGGTGGAGATCGTGATCGGCAGGCTCTCCTTTGCCGGGGCGGAGCAGATCAGGTTCTGCTGGAAGACCCTCACCGAGGATGACGATCTCCTGAGGGGAGCGGAGCTGAAGATCGGATCCGAGGACGGCATGATCAGGTGCAGGGAATGCTCCTACGAGGGCGAGCTGAGCGTCGCCGAGGACCCCAACTTCCACTACTTTCTGCCCGTGTTCGCCTGTCCCAAATGCCATGGATCGGTGGACATCATCAAGGGAAACGCGGTCAGCGTCACCAACGTGAAGCTGATTATAGCGGACGGGGGGGGATCCGATTGAATTCGTTCAAACTCAGGGACCGGGAGATGGCCGACCGCATCCTGAGATCCATCAAGGACCTCGACCAGGACCTGACCGTGATGCACGTGTGCGGAACCCATCAGGACACACTCGTCAGATCGGGCCTCGAACCCATGCTGGAGGAGGCGGGGGTGAACATACGACAGGGGCCTGGCTGCCCCGTCTGCGTAACGACCCCTCTGGAGATAGAATATGCGATCAGGCTTGCCGCCAGGGGAAAGATCGTTGCTTCCTTCGGGGATATGCTCAGGGTCCCCGGGAAGGATATGACCCTGGCACAGGCAAGGTCCGGTGGAGCGGACGTGAGGATCGTCTACTCGTCATCGGACATATACGGGATAGCCGATGATAACCCCGGCAGGGAGGTGGTCTTCCTGGGGATCGGATTCGAGACCACGGCTCCGACGACCTCTGCCCTGTTGATGGATGATGATCTGCCGGAAAACGTTTCGGTCCTGTCATATCATCGGACCGTCCCCCCGGCCCTGAAATTCATTGCGGATTCCGGCGAGGTCCGTCTGGACGGCCTGATCGAACCCGGCCACGTTTCGATGATAATCGGTGAGGAGCCCTACAGGTTCCTGTCGAAGGATTACTCGATGCCCCAGGTCATCGCTGGCTTCGAACCCCTTGATCTTCTGATGGGGATCCTGGAACTCGGGAGAATGAAGTCCGAGGGAAGGGCGGAGCTCGTGAACCTCTATTCCAGGGTAGTGCACCCCGGGGGAAATGCCGCAGCGCTCAGGGCGATGGAGGAAACGTTCAAGACAGCGGACGTTCCCTGGAGGGGGTTCCCGACGATCCCGGGATCGGGTCTCGCGGTCTCGGACAGCTACCGGGACAGGGATGCGAACCTGCGTTTCGAGGACGATCTGTCCGAGATCAGGGATCTTGAGATCCCGGAGCCTCCCGGATGCAGGTGCGGGGAGGTTCTGAGGGGGATCATCGATCCCCACGAATGTCCTCTCTTCGGGAATGCCTGCAGTCCTTCGTCACCGGTGGGACCGTGCATGGTATCCCGAGAGGGGAGCTGCAACATTCTCCATCGGTGGGGCGGCAAGAGCGTCTAGAATTGTTTCGTTCGCCGCACGACGGAGTCGTGATCGATCTTTTACAGTATATTCATTTGGGCCCCTCTCAGATCTAGCTTTATATGCCGGCCCGCCGAGTCAGCCTCGTTGCCGCAGATCCGTTGGCGGCGGCCTTGAAAACAGATAAACGGAGGTAATGAAAATGGAAAAGACATCCAATCTCATGGGATATGTGAGGCGCTCCCGGAACGGCGGCGCCCTCAATGTAAGCGTTGCGGAAGAGGCTTTCGAGCAGGCCGAGAGGTACGAGACGGCCGACGGTACGAAATACGTCGGAATGATCATCAACCTCAACAAGCTCAGAAACATTCTCGCGGGGGACCAGGAGGTGACCAACATAAGTCAGCTCGTGTCGGAACCCATCGAGGAGGCTTCCTGAGAGGGATGCCCCGGGCGGGCCTGATTTTTTTGGTATGAACTGCATATGAGCGGCAGATCGACCCCTTTAATGTACCCCATCCCTCAGGCCCGTCCGTTAAAACTTTCATGAAAACTGCGGTTATCATGATCCTCAATGAGTGATCTTGTTAAAGTTTTCAGCTTGAAAGTTTAATAAGGAACCGATCTTGATCCCTTATTAAAGCGGGATTGAATGAGATCGTCGTTCAACAGTTCAATCCCGCAAGGTAACCGGTTGAAAACGCTATCTGCAGATTGTAACCCCCCGTGGTGCCGTGTACATCCATGACCTCCCCGGCGAAATACAATCCCTTCACGAGATTCGATCCCATCGTCAGGTGGTCGATCTCCGAAACATCCACCCCTCCCGCAGTGACAACTGCCTCCTCGACGGGCCTCATCCCCTCGATGATGAGATCGAACCTCTTGATCCTGTTCTGAATGCACCTTCTCTCGGCTTTTGAGACCTGGTTCGAGTTCTTGTTCGGATCGATCCCGCAGCTCTCGATGAGGGCTCCCGCGATCCTCCTGGGGAAATGCATCGAGAGCGTGTTCAAAACGGACTTCCTGGGATTTCCCGTGAACGAATCCAGGAGCATTCCGGTGACGGCATCGGGAGGATCATCCGGTCTCAGGTCCATGGAGAGGGTATACCCCTTGCAGTCGAAGGGAATGTCCCCGGAGACCTTCAGGACCGCCGGCCCGGAGATGCCGAAATGGGTGAAGATCGCATCCCCCTTCCTTCCGGCGATCCATTTCCCATCCCTGTCGCTGATCTCGATCCAGACGTCGGAAACGGACACTCCCTGGAGATCCAGATGTATGTCCCCTGCGAGATCCAGAGGGACCAGACAGGGATTGGGATCCACGATTGAATGCCCCATGGGTCTCACCATTTCATATCCATCCCCGGTCGATCCGGTCTCGGGATATGACCTACCACCGGTTGCAAGGATGACCCGCTCGCACCTCTTGACCTCCCGGTCCTTCATAACCACCCCTGCCACCTGTCCGCCCTCGACAATTATCGCTGATGCGGAGCCTCTGGTGATCTGCACCTTGTTCTTTTCGAGATATCTGATCAGGGCGTCGACGATGTCCTCGGCCTTCCCGGATATCGGGTATACGCGGCCCGACTCATCGGCGTATGTGTGGAGATCCAGCCCGAGGAAGAAACCCATGAGATTCTTGGACGAGAGGGAAAATACCGCGGTCCTAAGGAAGTCCCGGTTCCTTATCACTCCCTTGAGAAGATCATCCACATCGCCGTTCCTGGTAAGATTGCATCTTCCGTTCCCGGTTATGGCAAGCTTCCTCCCGAGCCGCTCATTGCTGTCCACGAGTGTGACCTTGTGGCCTCTGCTGGCGGCCGTTCCTGCGGCCATCATTCCCGCGGGTCCTCCCCCGATCACAACCACACTCTTCGATCTCATGTTCATGTTGACCATGTTTTCAAAGGATATGAAATGATTTGTACGAGATCAAAAGAGATCCGTCAATCCTGAGACGAGCGAGGACACCCCGGTGACCGTTACCAGGATCAGGACCAGCTTACGGTAGCCGCCCTCGCCGATCCTCCTGGCCGCACCTGTTCCGATGAGCAGTCCGAGGATGAGCGGGACGATGAGAAGGGCGGAATATATCAGGACGGTGGAGGTGAACAGCCCCCCGGCGGCGAAAACCGGGATCGTGAAGATGTTCAGGATCAGAAAATACGATACTATATTGCCCCTGAAGTTTCCCTTCCTCATCCTCTGGTTGCTGAAGAACAGTATGACCGGGGGGCCGCTCATGGAGATGCTGCCGTTGAGGATCCCGCTAATTATTCCCACCGGGATCATTGCAGGCTTCTCCTTGCGCACCTTTATCGTTATCCCGAGGAGGATCAGGATCCCTGTCAGGATGATAACGGACCCTATCATGACCTTGAGTACGCTGGCCTCCACGAACAGGAGGAGGAGCGCCCCGGCGGGAAGTCCTGCGATACCGGCGATCAGGAGGGGCCAGATCCTCTTCATCTGAAGATGCTCCCTTTCTTTTATCATGAGATACCCGTTCAGCACGGTACCGAAAACGAGGGCCATCGGGACAACCACCCTCGGGGGCAGAAGATGGATCATCATGGGGACCATCACCAGGGCCGATCCGAATCCGGACAGACCCTGTACGAGACCCGCCGCCACGGCGATCATTACTAGGAACGGCAGGATCTCCCATGTGATCATGCATCTTGAAAGCGAGAGGGCGGATATTCAATTATCGGAACGTATAAAATAACAATAGCAAGCGGATCTCATATCATGAACGGGGTCCTTTTCCTGTATTCACCGTAATCAACGGTTCGAGACATCTCCCTCTCCTCCTTGACGCAGACCCGGATGTACATCACGACGAGGATCGGTCCGAAGATCAATGTGAGAAGTGTGGGCCACCCCACCACCCATCCGGCGATCACGAGGAGGAAACCAAGGTACTGGGGATGTCTCGACAGCGAATATATGCCCGATGTCACGAGGTCTGTTTTTTTGAGATTTCTGTATAATGTGACCCAGCCGATGACAATGATTATTGTTCCAAGGATCATTAAGATGGATCCGTAGATCATACCTATCGAGAATGCGAAATCCACCCCCAGAACATCCACGGAGAATAGGGTCCTGGCCGACTCTTTCTCCGATCCGCCTAGGTATCTTGAGGCGAAGAAAACCGTCAGCGGGATCCCGTACATCTCCACAAACAGGGAGACGAAAAAGGCGATCACGATCCCGTACTCCTTCCAGTTGGCCTTCCTTCGAAATGTGAGCGGGATCAGAAATGAGGTGAAGACCAGTATGTTCACGAGGACCACCCACCACTGATCGGTAATGATGGAATCCATTATCCCGCCGCTGAGATGGGCCTCGAAATGATCATAGAGATCGGGGATGTAGAAAAGTGCTGACAACAGCAAAATGGCAAGAGGGATCCGCAGGATCAGCTTTCTGTTGATGACGGATTCCGGGAAGCCCATGGAAAGCCATGAGCGGTATTCGATATAATTCTATCCCGGTCTCATGACGGTACCCGGGCGACGGTTTTCAGATCGATGTCGGCCCGTTCGATCTCGACAACCTCGAATCCGGAATGGTTCAGGAAGTCAGAAAGTTCCTTCCGGTTGAACGCTCTTAGGATCATGATGTCCCTTTCCTGCCTCTCTTCACCGTTTTCCCAGATCCTGTAAAGGGCGTCCCATTCCCAGAGAAAACCCTTTCCTTTGACTCTCTTTGACCGGCTCTCCCTCCTGTATCTTCTGACTCCCGCATCCGTCTCGGACACCATCTCGGTCTTGAAATTCTCTTCCATGTACTCCGAATTTATGCAGTCAAAGATCAGGTATCCTTCCGGTTCAATTACGGTCCGGATGGAATCGAGTGCCCGGTGGACATCTTCATCCTTCGTCAGATGGATGAACGTCCTTCCGGTGATCAAAACAGCCTGATATTTTTCATCACTTCTGATATACCTCATATCTCCCAGGATAAACGAACCGTCGGGAATCTCCCTTCGGGCGATCTCGAGCATATGGGGAGATAGATCGAAGCCCGTGTAATCGTATCCTGCCTCCATCAGCCGACTTGCCAGATGGCCGGTCCCGCACCCGATCTCGAGGATCCTCGCGCATCCGAGGTTTTTCAGCTTGCCGTGGTAGTAATCGAACTCGCCCCGATAATCGAACAGGGATCGGTATATCTCATGATATGCAAGGGCGAGATCGGAATACAGCCTCATCATGTCACGGTCATGCATGTCGTTTTACTAATTATTTTACGGACAAAACGGCGGATCACACGGTTATTAATTACCGGGATCCTTCGGGACCCTGTCCGGATAGTTGGAAATGATCCCGTCCGCACCCAGGTCGATCATCCTTCGAATATCATCGGGATCGTCCACGGTCCAGGGGATCACCTTCATCCCGAGATCGTGCGTCGATCCCACGAAATCCTCCCGGAGGTATCTGTGATTGGGGTTCACCGAGTAGGACCCGATCATGCTCCCGAACTCCTCGGCGCCGTAGGGCATGTTCTCAATGAGGACCGCTGTCCTGATCCCCCCGCAGATCCGGGAGAAGTCGAGAAGAACTCCGGGATGGAACGAGGAGACCAGGAACTGCTCCTTCCTCCACCCCTTCCTCCCGATGTTCCGGTGGAGGAGATCGTTCACGGGCTCGGGGGTTCCCTTGCTCTTGAGTTCGATATTCAGTCCGGCCCTCCCCGATACAAGGTCCAGGACCTCGGAGAGAAGGGGGATCCTCTCTCCCTTCCCCGCATCCAGATCCCTGATCTCCTGAAGGGACAGGTCCTTCACCCGGCCCTCCCCCTCGGTGACGCGGTCCACGGACCGGTCGTGGATCACCACGATCTCCCCCGTTGCGCAGATCTGGACGTCCAGTTCTATCATGTCCACATCCATCTCCACCGCTCTCTCGAAGGATCTCAGCGTGTTCTCCGGCTCGTACCCGGCGGCTCCCCGGTGCCCGATCCTCATGACCATGAGGGATAATGATCTTCGGGATTAATTGATGTTGGTGTCCGATAGGCTGTTGTTTCTGGTTTTCAATTATGCCCATAACCAGCCTGATGCTAACCGGTCGATCAGTACGACAGCTTTCTTAGCAGATCCTGAGACGGCCCCCTGTAATGGTGTCCGCCTTGGATTTTCTTGGTTCGTATCGCATCCGCGGGGCAGATATTGTAGCATGCATAGCACCCGTAGCACCTGGATAGGTCGAAGACCGGTTTCGGATCCATCCTGATCGCCCCATACGGGCATATCGGGACGCATTTTCCGCACTCTATGCACGCGGGATCATCAGCCCATATGCCGCCCATCGACTTCCTGGCCCTTGTCCTCCTGAAGGCCGGGATGAGCAGGTTCAATATCCCGATCTTCAGGGGCCTCTTCCTGACCTCCCCTTTCAGGGAGATGGAGGTGGCCAGATCGTCCAGATCGGAGATGAACGAGTTGAAGGAAGCGAACTCCTTCTCCTTCGGATTTCCATCGTTCCTGATACCTCTCCGCCTCATATAAGGGAGGTTCTCGGGCATGAAGATCGTATGTCCCGAAAGGACCTCGAATCCACTGGATTCAACCATACGGGACATCGTTTTCAGGGATCTTCCGGGTATGCTTGCACAGGTGTTCAGAACGAAAGCCGGCTTCCCACCGGAGGTTCGAATCCCTTTAACGAAATCGACGAAGAACTTCGGAGGACCCATGTAATCCACGAACGTCGCGAATCCCACGATCTCGAACGCGTCCAGATCATCCCTTTTACCCGATTTCATATCGTGTAGTTCGAACTCCGTCTGGGATGATCTTCGCCTCAGATACTCGCAGGCAAGCTCGGTATTTCCCGTGGATGAATAGTAGAAGATAATGCCCCGGGGCATGATCGATTGAAGGTTGAATCTCATTATAAATCATCCGAAAAAGCTAGAATCCGAGATCGATCCCCGAGATCCCCAGCTCGTCCCTCATCGTGATCAGATCTTTCCGGATGGATTCGTTCAGGACCACCCCTCTGTCCCTCGTCCTCTCGTAAAAGAGATATTCCTTCTCACCTGCGGTGAAGATCCGATCGGCCCCCGGTTTCCTCCGGGAAGCCCGAAGCTCCCTCATTATATCCCCCGCTCCCCTGCGAAACTCGGCGGGATCGCAGAACGCCGATATGTCCACGGCCATGAAGAAGTGGCCGGTGTTCACGCCGGTAACCGCCTTCAGGAACGGGGCGCCCTGGAGCGCAGACGAGAGCACCTCCACAACGGTGGAATATCCGTATCCCTTGTGACCGCCGAGGCTCTCCCCGTCCCCTCCCAGGGGCAGGAACGCGGCCAGATCCCTCGGCAGGTCCCGGAGGATGCCCTCCGTATCGGTCCTGATGGAACCGTCCGCTCCAACAACAAGTCCCGGAGGCGTCTCCTTGCCTTCCCTTGCCAGGTACTCTATCTTGCCCCTCTGGGTTATGGACGTGGCGCAGTCCAGGACGAAGGGGAAATCCTCGTCCGTGGGAAAGGCGAATGACAGGGGATTCGTCCCCAGCATCCCCTCGGTCCCGTTTGTGGGGGCCACCGATGGTCTCGCATTGGTCCCGGAAATCCCTATCATATCGGAGTCAGCGGCCATCTTGGTATAATACCCGGCGATCCCGTAATGGGTCGAGTTCCTGACGACCACCATCCCCGTCCCGTAATCACCGGCCTTGTCGATCGCCATCTGCATGGATCTTCTGGCCACCACCATGCCCATGCCGAAACCACCGTCGACAACCGCTGTCGTTGGGCCCTCCCTGACGACATCCACCCGGGTCACGGGCTCCTGAAGCCCCTTTCTGATCCGGTCATAGTAGAATGGTTTCATGCGGTTGACGCCGTGAGATGAAATCCCCCTGCGGTCCGCGGATATCAGTACATCCGCGCATACGGAAGCGTCTCCCTCGGGAATCCCGAGCTTCTCGAAAACCTCCCGGACGAACTCCTCCAGAATATCATAATCCACTGATACCGCATCACTCATGGTCTGCCCTCCGAAACGATATCCATTATCGAACGAGTATCGTGATCTGCATTCATCCGATCCGGATAATCGATCATATATTGCCCTTGATCCCGCAGTGGGGGCACATGATCTCCGTATCCCCCTCCTTGATGTCGAACTTCTCCCCGCACCTCGGGCATTTCAGAGTGATGTCCTTCGGCGGGGCCCCGAACCTCTCCTCCAGGACCAGAATGGTATCCTCGTCGAGACCCCCCTCTGATCCGCAGAACGGGCAGGATGCCGTGTCCGTCATCTCGGTCAGCTCGAACAATCCTCCGCACTCGGGACAGACTATCGGGATCGGTTCCGGTTCCTCATCTTCCTCCGCTTCCTCCTCGGGTTCCTCCTTCTCCTCCTCCGGAGGCGGCGGAGCGTCGATGGTCCCTTTTGCCCCGCAGTGTGTACATGTCATGTGGAGAGGGCGCCCGCCGTCATCCTCGACGATGAACACGTTCGTACATGCCGGACAGCGGATCCTCAGATCCCTTGCGGCAGGGGGTTCCTCCTTCTTCTTGGGCTCCTCAGGGGGTTTGGCCGCGGGCGGCAGGTCAGTCTTGGGTTTCTCCGGCAGTCCCTGGCCGGGAGGAATGCCTCCGGGAACCATCCCGGGAGCCATAGGACCGGGGCCCGGCGGGGGTATGAAGAACTCCTCCTCCTGCTTCTTCCTCCTCGCCTTGACGAACAGCACGGCCCCTCCTATGATAATGATGGCGACCCCGGCCACGATGCCTATCATGACGTAGTCCACACCGCCGGAGGATCCTGCCTCGGATCCTACCTGGACGTAGATGGTCTCCTCCGATACAGCCCCGTCGGCCTCAACCCTGACCGTGATCTCGTACGTTCCCGCCTCCCTTCCGGAGGTTTCCCACTCGTAGTACCATGATTCCCAGCTTCCGCTCTGCTTGCATTTGATGAACGAACCGCCGTTGATTGAGACGGATACCTTGTCTATCACAACGCCCGCGGTGGGATATGCCGATCCCTTTATCAGGACCTCCCCTTCCACCCTTGTATTGTTCTTGGGAGAGATGATCCTGGGCTTTTCCAGGAACTCTACGCGGATGTCCATCTCGGATGTATCGTTGAAATTGCCATCCGTCAGGACCAGCCGGACCCTGAACCTGCCGTCGCTGCTGTAGACGTGTTCCACCTCGCTTCCCTTCAGAACCGCCCCGTCGCCCATATGCCAGGTGTACGCGAGTTTGCTTCGGTCCTCCCGGTCGCTGTCCGTCCCTATGGCCTCGAATGTGGCCTTGTAGCCAACCAGCAGGGACTGGCCCGGGTCCACACGGGTCGATGTTATCTCGGGGATATTGTTGCCCTCTATCTTTATGATCTGACGCCCCCACAGGCCCCTGGGATCGGTTACGTTCAGAGCCACCGATACCGTTCCCTTCTGCCTGAGTGTCAATCTCGCGGATTTGCCCACGAAATCCGCATCGTTGTCGGTGATATCATCACCGTCGGAATCGGAATCGGTATCGAGGTCCCAGTTGTACGTGAGGTTGTTCCTCTCGTCGTCGTTGATATCCCCGCTTCCGTCCGTATCGTCATCTGGATCATATGACAATGATCCGTCTAGGAGTATCTGCCCCCTGTCATCCTCCAGCGGGACCATTATCACCCCGTCCTCGTTCGCCTTGTTGGAGATTATCGCGATGGGGGCCACGTTCGGATAGATTATGTACACCGTGACGGTCACCGTGGACCATGCGTGGCCGTCGGATACCTCCAGGGTCACCAGATACTCGTCCTCTTCATCATAACGGTGTGTTCCCTCGATGCCGAAGGAGTCCCACTCCCCGTCCTGATCGAAATCCCACCTGTATGTCAGGGGATCCCCGTCCTCATCGTATGAGAGATTGGCGGAGATGTCGAAGTTCTCATCCACGATGAACTCCTGCTCGTCCTCGAGAACAGCCACGGGCACCGAGTTGACCTTGATCTGGGTGGTGGCATTTGCCTCCGAATTCTCCCTGGACCTGTCGCTAACTGTCAGCGTTATATTGTAACGGCCGAACATTCCCCAGGTGTGGGTCACGTTCATTCCGATCGCGGTGTAGCCGTCACCGAAGTCCCATAGATAATCAAGCTCATCCGAATCGGGATCCCTGGAATTGAAACCGGACAGATGGGCTTCCTCTGAAACGTTCACGATGGCAGGCCTCCTTATCACCGCGGTCGGTTTCCGGTTCAGAATATTGACATGCGTCCAGGACCCGGCGGTCAGACCGTCCATATCCTTCACCGTCAGGGATATGTTGTGCATTCCCTCGGAAAGCCTGACGTCGATGACCTCGCCGTATCCCAGCTCGATCGATGACCTGTTGGTACGCCATGTGTAATTGAGCTTGTCCCCGATATTCGGATCCGAAGAGAAGGACCCGTCGAGTGTGATCAGATCGCTCTTGAAATAAGAATCCTTGAGACCGCCGATGACGGCCGTGGGAGCCTTCGGTTCCTCCCTTATGAAGATCTCCACGTCCTCGATATCCCATCCGCCGTTGGGATCCGATACGTTGAGCGTTATCAGATGCCATCCCAGAACCGAAAGGGATGTTGTGAAATATTTCTCATCGGAGAGCTCATCGGAGAGCTCACCGGTGATATTGGACTCCCAGCCGAATGAAAGATCCCGACCCTCCGGGTCCCTGGAACCGTTCGCGGAGAATTCGACGGGTGTGTTCTGAATGTAATTGTAACCGGGAGAGGGGGAATCGATCTCCGCGATCGGATGTTTGTTCTCTGGCACAGTAACGGTTACCTTGTCCGTCCCCACCTGATCCTCTGGATCGGTCAGCCTCAGTTCGAATACGATCCCGCCGGTGACGTTCACGGTGAAACTGGGCCTTGGTCCGTTACTGCTCTCCAGCGCGAGCCATGAATATGTCTCGCAGACCCATTCCCATGTGCAGTTGTCGATATCCTCGTCAGTTGAATTGGAGCCGTCAAGGCGGACGACCTCGTTCATCAGAACGCCGGTGATATCATCTCCCGCATCGGCAACCGGAGGTTCGGTTTCCGCAAAAACCTGATCGCTCCCGATTGTCTCCGCCGTGATCATTGTCAGGCCTGATACTGTCAGAATCACTGCCAGCAAGGTGTAAACTGAAGTTCTGGCGTATGTCCGAGTCTTTCTGATAGGTTCCGGGGACAACGAATCCACTCCCTGTTGACGGATAAGGCGGAAAAGCCTAACCGATAGATAAAACCACGGTATATATTATTTTATTATGTACAGGCTGACAATCGGTTCAGGGGATCAGAACAGGTCCTTCAGAACCATGATGTCATCGATCGGACCTTCAACCTTGATCTTCCTCATCGCGTATGCCATGAGCGGGTTCATCTTCTTCTCGATGAGCTTGTTCATCGTGCCGATATCGGTCTTGACATAAAGGGTCGGATCTTCCAGAGTTCCCTCCCGGGGCTCCAGCACCTCCCCGTCCTTGACCTCCAGAACATATGTCTTCTCGTCCGTGAATTCCAGAACGATGGTCCTGTCCTTCGAGGCTATGACCTCCCTGACCTTCTCATCATTCTCAATCTTCTTGTTCAGCTGATCTCTCAAGCCCTTCAGTGTTTCCAGCATACCGATCACACCGTACTATCTGACTGATCCTTCCGGTGAAGCCTCACCATTCCCGCTTCCGAATTGACCTCCGCCGTCATTCCGGTCTCGATCATCTCCATGGCGGAATCCCCGAGTTTGTGAACCAGGGGAATATCGGCCATTATGCAGCCGATGGTTATAATGGCATCGGCTTTCTCCATGATCATCGCCGCGGGGGCTTTATCGTAAATCCTGAGATTATATATATTATATGAACCGACGGTGGATCCCGATCCACCATTGAAAACCAGAATCCTGCCCTTCAGATCGAATGTCCGATCTCCCTTCACGAGCAGACCGGTCTCGGGCTTGACCTCCTCGAGGAAGGAGACGTTTCCGCACCATCTTACAACCTCGCCCTTGACCCATCCGCTTCCCACCCCCTTGAGCCCGACCCCCTTGAACTCCTCATATTCTCCCGTCAAGATATCACTGACCGCTTTCCTCCTCGTCTTTCGGAACCGGAGGTGCTGTCGAAACCGGCGAAGGAGCCTGGGGCATCACCGGGGGAGCTGCGGGTTGTGTAGGTGCCGCCGTTGAGGGAGGCTGGGTGACAGTCTGTGCGGGAGGAACCTGGGCAGACTGGGATTCGGCCGGGGTTGCCGGGGTTTTTTCCGATTCCTCCTTATCCGCGGCGTCGATCATCATTGCCAGGGGATCGACCTTCTCTGTCAGATCGGTCTTGTCCAGAACATCTTCCAGGGTCTCGATCTTCATGCTTGATTCGAAAAGAGGCTGGCTAGTGGATTTCACCTGGGTATACCCGGGCGCCGATTCGTATCTCGGACCGGTGTCCTGTTTGATTTCCTTTTTCTTGACAAGATCGTCACCCATCTCCCCCTGGTGGTCATGGGGGTCCTCCACTGATATGGCCTTGATCGAATCGGTGGGCCCCATCTCCATGTCAACCCCTCTTCTGACAACCTCCATATCATCCGCATGGATGTGCTCCCGCTGGACTATCTGATTCAGTTCTTCAAGGTCTTCCTGGCTCACCTGGACCTGAGGCTTCCTGGGAAGCATGTCCGACACCTCGCCCATGGCATTGTCGTAATTGGGCCTCTTCCTCTTCTCCATCTGCCTTCTTATTATCTCATCCGACGTCATCCTTCTGAAAGCCGCATAGGAGAGCCCTTTCCACGGCCGGGCTTGATATACGGGATCCCATATCTCGATGAGAAGCTCGCATTTCAGGTCCTTTCCCTGCTTCATCGCCATCTTCCTGATCTTGTCGGGGGGCCTTTCCATATCGAACTGGAAAGGCTCCTGGCAGAGTATCCATCCCCGATCCTCGAGACCCCGGAAAACCTCCCTCTGCCGATCGATGGTTATACTCTCGAACCTGAATTCCTTCTTCTTGCCGAAAAGCTTCATCCCAAAACCTCCTTTTTTCCCCGGTAATCCGACTGGAAAGACCACAGCGGCATCGAGGGTAGATGTTTTAGAGTTATTTTTTTATTTCTCCTATCGAATAGGGCGTATGACCTGTGGAGGGGAATAGATCCCCGATTCGGGTCCAGATGTGATCGCGATGGCCCTTGGACCGCTCCCGAAGGATCAACCCGGTATAAAACCGACCGTGAAGGGAGCGGGCAGGATGAAAAAAAGCAGGTTCGTAACCTGGTTCGCCATCACGATGGGGGTCTCCATGGTGGGGATCGGTATCCTGATGACGCTTTGGGGTTTCGCATGGCAGTCCAATATAGGGGAATCCGATCCGCTAGATGCCAGCAACAGGGTCGGGGGCCCGATCCTCATTCCCATGGGGCTTCTGTTCATCGGGCTGGGAGTAATGTGGGTCTGGAACGGATACCACGGCTTCCCCAGGCGTGGTGAGATGGAGGCCATGAAAAAATGCCCCGCGTGCCACCGCAACATAGAGGCCGACCTGGACTTCTGCTACCACTGCAACACCCGGATCCCTGATGAAAAAGGAGTGGAGAAGGAGGGGGAGAAAGGGGTCAAGAAGAAAAGAAAAGCCGCCGATCTAGATCAACTTTGATAGGGTGGCCGAAACTACTATTATCCGATAAGAGATATCCTGTATCATGCGGAGGACTCTTGACATCCTTAAGAGGAGCAACATCTTCAAGGACCAGTCGAAACTGTCGTTCGATTTCGTCCCTGATGAGCTCCCCGGCAGGGAGAAGGAGATGGACCGGATGGGGATACTCTTCCGTCCTGTCATATACGATCGAATGGGACAGAACGCGCTTATTCGGGGGCCGGTGGGATCGGGGAAAACGGCAGTGGTGAAGAGATTCTGCTCCCTTCTGAAAGAAGCCGGTCTTGAAAACAACCGGAGGATAGAGGCGGTTCACGTCAACTGCAGGACCAGAAAATCCGAATCCATGGTCATGCTGTCGATACTCAACTACTTCGACCCCAGGTTTCCCGACAGGGGATTCTCGATACCGGAGATGATAGAGATACTGAAGAAGCACCTGAAGAAGAGGGAATGCCACCTGGTCATAATCCTCGACGAGGCCGATGTCCTGCTCAAGAAGGCGGGATCCGATCTCATTTACTCTTTCACCAGGCTTCAGGAGGAGGATCCCGACCTCCTCGGATCGATCTCTTTGATCCTGATCTCCCAGAAACCGATCATGGAGCTGATGGACCGTGCATCCCTGTCGACATTCAAGAGGACCAACATCCTCGATTTCGGAAGATACGACCGGGATACCCTCCAGCTTATCACCGATCAGAGGATAGAACTCGCTTTCCACCCCAACGTCGTTGAAAACGGCGTATCCGAGATGATAGCGTCCATGTCCGAGGAGTACGGCGATGCCAGGTTCTCGATCGAGCTTCTGGAGAAGGCAGGAATGGTGGCGGAGGAGCAGGGAAGCGACACGGTCATGCCGGAGCATGCGAGATACGCCAAGGCGGATGTGAAGTCGTTCATATTCGAGGAATCCATAGAACAGCTGAACATCCACGAGCAGATCATGCTCCTTTCGGCCTCCCGACTCCTGAAGCGGTCCGCTTACTGCTCGACCGGGGAACTCGAGGACGAGTACAAGGCACTGTGCGAGCAGATCAACAAGAGGCCTCTGGGCCATACCCAGTTCTGGCAGTACATGAAGGAGCTCGATGCGTTCGGCCTGATCAACACGAAGAAATCCGGAAAGGGAACGGTGGGGAATACGACCCTGATCACCATAGAGGACGTGCCGGTATCGGAGCTTATCGAGTATCTTGAGGGTATCTTCCTGAAATGATATCATCCGAAATTCGCCAATCTGCTCTCGAATATCTGCCTGCATGGAAATCCCATCGAGGAGGCGAATCTGTTGAATTTCCTCCTGCCGATGCCGTGGTTTATCCTGATATCCTGAATCTCCCTGATCCTCTCACCTAACGACACGAAAGCTGGTGCATATCCGGGCATCCCGATCGTAACGAATATCTGATCGAAGATCATCGACTCGGGAAGTCCCGTTGTTATCCGGGCCCAGTGTATGAAATCTAGAAGGTTCTGCTTTCCCAGATTGATCCTGATGTCGGCCACGGCCCTCAGATATCTGATGACCCTCCATTTCCTCACGATATATTCCAGATCATCCGCGAAATCCCCGAAAGGGTAGTGCCCGTCCACGAACTCGTGAAGGGCTCTTTCATGGGGTTTCATATCCGATGGGGATCTGGCCTGGATCTCCCTGATCCTGGAATATACCTCCCATTCCCGGTGGATCGACATACCGTCGGATATCGGCAGCATCATGGGGGTGGTTATCAGTTCAACATCAGCGGGTTGAGAAAAGACCCCCCCGAACGCGTTGGAGAAGTTCACGCAGTGTCCGAACTCCTCGTGAACGAGAACGAGGAAAAGCTCCGGGAGTGTTACCGGAGGCGTTCTCATCGGGTCCTTGCTGATGAAGATGACGTTGAACGGGGAATCGGTGAATCCGTCGAACGATGAAACGGATCCGGTGGGGATGAATGGGGACAGATACGGCGGGGTCTCCATAATCCTCGTATCGTACCCGGGGGTGATCTCGACCACCTCGCTGCTGATATATGGGTGAAGGGTTGATCGCATCTCCCCTATGGATTCGAACAATCTCGATGGATCGATGGTCCTGGCCTCGTTGACCGCCGATCCGACGGATTCCACGCCGGGATCGGATCCGTATCTAAAGGATAGCTCCCTGCACGATCCCTTGAGAAGGGGGATCTCGGAGTACAGCCACAGAAGAGCCCTCTCCTCGAGCTGCTGGGGGGATACCACCAGGTTGTACACCTCCCGGAGTATTCTGGGATAGATCTTCTCGCGGCCGATCGATCCGGCTTCGATTTCCAGGACGGACTTGAGGGATCGATAGTCCGAACCCTTCATTCCGTCCACGGCAAATGAAGCGGAATAATCATCCAGGGCTCCCCTGAGGCTGTCAACGGGCTCCGAAAGCTCTCCGTGGGGCTCCATGTTTCCAAGGATCGTTCTGACGGCCTCGACAGTGTTCTGGACCAATATCCGGAGTTCGACGGGATGCTTCGATCCCCGGAATCTTTCGAGATCCGCCCGGATGAGGGATCCCCCCGCGATCATCAAGGGTCCGAGATGCCGCGGAACCACCCCTTCCTTCAGAAGATGGGCGAACGCGGCCCATAGTATCTCCTCCGGTCCGGTCTGAGGTTCCCTGTATTCAAGCGAGTATCTCGCCCATCGGATGAACGACCGCTCCGTGATGTCCTGTGTGTCATTCCACAGACGATCCAGCTCTGATCGGACAGATTCGGCGTTACTCTCGGTGGGCAGGAAAATCGATCCCGCGGCATCATTGAATCCGGCCATATATGCATCCTTGGGAAACAGGGTCTTCCAGATCTTCACTGTTCCGCTCCGATCCTTAGCATACATGGATACAGCGCCGGTCCGTCATTTGGCTTTATTTCTTCTTCGGAAGAGGCGGTAGATCCGGAAGCTTCGGCGGTGCCGGAGGTGCGGGGACCCTGCTGTCTGCTTCAGCGGGTTCATCCTCCCGTTCCGGGGGTTCCTGTTCCGGTTCACCCGAATCTTCCGATTCGGAAAAGAGGTCGTCTACCTGGCTTGAATCATCTGTCTCCTCGGGTTCGGCCGGAGGCCTCCAGACATCGTCTTCCTGGCCGTGATCCTCGGCCGCTACAACCTCCTTGTGGGCTTCCTCCATGAAACTTGCCAGGAGATCCTCCTCCGGTTCCTGGGGTGCCGGCGGAAGCTGCTGGGCTGGAGCTTGCGGAAGCTGCTGAGGCTGAGGTCCGGGCAGTCCGGGAGGCTGTCCCGGGGGAAGAGCTCCGGCCTCGGGTGCGTACATCTGTGGCGCCGCCACCTGCTTCGGATTGCGCATGAGCATGACCAGCAGGAAACCGATGATTATGAGGAAGAAGAGGACAGCGAATACGATGATAACGATGAATATGGTGTTGTCGCTCTTCCCACCCTCATCAACCGGCGGATGGGAGTTGATATCTATCGGGCTGGTGGAATCGTCATTGGGATCATCCGGTCCCGACGGGGGTATGCCGTCGGCCCCGAGATATTCCTCAAGGTTGGTGAAATCGTCGCCGTCGTGGTCCCTGCCGCTGTCGTTGTTGTTCTTGTCCAGACCGTTGAACTGATCCTCCCACCAATCGGGGATCCCGTCGCCGTCCGTGTCGAGATCCGGATCGATTACAACCGGTTTCAGGGCAATGGTTATGGAATCCGATACTGAGATCTCGCCCCCGTTCCCATCCTTTGCGGTCACCGTTATCTTGAAGATCCCGTCCCGCTTGAAGGTATGGTTGACGCTGCTTCCGGTGATGATCGGCGATCCGTCCCCGAACTCCCAGTGGAAGGTGACCTCGTCACCGTCCGGATCTCCCTCGTCGATCACCCAGAACTCAAGGGAATTCCCGGTCAGACGGGGCGTGATCTCGTCCATCTTCAACTTAGGTTTGTTGGGTATGTCGTTGGTGTTGACGATCTCGTAGGTTATCTGAACGGAATCCTTTGCCCCCTTCTTGTCCGTTGCGGTTATGAGTATAGTATGTGTGCCGACACGATCCTGATCGGGGATTATCGTGAAATTCCTCTTGAACTCGTCAATCAGATCCGCGGTCTGAATGAATGAGGTGTCGGATGCCGTGAAGGTCAGGGAATCCTTGGGATCTATGTCGTCGGCAACGATCGTCAGGATGTACGGCTCGTCCTCGAAGCCGTATGCATTGGTCGTCTGATCGAGAACGACCTTGTTTTCGATCACGGGTTCGTCGTTGACGAACAGTATCTCTGGCGGATCGTTCCTGTTGTCAACCTGGATCGTTATGGATATCTCCGAGCTCTCCGCATTCTTGGAATCAACGACCTGCAGTGTTGTCGCCGCTTCCCCTATGATCGCATCATTGTTCGAGGGAGTGTAAGTGATGTATGCCTTGTGAGGCTGGGTCTGGTGGGGGTGGGCCTCCCATCCTGCCGAACCCAGAATCCAGGTCAGGGATTCGTCCGCTCCGATCTCAAGATCCGGATCGCTGGCGGTAATGGTGAGATTGAGCTCCATGTCCTCCTCCACGCCCCTGAACACGACGGAGCTGTCCTCGGTGAGATCATATGTGGTCCCCTTGTCCCTCCATTCGATGCTCAACAGCTCGGGTTTATCGTTCCTGTTGGATACGTTGAACCAGAGAATGCAGTAATCATCCTCATCCGGGCTGTGTCCGTCGTCTATCCACACCTTAATCCAGGTCTCTCCGACATCGCTGTTGCTCGGTATGAAGTTGAACTGGCCTATATCATTGATCGAGAATGCCGGGGTGGTCGCGTTGTGTGTATAGACGAGAGATCCCTTATCCTCGGTATCGTTGTCCATGCCGTATACCTTCCTCCCGATCAGCTTGTCTCCCTGAGCGAGATTGAAGGGGATCGGGGTGTGATCGTTGATCTTGGTCGAAACAGGGGTATCCACTTTCTCGATATAGGCGGGATCGTTCACCGACAGGATCGTTACGTCGAAGTTATTGGACAGGACCCACCTGTCATCCGCGGAATCCGGCTCCAGATCTGATCCGTTGTCGTAGCATCTTATACGGTACGTTCCCTGGCCGAAGAAGTTCTCATCCGTTGCGATGTTGAGTTTTCCGTCCTCGACACTTAGCTGAAGCTTCGACGGATTGGTTCCCACGTCCTCGACCACATATCTGAGATATCCCTGGCTCTCCGTGTCGGAGAAGTGATCCTCCAGATCGATCACCTCCAGCCATGGACCCTCGTCCTCGCTGTACATGATATCCGGGATGGTCTTGTCGAATTCGGGGGGATCGTTCGGAGGTATGAGCTTGATGTTCCAGGTCGTCAGATTGTAGGCAACCCTGGCACCGTAGTCGCACCCGAAATCGTAGAAGACCAGATTTCCGTTCTGGTCAACAACGAACCAGAGCTGCTGGGCGGCGAGTCCGATCCATGCCATGTCTATCTGCTCCGCACTCGTCAATCCCAGAGTGACTGGATCGTTTGCCCTGCCCCCCGTACCGAACACCTGGCTGGCGTATGGAATGTTCTGTCCGTCCGGAAGGTAGAGGTGCAGCGACGGCTGGCCCTGATTGAACTCGGAATAGTTGTTGTAGACGAAGAAAAGGTTCGTTATCGGGGTTGTGGGGAACTGCAGTCCGTGGAAAACGGGACCCTTGTATCCCCACTGCGCTCCGTGGAACTCGGTGGCGATGTCCACCTGGAACGAGAGCCTAAGATGATCTCCCCTGTCCTGATCCAGACCGGTCTCCTCGATCATTCCGTTGAGATTGTACCAATCATACGTGTCGTGCGCCTGATCTATGGTTGCCATCCTGACGTTCCGGTTTGTGGAGTCCAGCGGTGTGCCCCCCGTCGGGAACCAGAGGCCGTTCCACTCCGTTACCGTGGTCTGGGTAACATCGACATCCAGCGTGTAATTCAGTTTCGTATTGTTCCATGTATCAACCCAGAAATAATACGAACCAGTAGCTTCGACTATTACATCTATGTATGATGTCTTTCCCTGCATCGCTCCGGTAAGCTCGAAATCCATTGTATCGAATCCGGCATTTCCTCCAAAAAGGGTCGTCAGGAAGAATGTTCCGAACTCGGTCCCGAGGAAGGCCGATTTGTTTACTGCATCGGTGCACGTGATCGTAATGTTGAGCCGATCCGCGAGGTTGTTGTCCGGATCCGCGGTCAGGTTGATGTAATAGTAATCAACATCGTTGAAATGAACGTAGGTATTACCACCTGATGTCGTATGATACGAGGTGATGTTGTTGTAGATATGGTCGCCGTCATTGAGCTCCGTCGCGTTGGTGAATGCATCGTTCTGGTCCTTTTCGTAGATCGGATCGTAGACCAGGGCGCCCCCGTATTCACCCGGGAAATAGTGGGGTTTGGGCATCACATCTTCCATGCGGAGGACCTTCTCGGTGTAGTATCCCTTGGCAACGAGATCGTCGAAATCGATCATTTCATTCCCGGTCCGAAGCTCCTCTCCGACTTCAAGTATCACGTCGTTTTCCGCGGGTTCGAAGCCTTCTTCGATCCGTAGTTCCGCGGAGTCCTCCTCGGGCATATTGGCCCCGATCAGGGCTCCTGCCTGGAGAAGAAAAACGATCGCGATCAAAACACTCAGCAGCCCTGCTCGTTTCATACATGTTCCTCCTTTGAGGGATCTCTAAAGCAATGGAGCATTCATCGCCCCATTTTCCGGTATGGATGGGAGACCCCATCCCTATCATGATTATAAAGGATTTATGGTCTTTTGAGCTTTTCGGGAGGGACGGCCATGTTATTCGTTCCTGGACCAGATCTCGTCCGGGATCTCCTCATATACGTCGTATATGTCGGAATCGTCGGAAGGGGAGCTCCCGTCGTCCATGCGGGCCATGGAGTTTATCGTGTTCTTCTTGAGAAGCCAGTAATGGATCCTCCATTCCCTTCCGTCGTAGAGAGTCGTCTCCTCCCTTTCGGTGACCAGTAATCCGAAATCCTCGAGCATGTAGAAAAGATCCCGATCCTCCGGTTCAAGGATATTGTCCACGATCCGGTCGCCGAATCCGAAGAAATTGAGAACATGATAGGCCATGTTCTGGGCGTCGTCCTTGGTCATATTGTGTTCCTTGTAGCTGTTTACAATGGCCTCGGTCAGACGGTTGAGTGTGATAATTCGTTCCATGGAGTTTATCATCGGTTCACCATCCATTCGGGCGGCGGAGGGGAGCCGAGCCCGGGGGCAAGTCGGATTGGAAGCGGCCTATAATAGACGGTGTATATAATCCTTATGGAAATGCGGACCGTTGTGCGTTTATCGGTGATTTGCACACGAGCATATTATCCCCATCGATCATCCGAACCCCGCATCTGCAAGAAGATCCCTGCCATCCAGAGATCGGATCCGAAAATATCATCCCGGTGGGAAAAATCCGAAATCCCGACGCTGAATTCATCCGTGGGCAGCGTATCGAGAAAACACTTATAAGGGCAGGATTATTGAGGATTACCTGCTCCCGGAGGTATGTATTTGGCCTCAGACGACAAGAAACATGCCAAGAGATTGAAGGAAGCCGACAAGATCTTCCAGAAGCAGTACAAACTTCTAAGGACCGGCAAGATCACCAAGGACCAGTTCAAGGAGAGAATCAAGCCCTACAAGGAAGAGCTGATCGAGCTCGGCTATCCTATCAAATCATCCAAGAAGGAGGAACCCGCGGAGGAACCGAAGGCCGAACCCGTTGAAACGGTTGAACCCGTCGAGATCGAGAAGGGGGAGAAATCCTCACCGGGCCGGATCTCCGTGAACAGCTGGGAGAAGAGATCCAGCCTGACCGTCGAGGAGATCGAGATGCGCATCGACGAACTGGCCCTCGGCAGGAACCCTTCCGACGGGCTCAGGGCTCTTTACGAGGCGAAATTCGGCGAGGAGCTGGAGCCTCCGACGGAGTTGGTCCATTTCACCATGCCGGAGGAACCGGAATCGGACAATACCGAATACGCCGGGACCGAGGAAGAGGAGCCTTCGGAATCCCAGGAAATCGTTGAGACGGAAAAGAAGAAGGGATTCCTGAAATCCGTTTTCAAGAAGAGGGGATGATCCGCACGGTCACGACCGGTGCACCGGGGGGCGTTACCAATGGATAAGGATAATTACGATCAGGCAGCAACCGTATTCTCACCGGACGGCAGGGTCTACCAGGTGGAATACGCCAGGGAAGCCATCAAGAGGGGCGGCCTCGCCATGGCAATGGTATTCGACCGGGGCATAGTTTTCTCCATAGTGAAAACGATACACAGCTCGCTCATAGAGGAGGATGATCTGGAGAAATTCTACCTGGTGACGCCGCAGGTGGGAGCGGCTGCCTCGGGACTCATTGCGGACGCGAGGGTTCTCGTGGACCTCATGAGGGACATCTCGCAACAGGAGAAGAGGAAGTACGGCGAGGATGTCGACATCAGATCGCTGATACTGCGGATCTCCAGAATAAACGAGATATACACGAGGTACGAGGGGGTCAGACCCTTCGGGGCCGCTCTTGTGATAGGCGGATTCGACGACAAGGGATTCCATCTCTACGAGACGGACCCCTCCGGCGTATTCCAGGAGAGGACCGCTACGGCGATCGGAAATGGAGCGGATCTCGCAACCTCCATCCTCGAGTCCAAATACAAGCGCGGCCTCGACAAGAACACGGCAATTCTCCTTACATGCGAGATCATCAAGGAGACCCGTGAGGGCGATACTGATACATCGAACGGCTTCGAGGGGATCGAGCTCTACATTCTATCCAGGTCCGGCGTCGAGAAAAAGGACGTCGAGAAGGAACAGGACCTTATGGACCTCATCGGGGGAGCGGCCCCGAAAAAGGAGAAGAAGAAGGGTAGGAAGGGGCCAGCCGACGGGGCGGGATCCGGCGAGGTAAGGGAGTTCCTGGAAAAAATCCCCAGGATAGGCCCGTCCGCCATCGACTCGATAACCGAGAACTTCCCCACGATGGGGGATCTGAAAAAAGCCAGCATTGATGACCTTCTGAAGCTGAAAGGTATCGGAAAGGCCACCGCTGAGAGGATCATCAAGGCCCTCGAGAACGACCGGTGATCCCCGAATATTGATCTCATACCGTTCTGAGCAGCTTCACACATGCCTCCACGGCGGATTTCGCGTTCTCTATCCTCGCCTGGGCCTGGTTTCTGGACATTCCCGGCCCGGTTACTCCGAGACCCACCGGTTTGTCGTTCTCCAGCGATATGTCGATTATCTTCCTGGCGGCATGCTGGATGACGATCTCGTCATGATCGGTCTCGCCCTCGATTACCGCTCCGATAGCCACGGCTCCGTCCACATTTTTGTCCCTCATGATCCTTGCCAGAGCGAAGGGTATGTCGTATACTCCCGGGACCTTGACCACACGCACGACCGTGCAGCCGAGGAATTCCGCGTGAGCCTTCGCCCTCTCCAGCATCATCATGGTAACGTCGAAATTGTACTCCGATACCACGAATCCCAACTTCGGATTTTCCTTAGTCATCATAATACCTCCTCATATGATCGTTCAATGATATACGCCCCCAGTGCCTTCGGCTGGACCCGCATCCTCAAATCCCTGCCTCTGGCCGGTCCCGGCCTGCTTTTCAAGCATGTCCGGCCTGAACAGCATGTAATAGGCATTCCTCGCATGCTCCCTCGTCCTGTTCACGGCCAGCTCGACCAGTTCCCGGTCATCGCGGGCCTCGTCCATGTGGACGAAAACCTCGAGGACATGGGTATTCGTCATGAGCTGTGCGCTGATGATTCCCTGGCTGGCCTCGTGGGCGCATGTCTTGTCGATATCCTCCCTGCCGGGCATGCCCAGGGCCATAACGATGTCGCAGTTTTCCTCCTCGATAAGCTTCTTGCATGCCACCGGAAGGTCCTTGACGCCCGGAACGGTCCTGCGGATGATCCGGATGCTTCCGGTCAGGGATTTTAGCTCGTCCGCGGCCTCCCTGCCCATGTCGACCCTCGAGAAAGTGGTGTCGACTATCCCTATCCTCCTCAATCGCAGTCCCCCCGTCCCCTGATCTTCTCGATAATCCTGCTGGTCCCGTGAAGGTCACCGGTGCTTTTCGTGAGCCTAACAACCTCGATATCCAGACCGGTCTCCGAAAGCTCCTCCCTGAGCCGTTTTTCATCCGGCAGCTGATCGTGTCCCAGAGCGATGACGTCGGGCTGAAGCTCCCTGACGATCCTGATCCGGTCCCCCTCGTAACCCAGAACAGCCCAGTCGGTCATCTTCAATCCTTCCACCATCTGCCTTCTGATCCTCTCGTCGGTTACCGGGTGATGCTTCATCTCCTTGACCGTCGAATCCCTCGCTACCACCACAACCAGCTCGTCGCCGAGGGCCTTTGCCTCGTTCAGGTAATGAAGGTGCCCGGGGTGAAGAAGGTCGAATACGCCGGTAGCGAGAACCCTGATGCCGGTCTTTGGAGGGACTACTACAGATCTCGATCCGATTCTATCGGCGGCCTCTGGGATCCGGACAGCATTCTTCACCGGGGGCATGTAGGTCCTCTTCCACTCACCGTCCCAATCCCTCCATGCCTCGATTATCTGCTTTCCCTCGAGGAACGGAATGCCCCTCTCGCGGGCGTACAAGATCACATCCTCCTTCGACCTGGCCTTTCCGTCGGATCCCATGATCTCGCAGCCAACGCTTACACCGGACAGCCCCCCCATGGTGGATAGGGCGCATGAGAGCTCGGTGTGCCCGAATCTGGTCTCGAGCACCCGATCGGATGAGATGCAGATGGCGATATGCCCCGGGGATCTGAACTTCTCCCCGAGAAGCGGAAGCGCTTGCGCCTCGGACATTCCGTAAGTGGCGAGGGCCAGATTGCCGAACTCGGAAACCGTCAGCGCCCTGTCGTCATCCATTATTACGGTGAAGGTTTTCCTGTGGTTGATCGTCAGCGAGAACGATGATCTGCTGTCATAGGGAATATCGTCGGGAACCAGCGCCTTGATCACCGGATAGGATATGTTCAACTCCGGATACATGTCCTGAAGGAACGGAAGCGCGAACCTGTCCCTGACATCGGGCCTTACCATGAGAAATATAAGGCCTCCTCCGTCCTGCCTCATGGTCCTGATATGATCCGGCCTGCAGAACTCCGCGGCGAGGAAGAAGTCGCACTCCTCCTCCCTTCCGTCAGCGTCATAGACCAGTACGAATTCGCCCCTGCCCATCGCCTCGACGGCCCTGTCCACTTCGCTGTCGCTCATCGGCGGTAATATAGCAGATTTGAAAATAAATATTTTGTATCAACCAAAAAATTGGTAATTGTGGCGGCCTAATTGTCGTCTCTGATGGGGGTCATGATCTCCTTGACGTGAATGTTGCCATCGGATTCCCGGTCCTCTCTGGTGGTTACATCCTTCAGATCGTAGATCCGTCCTTCGATGTCCAGCGCCCGGTTCAGATACTCCCTTGCCTCGTCCATCTTCCCTTCCTGCTGAAGCAGCCTCCCGATAGAATAGAGGGCGGGATAATAGCCCTCGTCTATCTCCATCGCGCGCTCGTAGGCGTCCCTTGCGGAATCCTTCTCGCCCTTGGCCTCCAGGACCGCCCCGAGGTTGTTCAGGAGCTGAGGCACGTCGCCCATATCATCGAGAATGGAGTTGATCAATTCCTCTGCTTCGTCCAGTTTGCCGATCTTTATCATCACGACTGAAAGGTCTGAAAGTACCTCGGGAGGGGAATCGGGCATTTCGGATGCCATGTTGTAAAACTCCAGGGACGGTTCGAGGTTGCCCATCTCCCGGTGTATCAATCCCAGTATCGAGTACAGCCTCCAGCTTGGTTCGACCATGTCCAACAGCGGTCTGTAGCAGGCAGCGGCGGCATCCCACATCCGGTCCTTGAGATATGCCTCCCCGAGAAGCGTCAGCCTCTGAACGGTGTCCGTTTCCGGATTCGTCTTGTTCCACGATGTTGAATCCATCACCGAGTTGGCGACCTCCGCCAGTTCAAAGTACCCGCTGCATCCCCTCGCCGAGTCGAAATTGTACTCCGCGGACTCGAAATCACCTGCCGTGATATCGCACATCCCCATGAGCTCCCAGGTCCTTCCGAGCGTGGGATCAAGGGCCGCACTTTCATTGAGGAGTTCCCTGGTGTCATCATAATTTCCGATCCTGAAATTCTCCTCGGCCTCGGAAAGGAGTTTCACTGACTCCACATGGACATCGTATTCCCCATCCATCGTGATCACCGTACAATTGTCCCGGTTATAATTTAATATTTTCCCCCTCCACTTCACCCGATGGTATTCATCCCCTTATCCATCCCTCCAGCTCCAGGGCCTCGTCGGGGTCCTGAGTGGAGAAGTACTCGGTCTGGAAGTGCCGGGAGCAGCGCGGGCACGAAAGGAGCGAGGCTCCGTAGAGCACGAGACGATCATGGCATATGGGGCAGAGAGGCTTCTCCCTGCAGTCGTAATCCAGAATGACCTTGTGTCCGCCCCTGCAGATCCTCCCCTTTATCCTGAACTGCAGAAGTGTGATGGGTTTCTTGGTGATCTCGCCGCCCATCAGTTTCACTCCCTGGATCGGCATCCTCACCCCCTCCACCGGGTGCTCGAGATCTATATCCGCTGTCCTGGTAGGCTCCCTGCATATGCCGCATGGAGAGCCGGGATCGTAGGAAGCTTCCTCTATCCTGATGCTCTCCCCCGTCTCGATCTCCTGTCTGCGCCTCTCCTTTCTCTTCTCGACGATGGAGAGATCATATCCGCACTTCGAACACACCTTGGCATGCGGATCATACTGATATGCACTGCAGTTGGGACAGTAGGTCATTACACACCACGTCTCCCGGTCCTTTGTTCCGGCAATTGATCAGAGATTATCGTGAAGGGATCTCAGCCTCGTCCTCTTCTGGCGTACAGGTATACCCCTGCCGCGACGACGAGGAGTGCGGCCGCCCCGATGATTATCCATGAACCCGAACTGCCGGCCGATAGAATCCCGCCCCCCGACCGGTCTGACATGATCAGATCGACGGACCCCCCGTCCGTGTAATGGCCGTATACGAGTTCCCCGCTGAGATCCGACTTCTCAGCTGTGATCATATAATCCGATCTCGGGAGGTATGAAAGATCAGCGATCCCCCCGTTCCCCGAAGTAGCGTTGTACGTGGTATTGTCCACGACGGATTTGAGATTGATCTCCGCCCCCGGGACCGGATCACCTTTTCGGTCAAGGACCTTGATCTGAAGATCAGATAGCGGCGAATAGGTCGCGAAGGGGCGGGGTATGATGTCTATCAGATCGTCGAATGCATACTCGGGATGCTCCCTTGCATGGTCCTCCACGATGAACGGCTGTCCGCAGGAGTGTCCGAACCTGCAGAATGTCTCCATTCTCTGTGCGAGGGTCCTGTTGGTGACCTTGGCGTCAAGGGATCCGTGGGGATAGCCGGATGCGTTCTCGACATGTCCGCAGAGGGTGTGGGAGCAGGGGTTGATCGTTTCCTCGACGGTGTCGTAATGATCCCCCAGGAACATCATTCCGTGTTCAACTGTTATCTCCCCGTAATATTCCTCGCTCAGCTGCTCCCACCTCACCCATCTGGGGTAGCAGCCGTGGTCCCACCCCTGAACAGCTCCCATCTCTTCCGCCACTTCAGTGTCCCAGGGGTAGTTGCAGGATGGGAGGAACCCGTTCGACGTCCTCTTCAAAGCCCATTTGTAGGACCCAAGCTCCAGAATGGCCACCTCGTTGGTCTTCGTATCTGCGAGCAGATAATCCCCGCAGTAGGCACCGTTTGTGTTCTCGAGCATGATGTCCCTGAATGAATCTATGGAATCTGCGTACTGCACCGCCTTTCTCAGCCGGACGAATGAGGGAACCCCTCCCCACTGATAAGGTCCGGTTCCTAGCGTGGTCTCGGCGATAACCAATCCCGCCGAGTTATGATACCATTCCGTACCCGACCATATCATTCCGGCCGTAACCTCCATGAATATCCTGTTCCCGGTATCGGGAAGGATATCGATGAACACGGCATGGGCAGGGGACAGGAAATAGGGCATCCACAGGGACTGGGCCATGACGAACCCGCCGTCCGCTGTTGCGTCACCTGTGGCCACGAAAGCGCTGCAGTGGTGGGGAGTGGTCAGGTTGAGATAGGGGAGGTTGCTGTTCCATGGGAGCCACCACCAGGGATTCCCGGGAGGTTCGGCCCGCCACCATATGTCCCAGATCGCGTTCAGTGACAGGATGTCAACCCAGTCGACGGGATCGCCCAGAGGATTCCGCGCCCCGTTCTCCGACGATCCCCGGGCTATGGCCTCGATCTCCTCCCGCTGTTCGTCGGGCACGAGCCTCCAGTAGGTCCTGCCGTGCCGCCTCACCTCTGTCCAGTCAAGACCGTAGCTCCGCTCTGTGGCGTGAGCATAGGCGGACAGGGATCTCGGTATCAGATCGGCAAGAAGCACTCCGTGCTGGTAGCCGATATCGTCAGGGGATCCGGAAACCTGTATATGGAGGAATCCCTCCTTCTCCGTTATGTAGCCTCCGCAGGGATCCACCTCACCCGCGACCGGGGTTCCCTCAGCTGACGATAGGACGGGAAATGTGAAAAAGAAGGACGCGGCAAGACAGACCAACACCAGTCCCCTCAATACCGATCCCACAGAGTTCACCTCCTCCTTTTGATACCGATCAGGATGACCGCCAGTCCGGATAGAAGCATCAGAGGAAATCCGAATCCCGGTATGGATGCCCCTCTCTGCCTGATGAACGCATAATAGCTCACGGATTCGCTTACGACCCCCGCGGATGCCTGGGAGGAGAATACCACGAAATGGATCTGGGTTACATCGTTCTTCCAGAACCTCCACTCTATCGGTGTTGTCACGGGTATCCTCACCACGATCGTCTCGCCGTATTTCAGATCGTAATCGCTTCGGAACATCTGGAATGACCATCCGTCGGCTTCGAGGCCTTCCCGGTTGTGAATGTCAACCACGATCTGGTCATCCCCGTTTCCGTTGTTCTCAATCATGAGTTCGAGTTCGAATGTCCCGCCGGGGGAGGTCTGAATATACGGCTTTTTCATCGACAGGGAATACTGGTAGTACTGTTTTGCCAGGATCATGAAGTTTTTCTCCTCGAGATCCCCTGAGAAGAGGAGATCCGGTTCGTAGGCCCACGACCCGCCGATGATGAATTCATGAACCGTGTTGTTTCCGGCCGCGTATGGAACTCCGTGGGGCACGATGATCGAGAACGTGAAATTCACCTTGTTCATTCCGGGCATCACTATCAGGGTCGGGAGCTCCGTGGCCTCCCAAGGATCCGCATTGATGTACAGATCCAGGGTCATGTACTGGGCCTGGATATCGATCGGGTTGGTGACCGATATCTCGCCGTAGAAGGATACTATCCCGCTCGTACCCGGATGGACGTCAAGGGTCTTGGTGTCGGGAAGAAGATTGATGGTACCAATGGAAGGACCTGCAGCATCGGCCCCTTCCGGGATCCTGACGGTGAATGCAAGGGCTGCAATAAGAAATGGCAGGATGAATGCGGCGTACCGTATCGAACCCTTTATCATCTGATGGTGGAGGGGAAATAACCATAATTAAATCTTCTAGGCGTAGGCATGAATCCAGGGATCATGGTGAAACGGGATGATAGATCCCTGACGGATGACGTTTTTTTGGTAATTGCATATTCCGGCCTCCGAAAAATAATTAACCAATCGTCAAGTTTTTAACCCGGGGCATTCACATGGAATATCTGATAACCGGGGGAAACGGTTTCATAGGATCCAATCTGATCCCTCATCTGCTGGGAAGGGACCGGGACGCTACCGTGATCAACCTGGACCTCAAACCGAATCCAGTAAGCGAGAAGTACATGGATATCGGAGAAAGGAGGGGCAGGTACACATTTATAGAGGGGGATGTGTCCGATCTGTCCACCTACGAGGAATACCTGAAGGTGGCGGATATCGTCATAAACCTGGCCACCGAGAACGACAAGAGGGCATTCGATGAGAAGATAGAGAGGTTCATCAAGACCAATATACTGGGTGCGCGGATCCTCGCCGATGCCAGCGGAAGGACCGGAACCCCGATGATACATATAAGCACCGACGAGGTGTACGGCTCATGTCCCTTCACGGTTCACCGAAGGGAGGAGACGTCGCCAATGGATCCTACCAACCCGTATTCCACGACCATGGCATCGGGAGAGAGGCTTGTCGCCCTCTCCAGAAAGTCGTCCGGAGTTCCCCTGGCAATACTGAGACCCTGTGAGCTGATCGGCCCGGCCCAGAACATAAACCATCTGGTTCCACATACCATCAAATCCATCATAGAAGCGAAACCTCCGACCATATGGGGAAGGAAGGGAGAGAAGTACAGGGACTGGCTCCATATCTTCGACATGTGCTCGGCGGTCGAAACGGTTGTCGGGTCTTTGGTGGGGGATCAGAGCAAGACGAGGATCGGCGAGGAGGAACCGGAGGTCGTGCATCCGGGAAAAACCGTCATTCACGGTACCAGCGTGACGACCAAACCCTCTGTATCCGGAAAGGACCATATCAAACTGGGACAGAGGATCATATCGGGGGTCACGGTCTTCAACGTCACATCGGAGATGAGGTATACGCTGTCCGCGGTGGTGGAGAAGATCCTGGGAATTACCGGATCAACGCTTCCGGTCCGGGAAAATATCGAGGAAGAGCACCGCGACCTTGGTTACAATCCCTCGTCGAAGAAATTGAATTACCACGGATGGAACCCGAGGTACACGGATATTGAGGAGATCCTGAAATCCACCGTTGAATGGTATATGGATTTTCCCGAATACCTGAAATCCGAACTATCGGTTCATCTCAATCCGTAAACGTTAACATGAATGAAATCCATGATTGCCCGGCTCGATGATCATTGGATAATTGGTTCGGATAGTGAATACTCGCAGACATTGTGCAAGAGGAAGTTGTTTTGCAGGAGGATTCTGAAGTGGGATTTTTTTCAATTACACCGATGGAGATGATGATATGAAAAGGGAATCTATAGGAGTTTTTATCGACGGGGATTATTTCGATGGAGTTCTTAGAAATGAGTTCAATTCGGCAAGGATAGATTTCATGACGTTCTCCCAGCTGATCATACCGGAGAACGCGCACAGGTTCAGGACCTATTACTACAAATCGGTTCCTTACATCTCTTCCGATGCGTCCCTCGAGGACAGGAACCGGGCGGATGGGATCGAGAAATTTCTTCAGTCGCTCCGGCACCTGCCGAGATTCAAGGTGAGGATTGGTGAGCTGACCAAAACCATTGACGGACAGTTCCGGAGAAAGGGAGTGAACGTATCCATGTCGGTTGACATCACCAGACTTGCCACGGAGAGGGTGCTGGACCAGGCATTCATCGTCTGCTCGGATCCCGATCTTCTTCCGCTTTTCAAGGCGATAAGGGACATGGGGATCCTCGTCAGGATCTACCACGGCGAGAACGTTCCCGAGAGAATGCTGGCCGAGGCTGATGAATCGGTCCCGATCGACGAGGAGATAATTGAGAGATCGCTGAGGGAGACTAACAGCTGGAACGGCTGACGGTCAATGTCTTCCCGATTGTTTCCGGAGGGTGTGTTCCGAATGTTCCCGTTTGCTCACATGGGCATTCCCCTGATACCATTTCTGGCCGTGCGCCGCGATCCCCTGGACTACAGGTTGCTCCTACTGGGCAGCCTGCACCCCTATATCATACACAAGCCGCTGGGCCACCTCGTATTGTCGGAAAACAACGGCCGGATATTCGCCCATACGATCCTTTTCTCCGTGATAGTTCTTATTCTTGCCCTGAGGTTCAGGAGGCTTCTTCCCCTCTCCCTCGGAATATCATTTCACCAGTTCCTCGACCTGATGTACCTGGATCCAGAAGGCGCGCTCTGGCCGATTGCCGGCCCTTTCAGATCGACGGATTTTCAATTAGAGCAGTGGTTCGAAGCGGTTCTCGAACCGCCCGTTCTCGCCGGCGAGATCATCGGTATTGCTGCGATCCTCCTAACCGCGTTCTACATTGGACTTCAGCGCCCGGGTGCGCTGGCAAGGTTGTTGAGAACGGGCAGGTAACTGCCGAACACCGATGATCCACTTCGGGTTGAGGCCTTGAATGTTTACTGATGATATGCATGAGATCTCATCCGGATTTCGGGGGCTTTCTTCATCGGGTTGCGCTTGAAATCTGTTTTAAGCGCAACACCCCGTGATGAAAAAACCATTTATAATGGAAGTTCATCACAGATAATCAAACGGATGGCCGGGGTGGTGTAGCCTGGTAGCATCGGGGACTGTGGATCCCCTCGCCCGAGTTCAAATCTCGGCCTCGGCCCTCCAAATGTTCGATTTGATATCGTTATCGGGGTTTAGGCATGGCAGAGGAAAAGGCTCCGCCGGTACAGAACCCGATGGAGAGCTGTCAGGGCCCGTCGGGCTTCATCTTCATTCTGGCCTTCGTACTTCTCATGTACATCATGTTCGGGGGTTTCGGAAACGATATCGCGGATATCTCGGGGATCGTCCTCAACCCCGTCATCGGATTCGGGGGAAAGTATCCCCTCTTGACAATGCTGTGCGGCGGGATCATTACCATCACTGTCTCGTCAACAGTGAGGCACTTTCTGGCCGACTGGGTTGACACTGCCAAGAAGCAGAAGGTCATGAATGAATACAACAAGGCGGTTAGGGAGGCTACCAAGGCCGGAAACCAGTCCCTGCAGGAAAGGCTGAATACCCAGCAGCAGGAGATAATGGGGATGCAGTCGAGCATGATGATGACCCAGATGAAATCATCCATAATCACGATGGTCATTGCCATCCTGATCTTCCGGTGGATCTACTCGTTCATATGGTCCGTCCCCCAGCCAACCATAACCCTTCCGTGGAACACGACCTGGGCCCTCACGGACATGGCCTTCAAGCAGGTATGCGGATCCCTCTGCATCCTGGGGGGGTCCGGAGGGGCAGGAGGGGGAATGCCCTACTGGATCTTCGTATACATCATCATTACCATACCGATCGGGCAGGCCCTGATGAGGGGCCTCAAGTACTTCGAGTTCTCCCGGAAGCTCAAGGCAGAGGGGAATTCGATCTTCGGGGAGATGATAGATTTCGTCGAGGAGACCGTTGAAGAAGAGGTAAGGGGCGAACAACCGGAGAAGGAGGAAGAGGAGGAAGAGGAGGAGGA
>JBLIRG010000028.1:0-39606 GCA_049472195.1 Thermoplasmatota archaeon
TTTCCTGCTCTTCCCGGCTGTACCATCTGCCGGACGCGGTCGTCTCCCAGTGTTTGAAGGCCCTGGTATCCCAGTTGTATGCTAGCATGCCGATATCGGTATCGCCGATCTTTGCCATTGTCTGGATAAGCGGTTCAACGGCGGCTACGCCTTCGATCTCCTCGATAATTGGTCCTATGTCCTCCGTGAGCGGCTTGCCCCCCTCGGGCTGGCCGAGGGTCATGAGATCGAAACCGAAGTAATCGTACTCCTGTGCCACGGCGGCGGTAAGTGAATGTCCTATGGATAGAACTCCGAGGAACATGCCCACGGCAAGCGCCACCTGGAGAAGGGTGGAAATTGATCTCCCCTTCTTCCTTGTAACATTCCTGAGCCCCATCTGTCCCGATCTCGGGAGCCACGATGATCTGAGAACCAGTTTGTCAATGAACGACCCGCCGTATCGCGCGGATATTCCCGTGCTCTCCATACCCTCCCTCACTGTGATCCTCAACGCCTGGAAGAGAGATGGAAGGGTGGCCGCCATCGTGATGATGATCCCGACAGCCGCCGATATCAGGATCGTCGGTATGTGAACGGAGAATCCGGGTGTTATGTTGTAGAAGGTCAATCCGAGGTACCACACCATTCCGAAAGCGATGAATATGCCGAGGACCGATCCGATCAATGATCCGATCCCACCCATCAACATTGAAGTTGTAAGATATGATCTGATTATCTGGAATTTAGTGGCCCCGACCGCCTTCATCTGTGCGATCTCCATCCGCTGTTCCGTTATGATGGTATGCATCGTGTTGGATATCAGGAACAATGAGCAGAACAGGGTCATGAACGTCAGGAAATAGAAGAACAGGCCCGTATCGGCGAAATCCTCCTTGCCCGGCCAGTCTCCGTTCTCCCTGATCTCGGGTATGTCCGAGAAAGCGAGAAATGAGGTGTTGTTCTTCAGATATCCCTCTACCCGCCCCATTGTCTCCATTGCAGCTTCTTCGGATGTATCGTTGAGTACCACGGATATCGCGTTGTACCCGTCCGTACCCGAGAGGGTTTTGAGGGTATCGATATCCGTGAAGAAGACCGCGTATCCCCATGAGGATTGTTCATAGGTCAGCGTCCTTCCCTTTCCGGTAATGGTGAGGTTTGCGACTTTGCCATTTGCATCCAGTATCCTTACCTCCTGCCCGATATTCGCACTGAATACACCGTTTCTCTCGTTGCCGGAATCGGCCACTATGCCCGGGCCGGATGGATAGGATCCCTCTTCCAGTTCGATGATGTCGACTGTCTGGTTGTGAAGATCCCTCATTCCGACGAAGAGGGCGTCGTTCCTCCTCTCTCCTATGTATATCTTAGTGTAGAACAGCTGTTTGATCTCGATGTCCTTCACGTTCTCTATCGAACCGAGGGCATCGATGTCGGTTTCGTTAAGCTCGACTGCGGGCATCGAAACCCTTGCATTCCACATGTTCGACCTCTCGATCTCGGAGAAAATGGCATCGTCGAACAGTGGAATGACGGCGAACATGCCGAGAGCGCCAACGGCTATGGCGATGGTCAGCACGGTGAATATGGTCCTGGACTTTCTCGTTCTGAGATCACCCGTGGATTTCTTGAAAAGAGACGTAACCATCTGGATCACCTCACCATCATTATCTGTTCCAGTATCGATCCGTTGACCATCTCCTGAACGAAGTATGTCGTCGAGAACAGGGACAGGAACACCGCGTATGTGAGCACAACTGCAATGGATAACATCCTAGTAAATGCCCGGTTCATTTTCCTCACCATATCCCTCATCAGGAAGCGATCCTCCCGTCCAGGATCGTGATCTTCCTCCTGGCTTTATTTGCCAGATCCTTGCTGTGTGTTACGTAAATAATCGTCTTTCCCTGATCGTTCAGCTTCCTCAGAATGTCGAACATTCTCCTCTCGGTGGCAGAGTCGAGATTACCGGTCGGTTCGTCGCCGATTATTATCTTCGGATCGTTCGCCAGTGCCCTGGCAATTGCCACCCTCTGCTGCTCTCCTCCCGAAAGCTCGGAAGGAAGGTGGTGCATCTTGTCGCCGAGGCCGACGAGTTCGAGATTCCTCTTTGCGGTCTCCCTCCTTGACTTCAGACTTCCCTTTCTTGCTAGATCAAGGGGAAGCATAGCATTCTCAAGTGCTGTCAGTGTGGGAAAGAGCTGGAAGAACTGGAAGATGATCCCGACGTTCTCCCCTCTCCACCTGGCAAGGGCATCTTCCCTGAGATCGTCTATCCTCTCGCCGTTGATAACAACGACCCCTCCTGTCGGCCGGTCTATACCGGTTATCATGTTCAGTATCGTTGATTTACCGGATCCGGATGGCCCGACTATGGCCGTCAGCTCTCCCTCCTCGATCTCGAGATCCACACCCTTCAGGGCGTGATACTCCATCTTTCCGGTCCTATAGACCTTGTCCAGATTTCTCAATACTATCTGCGCCATCTGTTTCACCTCATCCTATTTTATACCGTTCAATATCTTTCAGTATGCAATACTGCATACTTAACAGTAGTGTGTAGTGCACAGTAGTATAAATAATTTGCGAGGACACCGTGAAAATATCTATCATTCCATGTCCGAATGCGTATCGGGCATCGGAAAAATGATGAAGAGTCGGATGGCGTATCCCGGTCAATCATCTCTTGAGCAGGAGGAGTTTGGACAGATGCCCCTGAGCCCATGCTGTGATATTTGAGAGGTGCAGGGTCCAGGTCAGGAACAGCACCCCGAATACGGATCCGAAGACGGTCGTAACAAAGACAAACCAGTCGGGACCGGGGAGCCCGCCGTGTGATACGGTCGCATATTTGTATACAACGTAAAAGGGCAGGCATATCAAACTGAAGGATGTGGACAACAGTGAGACGAGGATCACGAAGTATATTATTCCCAGGGGGAACATCAACAGCATGTATATTAGAGATGAGTATAGCCTCGGGTCCTTCAGAATGATCTTCAATCTGTTCCATGCCGATCCCGTCAGGACAAGCTTCCTCTTCTTCTTGGGCATCCTTATCCCGAGCATAAGCTCCGTCATCCTTCCGTGCAGCCAGGATAAACCGTAGATCGATACCAGAAAGAGGATCAGCAGCGGAATGCCTATTATCGTTATGATCAGTCCGAAACCCGTCGATATCCCTGCGACTATGTAGGTGAAATAGATTATGCCGATGGGGAACATGAGCAGGAGATAGAGAAGATTGAGGTAGGTCCTGTAATCCCAGTAGACGCTGAACGTTCGATACAAAATAGATTTACTCTCAACTTTCTCCTTTTTCTTCGTTCTCTTTCCGATCCTTTCACGTGTATTCTGTTCCTCATCGCTGCGCAGGTATTCCCTCGCAACGGACCCGGGAGATCCGTACTGTCTTATGGCCTTCCTCACGGCCGTTTTCCTGTCTTTGCATTTTCCGGAGGAGATCAGATCCGAGGTCATTTCCTCCAGGAATTCCTCCGCATCATCCTGTGCGTCCACTATGAGAGCCGGATCCTCCCCCTTCAGCTCCCGTTCCAGGGCATTCCTGTAATCTTTGATGGACCTGAGTTCACTCATGGACATCTCCCTCCAGGACAGTGTCAACGTAAACCTGCATCCTCCTCCAGGACTTCTTCCAGATCTCCAGCTTCTCCTTTCCCTTGGAGGTAATCTGATAATATTTCCTCGGGGGTCCGGATTCCGAGGCCTTTATCTTCGATCTCAGCAGTCCTTTCTTCTCCATCGATCTCAGAACAGGGTATATGGTGCCCTGTTTCAGGGTTATTCCGGTGGTCTCCTCCGCTTCCATCTTCTTGGCGATCTGGTACCCGTACAGGGGTTCACCAGCGGAATCGAGAACCGCAAGAAGTATAAGTGAGATCAGACCGGTGATGAGATCCTTCTCGAACTTAGTATCCCTCCTGCCTGAGGTCCCTTTCGATACCAGTCCTATCACGGGAGCAAGCAGGGGTATCAGAACGCTGACAACAGGGGAGGCGAATACACTGTCTGAGGTAGGTTTATCCGATATCAGCTTCTCACCCCCTTCAACGTTATGTCGCCGAGATCGACGTCGATTATCATCGTCGGCCCTCCGTTTCCCAGTGTGCCTATCTTTCGATCCCCCCGGTTCGTCAGGTAATTGACCGATAGGTCCCTTATCCTGATATCGCCTAGGGAGGTCTTGAGATCTATCCTCATATTGGCCTCCTCCCGGATCGTCATCACCACATCTCCCCTGTCCGCCGTGATTATGGTGCCCCGATCCGGTATACCGTCGATGCTTGCTGTGATGTCGCCGTTGCTGCATTCGATTCTGCCAATTCCATTGACATCCATGGCCCGGATATCCCCGTTGTCTGACCTGATGTCGAGGATTCCTCCGATCTCATCGATGTCCACATCTCCGTTATCGACCTCGATATCGATATCGCCGGTGAGGTTACGCACACGTACCCATCCGTTGTTCGATTCCACCGTGAGGTTTCCGGTGTGATCATTGATCTCAATATCACCGTTTGAACTTGTGATGTGTGTATCACCCGATGTTCCTTCCATCCGAACCTTTCCGTTCAACATTTCGATGGAGATAAGATCCATGTCCCCGGGAAGGAAGATCTCCAGATCCACCCAGACCCACCAGATACCGTCGTTGTCGACGCTGATCGTGATATCGTCCTCGATAGAGATATCCACGTCGATCCGATCCAGTTCCCTCTTCCCGAACAGTGTGGATTTCTTACCGTTGATGACTATATCTTCGTTCTCATGGGTGGCGACAACTACCTTTCCCAGGCTGTTCTCGATATTCAAGCGCCCCTCACCCGGAGCCGGGACCGTTTCTTCGAACTTCTCCGAATCGATCCGAAGATAACCCGATCCCGCGAATATGGCGAACCATATGCCTCCTATGAGGATCATCAGGACGGATAGAATCAGAAGCGGTTTCACGTTCGGCATCATCATGTCACCTTCGACGGGACCATATTATTGTATGCTATACAGTAGTGTGAAGTAAACAGTAGTATATATAATTTGCCGGGGGATGATAGAAAATAGAACTATGGAATCTCAGAAGACATTGACGTCAACATCTGATATGGTGTAATAAATATCGCATGAGATGCAAAGAAAACAGAATCCTTTCCCGATCCCCGATATGATAAGAATATAATATACACAATAAAGAAAAAATAAGACCATCGATGAAAAGATCGATGGCCGGTCGGAAGGTTGTTTTCCCCTAGAAGATCAGCCTTTGAGTTCCTTGGCCTGCTTCTCGGAGAGAATTCTCCAGCACTCGTGAGGTCCGGACTGGGACTTTGCCACCGCGAAGTGCCTGCCCTTCTTCTCCCTGATATCGTACTTGTTCGTCTTGAACTTGATCTTTGCCTTCACATCGTAGAATTCGAGTTCCTTCATTTCATATACCTCCAAGGGCTTTTTCTCTAATGCACGAAGTAGTAAATATATCGATCGATAAGGTAAGAGAAAATGCTTTTTTATCAAAATTGACGCACGCATTCAAAATTAACCTCTATAATCCTTTGAAAATGTGAAATAAACGTTTTATTATATGCGGTCCCGCAGGGAGATATTCGAAATAATCCGATTTGGAGTATTCTTAGGACGGTGCGTTCATTTTCCGTTCAATTTCTCGGCGGCAAGGACCGCGGCTCCCGTTGCCGTAACTATCTGGGGCATGTCCGGAACGTACATCTCCATGCCCAGTTCCCTCTCCATAGCCCTGACCATTCCAATGTTCCGAGCAGGTCCCCCGTCGAAGAACACGACCTTCCTCACCCCGACCTTCTTTGCCATTGCAACGAGCCTTCTGGCAACAGCCTTGTGAATTCCCATTATTATATCCTCCTTGGGGTAACCCTGGAAAATAAGGTTCGCAACCTCGGACTTTGCAAAAACGAGGCATGTGGTGGTGATATCGACCGGGTCCTTCGATTTCAGGGAAAGGGGGCCCATTTCTGACAGCGGAACGTCAAGAACCCTTGCCAGCACCTCGAGGAACCTGCCGGTTCCGGCGGCGCACTTATCATTCATCGCGAAGTTGATCATCTCGAGTTTGTCGTCAAGGGATATGACCTTGGTGTCCTGCCCGCCGATATCTATGATGGTCCTCACTCCGAGTTCCGCCCCGAGCCATTGCACTCCCCTGGCGTTTGCGGAGATCTCGCTGATCGTCTCATTTGCAAGCGATGTCACCCGTCTGCCGTAACCTGTCGATACGATGTAATCGATCTCATCCCTCTTCACACCACCCATATCGAGGGCTTCCGCAAGGACCCTGTGGGATGTGACGTCGTGATCGTTACCGGTCGGAGCGACCCCGTATCCTATCCGCTCCCAATCCCTCACCACGGCGGCCTTGACGTAGGTCGATCCGAGATCCACGCCGGCGGTGATCAAAGCCTCCACCTCCTCAGAAGGGATATCAGGCCTTTTTTTCTGTCCTCCCCCGCCCTGGAGCCCGTCTCTTCCGGGACAGGGATCTCCTTCGGCCTCGGAGATATGTATGCCGCCCCGAGGGCCCCTATGTACTGCGGATTCTCGGGGACTATCATTTCCCGCTGCAGAACGGCACCGAGCTCCTTGACGACCCCCTCGTTCCCGGCCACTCCGCCCGCTACGAATATCGGGCCGTGGGATCCCACGGCATTTGCGATGGCGCCGATCTTTCTGGCCACCATCTTGTTGAGTCCTGCCAGAATGTCCTCCTTTCTGTTTCCCTTGGCGACGAGTGATACGACCTCCGACTCGGCAAAGACCGTGCAGGTTGTGGAAACCGTCTGGGGATTCCCGGATTTTAGCGAAAGCTCCCCCACATTTTCTATTCCTACCTCAAGGGCGACCGCCATGGCATCCAGAAAACAGCCCGTTCCGGATGAGCATTTGTCATTGGTTCGAAAATCGCTGACTATACCCATCTCCCCCATCTTCATGACCCTTATCCCCTGTCCGCCAATGTCCACGACCACCTCGGATTCGGGATTTAGATGATATGCTCCCTTTGAAAAGGCCGTGATCTCGGTCCGGGCCATGTCGGCGAACTTGACTGCTTTCCTTCCCTGACCGGTGGAGATGATATACTGGATATCCTTTCTGTCAATTCCGAGATCACGAAGAAGTTGATGTAATATGCCCTCTGCGAGCTTGCCCGGTTCCATGGATGTGAGCTCCTTTCTGGTCCCGACTATCTCGGACCCCTCCTTCAAAACAAGGACCTTGGTGCTTATCGCTCCGACGTCAATTCCCACATCATACGGAGCAAGATCACCCGAATCGACGGAACCGGTCACTTATCTTTCCCTCCGGCCTTTCTTCTCTTTTTTTCGGCTTCCCTTCTCGCTTTGATCATCTCGATGAAGGCCTCAACCCTGGTCCTGACCTGTTCGATATCCCCCTCGTCGTACTCGCTCTCGAGCTTCAGCATGGGTATCCCCATATCCCGAAGCTCGATCTCGATCTTGGTCGCTTCCAGGTTGTTCAGATGACATCCCCTGAGGGTGTGGAATATCACACCTTCGACCCCGAAGATCCTGATACCTTCCTTCATTCGCTTGATCCTCTCGTCGTTGGGGGCAAAACAGGGGCATGTGCACGGATAGAAATACCTCTCCGCGATCGCTCTCATGGCCTCCGAGGAACTCCTCTCGTCAAGTACGACGGGATCAGCAAGAAGCCTGAAACCCGTGCAAAGCTCGTCGGTTACTATGAGGCCTCCGCTTTCCTCGACCACGGCGGGGATCTTGAAATTCGGGAAGACTATGGGTGATCCCGATATCATGATCCTGGCCGCCCCGTCCTCACCCGCATACAAGCCCTTTTTGCCCATTTGCCTGAGCTCGGCGGTCAGATTGATGACCTTTTTGGTCCATCGGTCGATATCGTCGATCTCGGAGGCCTGGGTAACCACCAGAGCATCCTGGCCGGAGATCAGGGGTCTTTCGCTCTTTCTCATCTCCATCAGTTCCAGCCAGGCCCGCTGGGCTTTATTCCATTTGTCGATCTCCTTCAAGAGCCTGCGCCTCGTGATCTTCCTGCCGGTAAGATCCTCAAGAACCCTCTTGAGATACTTGATCTCCTCCAGCCAGAGTTTGGTGGTGGTATCGCCCGTTTTAACCCTGGGGACATTCATCATGTGGACGGGCAGCCAGTCCTCAAGTATCTCCGCCATCTTCATCTTCCCGTCGCAAGTTGCGGGACCCACGATCATGTCCACCTGTTCAATCAGTGGATTGGAACCCACCATCTTCGAACCGAGCGTTGATTTCACAAGGGGGCACAATCCCGCGTCCCCTAGAAGCTCGTTCGCCGGGTGAACGGATTCGTAATACCCGGTGCAGACCCTTACGGGTTTTGCCCCTGCCGCCACGATAAGCTCGTCCGGCACCATTACACAGAGCTTTCCGACGACCTTCCCGCCCTTTTCCCTGAACTCCTTAAGCTCGGCCTCCCGAACCCCCCCGTAGCCAAGTATCTCGTCGAAATAGGACATTGTTTTCGCCCTAGAATTCTGGGATTCCAGGTTCTCCCTGACGCGGTCCGCCATGTTCTTGGATTCCTTCTTTGTCCGTATTCTCTGCTCCTCGGAGAAATATCCCTCCTTGTCCTTGAGGTACCTGGACTGGACCTTCTCCTTGACCGACCGCGTTTCCATTATCATTACCTCCCCTTCTTCCTCCTTTCTCGTTTATCTTCACTTCGGTAAACCGGCGACCTTCCAAGGATCCGTTTGACCAATGCCACAGATCCGATAGGCCTCGGGGACCTGGATCTGACCAGCCTTGCCGGGCCGAAATTTATCGACAGGCATCCCTCCTCAGGGCACATCTCGACGCACCTTCCGCATAGAGTGCAGTCCTCTCCGGCAACGTCCAGGTGCTCCATGTCCTCGTAAACCCTGTCGTGATCGACCGGACAAACCCTGAGGCAGACCCGGCATTTAGTACATTTTTCGGGATCCTTGTGAAGGTAGGTCAGCGATCTCTTGGAGAACAGGGCCATGAATCCGCCCATGGGGCAGACCCTGCAGAATGCCATTCTGACGAAGAAGCTGGATATGAGGAATATAAGCAGGGATAATATTGCCAGGATCGGGAGAACGGTTCCCCAGGGCTCAAGGCCGAAAACCTGCTGGAACACCGTGAAGAAACCCTTTGCCGGGCAGATCTGACAGAATGGAAGTGCCAGTGTGGACTGGCAGGATGATATTCCAAGGGATGAGATCCCTATCGGCAGCGAAAGTATGACCGTGAAGAACATGAAGGCGTACTTGATCCTCCTGAGTATCGTCCGGGTCTTCCAGTTCAGCCTGAGCGGGGGTATGTTAAGCAGGGTTCTCAATTTGGTCACACCCTCCTGAACCAGCCCGAAGGGGCAGAGCCAGGCGCACCAGGTTCTCCCAAGAATCAGGACGAGCACGACCACGACCAGGAGCATGATGATGACGTTGATGTACATGTCGCCGTAACCGTTGGTCAGCCCGTCCTGTACCTGATAATAGAAACAGGAGGTGGGGGCGTCGTTGATATATCTGCAGGATGCGTTCGGGAGGAAGATCCTGTTCAGGATGGGATAGGTTCCGAAGGGAGGAAGTCCCCACAGCTGACCCAGGAGGAAAACCGCTGCCAGGAGCTGAAAGATCAGCCTGTAAGGCCGAATGTTCCGACCCTGGAATTTTTCCTGCATGGTTCCCATCCCCGTGTTCTATTTTCTGGCATCCATCCTTATCTTCATTATCATGCGTGCGAGAGTGGCAAGAAGGGCGATCCCGATAACGATGAATATCAGTATCGCAATTTTCAGCCATTGGACGACCTGATCGACCTCGCCGAACACCGCTTCTATCTCGTGTGTATTCCCATCGATGACGTAAACATGAGGCGTGGTGTATCCCGATGTGAAGTCTCCCTTGCCGTTGTATCCCCCCTGCCCGGCGATGATCTCCAATTGACCATCCTTGTCGGGATCGGCCACGACGACTCCCAGGATGTCCCTGCCGAGGTTGCCGGATTTCCATTCCAGCTGATGCGTGATCCCGTTGTAGACGAAAATATAGCCGGCCATGTTCGATACGATTATCTCGATAACACCGTCTCCGTCGACATCGCCGTAGTCCAGTCCGTATGCCTTGGGCCCCAGGTTCGGCGACCTCCAGACCTCGACGTATTCCCCGTTCTCGAAATGATAGATATAGCACCAGCCCTGGCGGTACCTGTAACCGTTGGATATGATAATCTCGAGCGTCCCGTCTCCGTCGAGATCCACCACTTTCATTCCCTCCACGCATCCCTCGAGGTCTGGAGACTTGTACTCCAGTTCCCTGGTCTTCAGGTCGAAAACCCTGAAATAGCCCTCACCGGGTATATCCCCGAGGGAGACACCGCTGCACACCAGGAGCTCTTCCTCGCCGTCATTGTCAAGGTCGGCTACGTGGAGTTCCCTGAGCCTGGAATCGAATGGCGGAAGCTTGTCGTAAGGTTTTTCGGAGGTTCCGTTGAAGAAATATACAGTTCCCCAGTTCTGGTCCGTTTTGAAACCCGTTCCTACCAGCAGCTCGTTATCTCCGTCATTGTCCACATCATGGAGCAGAAGCCCGTGGGCGTCCCTGACCAGGGTTTCGGACTGCCATTCTAGTTCCTTGGTCCTTCCGTCGTAGGATCGGACGATTCCGTCGCCGTCACCGATGATGATCTCTGGAGTGTCATCCGAATCGAACTGGCCAGATAACAATCCCCATACCCTGGTTCCGAGCTTCTCGGATTTCCAGTCTGTGAAGTATTCCCCCCCGGCATATTCCACGGAGACAACGTAGCCGTCGTAGGACCCGAAAAGTATCTCCATCCTCCCGTCGTCATCCACGTCCTCGCAGATGATGGATGAGAAACGACCGATGCCGGACGTCAGATCTTCGGGGGGTACCTCAGAGCTGGCGGTAAAGGCAAGCAATACAGGACCGAATATCATCAATGCTATTGCCGCGGTCGGAAAAGATGAATTAATCGGGTCTCTCCTCATCGCCTCCTCCTCCTGATCTGAATAACCACGGGGTAGTAGAGACCTATCATGAATGCTATCGAAATGACGACCATAATGGAAATCGTGACCGGGGTCATGCTGAATCCCGAACCTCCCGATGAATCCTCCCCGAGCCTGTACATTATTATCGTGTGGCTCTTACCCAGTCCGCTGACGAGGTAATTTCCGTCGGGCGACCACCTTGAGAGCATAACCATGGCCTTCTGTTCCATTCCGTCCTTGATGACCTTGTATGACGTCCCTGTTTCCATGTCCCTGATCTTCAGGGTGAGGTCCACTCCCGATGTTGCCGCCAGCTCCCCGTTCGGATGAACGTCGACCGACCGCACGCAGTTGTAATCCGACCATGTGGCAAGGACCTCGCCCGTGGTCGAGTTCCACACCTTGATCTTGTAATCCCTCGATCCCGTCAGAAGTTTCTGGTCGTCGGGGCTCCAGGATACGTCCAGAACTCCGGAGGTGTGTCCGGATACATTGACCATCATCGTCCAGTTGGATACGGACCACACACGTACGGTCCTGTCGTCGGATACCGATACGAGGCGATCCCCCTCATGGGAGAATTCCACTGCCAGGACGCCGTCCCTGTGGCCTTCCAGCTCCGTTACAAGAGATCCGGTTTCAACGTCCCATATCTTCGTTATGTTCTCTCCCTCGTTCTGTGGAATGACCTTGTCCCTGCCGGAGCCCGATGCAAGGTATTTTCCATCCGGAGAGAATGCCAGGCATAGTACCGATCCGGTATGGCCCGTGAACCGATATTTCACATCCCATTCTCCGACGTTGTAGACGACGACCTCGAGGTCGTCGCCCCCGACGGCGAGGTATTTCCCCTCGGGGGAGAACCGGCATGCCCTCAGCGGCAACGTTCCCGCGGGAGAAAATCCGTCGCATCTGGTCGCTGCGGGTTTTCGGTCTATGACCTTGACGACGGAACCGTCCGATGAGTTCATGACCAGACATTTTGAATCGAAGAACGTGGCAGCCACGAGTTTTCCGTCGGGAGACCAGTCAAGCTTCCAGAAGGTGGCCTCGCTGTCCTCCTTGGTGTAATTCCACACTTTCTCAAGACCGTAGATGTCGACCGCATTCCCATCCATGCTGAAAGACATAATCGTTCCGGCGGAGGTCAGGACATGGGATAAAGCCAGCAATACAGCCAATACATATGCCCGTTTGGCCGTTTTCTTCACAATTTCACCCCCTCGTCCCCCTCCCCCGATCTGGAGCCTAATTTCAGATACACCAGAAGGCCGGCGATCAGGATGTCGATCATCACTACCGCTGCCAGCAATAACATGTACTGTCTTCTCTCCCCTCCGAGATCGATCACCGATGGCGAGTCCCCCTCACCGGAATCCGAACCGGGTTCCACGATGATCCTTACGACGGAGGAGCCATCGGGTAATCCGGCATAAGAGGCAGAGGCAACGATGTCGATGGTGGACCTGGAGCTTACCTTCATGGGAACATATACGATACTTCCCTTCCCGTTCCCGTCCGAAATGAGTTCCCGGATCGATGCAGGATCATTCCCAGACGGATCGCTTGTGAATCCTCCGGACGATGATGTGAACCTCACTGCAGCATCCCCGAGAGATACCCCGTTGTGATCCGAAACCGTGAAATTGATCATGATCAGATCGTCGGAGGTGATCTCCGCCAGGTTCAGGTCGATTTTGACCGTAATTCCGGGAAGCCGGTCTCCCACGCAGTAGATCGATCGGTCCGATGATCCGAAGTAGATCGAGCCGTTGTAAATTGACGGGGATGAATAGATATAACCGGAGGTCGAGAAGTTCCACAGCAGTCCTCCGTCCGAGATCCTGAGGCAGTACAGGTTGTAATCGTCCGAACCGATGTACATCCTGTCGCCCACTATCAACGGTGAGGAGCCGCCCTGAAAATCGTGTGTGGGCGAGGACCAGATTATCTCCTCGTCGGTTATCAAACCCGAATTGTCGGGATCCTCGACGGGCAGGCACCAAGCGTACTCGAAAGATCCCAGATAAATCCGGCCTCCCGAGGCGGCCGGGGTGGAGTAGGCAGCGAATCCGAGGTCGAACCTCCAGGTCACGGAGCCGTCATCCGCGTCAAATGCCCAGAAGGTGTAATCCTCACCGCCCGGAATGAACACCATACCCTCATACAGGCACCCTGAGGAGTAGACCTCGGAGACCTCCGCGGACCAGATCAGGCTTCCGTTACCTGTGTGAATGCAGTGGTATCCTCCCTGGATGTTGCCGATGTACAACCTGCCGTTTTCGGCATCTATCAGCGGGGAAGCCCAGATCTGGCCGGTTATCTCCGACTTCCATTCGAGGTCCCCGTCCGGAGAAAGCCTGTAGACAAATCCGTCGTGGCATCCGAAGAAAAGGGATCCGTCGAAAAGATGGGCCGAGGACATTATCTGCCCTTCTGTCTCGAAACTCCATACTTCAGAGGGCTGGGACCTGTTATCCCCGAGCGGTATCTCGATGCAGTAGAATTTCCTGTCGAAGGATCCGAAATACGCCCTGTTTCCGACGATGAGAGCAGTTGCCTGGACCTCCCCGCCGGTTCTGAACTTCCAGTTGAGATCACCGAGATCGGGATCGAAGCAGTAAAGCCATCCGTCGTCCGATCCTATGACCATTCCGCCAGGATAGAAGGACGGCGAGGAGAGTACCTGATCTCCAAGGGTTCTGGACCACCTCAGTTCCCCCTCGGAGGGATTCGGACCTGATGAGGTTCCCGCATGATCGAGCGTCCCCCTCCAGAAGCTCCAGGCGTCCGTATCGTATCCCGAAGCCGGATAAGATATTAAAAGGGGGATAGCAACGGATAAAGCGACAAGAACAGTGATCGAATATCCTCTGGATCTGCCCGATCCCGTGTAGGCCTTCCATCTTCCCTCTGATCGCACCGGGGTTCAATCTAGTTATATTGTTTATAATGATTTTGTATTAAATACGGGAGCGTGTTCCCGATCATAGTTTCCTCATTCTTGCATGGATCAGGATTGCCAATACCGAGACCACCAGGAATACGGTGAATGCTGCCGCTGCGACGACAACAAGCTAGGAGGGAGAATCGACATCGATATCCGTCCCGTTCTCATTTGTGCTCAGCTGTTTGAAACCTATACACCTCACATATCCGAGCCGATCACCGTAATATATCCTCTCGCTCATGAGCGAAGGAGACGATTCCCCGCAGTCTCCGAACTCGAAGGAGTGGACGGTGGATCCGTTTCCGGCGTCGAGGACGGCAAGCCCCTGTTCATAGGTTACCACAACACTGTTCTTTGTGAGTACCGGGGAGGATTCGAGAGGCGCGGCCCCCATGTCCCGGGACCATATGACGGATCCTGTCATCTTTTCCATCAGGTAGATCCGGCCGTCGTTGCAGCCAACTGCGACCGTATCAGGTCCGACCGCGGGTGAGGAGTATATGTCTCCTCCCAGTGTGGTGTTCCATACAAGCTCGCCGTTTTCCGCATCGAGACAGTACATGTTACTGTCGTATGCTCCGAAGAAGACCCTTCCCTCCGATACTGCGGGAGACGATGGAATGAACGAATCCGAGAACGACCATTTCGTGGATCCGTTCCGGGCGTTGATCGAATTCAGCGTTCCGTCGCAGGATCCGAAATATGCCGACCCCATGTGGATGGGGGATGTGGTATGGACATAATGCCCGCATCCGAGGTTCTTCCATGCAAGGGATCCGTTTTCACGGTACAGGCTGTATATTACCGAATCGTATGATCCGAAGATCACCATTTCCTCGAACAGGACCGGGGAAGATTTGATATCCATATCGGTCGTCGAGTTCCAGGACCAGAGGATCTCCCCGGATGATATGTCGATCTTGTGCATAAGTCCTGAATCGTCCCCGACATAGAGATGATCAACCTCGACATCAACGGTGGGAGTGGATGAAATGGAAGAGGCCAGGGAAGTGTTCCATTTCTCCTCTCCCGTATCCGGATCCAGGCAGTAGATGATCCCGGCACGTGTTCCGAAAAATATACCCTGTGCCACCGCCGTTACGGAGGATGTGATCACCGAGCGTGAATCGAAATCCCATATGATCTCCGGATCATGGCTGCCGGGACCTGGAATGGATACCTGCCTGTATCCGGAGTTGCCGGGATCACCCCTGAATGACGGCCATATATCCGTGGGGATGTTATTCTGATCGGCAGTTCCGGCGGCAGAATCCATCACGCCCGACATCGCAATACAGATCAGCAGGACCGATGTACAAGGGAACGTCCACTTGCGGAAGCGGTATGGCCCCGCAGTTCCAACGTATGATCTCATCACTGATACCTCCTGACGTATTTCGAGTAATCAGCTGCGACGATCCTTGAGGATATGTAACCCGAACCTATCCCTGTCAGAAAAACAAGGATCGATATTGTCAGGCCGATGGCGAAAACGCTCAATCCGGGCGCTCCCGCACCTATTGATCCGGAGTAAATGAGCAGGGATGCCGACGTACCTATCAATGCACCGATGGAAGCCGTTCCGAAGATCGTCCCGTGTTCGGCCGTTATATACATGATGCTTCTCCTCCTTCGCACTCCAATGGATCTCTGGATCTCAAGCTCCTTCCTCATGGTAAGCGTCCTGGCGTATCCGAAGGAGATGGCGGAGGCCATGGATACCATCAATCCGAATACGAGGAATTCCCTGAACAGATACAGGTATGATCTCTCGTAGTTAAGGTTCTCCAAGGCCAGGTCTTCCGCGGTTTCGATCACCGGACCCAATTCCCCGAAAGCATCAGACAGGACTTTGTCCTCAACCGCTGAATCAGAATCGATCAGGAAGTAAGTGTATCCGGATGTCCTCGGATGCATGGATCTTAGGTTTTCATCGGACATCACGAAGGTTCCGGTGAGTACCGACGGCTCCAGCACTCCAACGACGAGTAGCTGGGCGACGCTGCCGCTGGAAGTTTCCAGCTCGAAGACGGATCCCAGCCCCTCGTAGTATATCCATGTAAGGGTGTTCTGATCCACGAGGATCGGTATCTTTCCGTCGATGTGTCCGAACAGTCCGTTCCATGCATCCATATCCCCGTCGAACGACCGGTCTCTCTCGACAAGACCGAAGGAACCGTTCACTGCTATCTCCCTCGGCATGCCCAGAAGCCTTGGAGGAAAGGGGGCGTTTATGTTGGAGCATTTTCCGCCCTCATCACCCTTGGACAGAATAGGCACTGCCTTAACCCATTCGGGGAGCCGGCCGTCGATATCGTCCATGTTCCCGTCCATCGGGAATTCCGTCTCCACGATGTATTCGTAACCTCCGCCGTACGAATCGATGCGGTCCTCCACATCCCTCTCCATGATCTCGCCCACTGCGGTCAGCGAAAGGGCGACCGCAAGCGTCAGGGACAGGACCCCGATTACCAGGGGATTCCTTCCGGGTCTTCTCGATAGGTTTGCCGTAAGCATCAACAGCAGATCGCTTCGGTCGCTTATCCTGCCGATAGAGGTGAAGATGATGAGTGCCGCACCGGAAGAGAGAAGCATGGCTCCCACCGTGAAATAACCGGCCAGTTCGATCCCGGACCCGATGAATCTTCCGGTCAGGAGCAGTATCATTCCGGATATTACAAGAATCATGCCCGTCCCGGTGATTGTAAATACCGTTCTCCGGCCGGCCGAAGCAACAGTGCTATCGGATTTCTGGATATTGGGGCCCGGTACTTTCCGCACTTCCCTCATAATGCTTAGCAGAAGGACGACAACCGCCGTTGTTATTCCAATTGCTGCGGCGACCGCCGCTGACCTGAAGGAGAATGCGATCGGGACCTCCGATCCCTCCACCGCATCCGACCAGATGGATCCCAGGGCAAGGTTTATCAGGATCGATAAGACGGATCCCGCGATCAATCCGAGGAACATGCCTAAAGAGAGCGGCAGGATCGATTCCGAGATCCCCGCGTGGACCAGACCCGGATTTGAAGTGCCCATCCCCTTAAGGATGCCCCAGTCCCTCGACCTCTTCAGGGATACGGATCTGACGATTCCGATAAGGGACAGGACCGCTCCCAGCATGATAACGGAACCGAATGTCAGGAACATGCCGGGAAAGATCAGCAGACCCCTTGAAGACCGTAGGGCCTGATACTTGACTGCTGAGATCGTCCCTCCGATGGATGACAGGGTGACGGATTCATCCACCGCCTCGATGATCTCAACTCGATCTGTCTCCGAAGCGTTGAATATGACTGCCGTGGCATCACCGTTTTCCGTTCCCCATAGGTTAGAAGCCATATCGAATGAGATGTATGCCTTGGGAGTTGCCGAGTACATCTCCCAGTAGTCTGTATCAGATTTGCCGATGGAGGAGATGTCAACCTCGAAGCTGTCGTCCCAGGAGGAACAGGTGGGCGCATCCGTAACGCCCTTCACATCCGGGACGTACCAGTTCTCGGCCCCGAAACCTTCGATGAGGATCACGCTGACGATGGTGAAGATCCCTCTTCTCTCGATCAACTCGCCCCGGTTGTCCACAACCCTCAGATCCATCGTGACGGTATCTCCCTTTGTCACGTTCAGGACCCGGGCGGTGTAGTTGTTGATTATGATCTCGTTCCCGGCGAGATCGGGGATCACTTCCGAGCCGTCAGTTCCGGTCATCACGATATCGGAACCGGCTCCCGTATCCAATCCCGCTACCACCGGATAGGATGTCCTGAGGGATCCCGATCGTATGGAATCCGCAAAATACGCGCTGGTTCTGATGTGGGGAATGTTCTCAATATCAAGTTCCCCGGCTTCGAAGAAGAAATCTGCATTCCTGAGGGCGATGTCGCCCGATCGGTCCGATATCGATAACGCAAATCCTCCCTCCTCTCCCGGTATCATCTTGTCCAGAGCCGCTCTGATATCTCCCATCTCATCCTCGAGATCGTCGTCCGATTCCGCTCCGATGATATCAACGAGTATGGAATTCACCTCCCCGGACCGATCAAGCCTGTCGGATATCAGGCTCCTTTCCAGGATCACCATGGGCGATATGTTCGGGGAGGAATCCGCGCTGAACCTCCCGATTCCGGAGTTGTCTATAACCGATCTCACGGTCAGGTTGAATACCTCGATCCTGTCCCTGTTGTAATCGATCAGGGATGAACCCACCAGGTCACCTGGATGTATCTCCATCCTGACGTTTTCACCTGGGCCGATACCAAGAACATCCGAGGTTTCCTCATTTATCATGCATTCATACCTGCCGGGCAGCTCTTGAACCCTGTCCCCGTTTATGTAAATCGGCAGAATGGGATGTATGCTGTCTGATGCGCCGATTATCCTGGCCCCTGTTCTTCTACCTCCCCCCGACCCGGATATGAGGCCGTTTAGGTCCACTATCCCTGCCGAATCTCGTATGGGCAGACCGCTGGCTGAAACCGTATTCAGCCATATTTCCTCGTTCATGAAATCCGGTATGGAGATGACGACATCCACATCTGAAAGGTTTGCCTTAGTGTTCTCCTCGACCATAGTGTACAGTCCGTCACCAACCGACAGGGATGCGAACACGATCCCGATCAGCAGTGCAACGGGAAGCGCCATCGCCACCGTTTCCCCAGGGGACCTTGTGGAATACCGGAATCCGAGAAGGAAAAGGGATCTCCTGGAGGATGAACTGACGATCGAGGCGATAAATATGAAAGTCAGTGCGGTCAGGACAGCTAGCGACGCTGCGAGAGCCCATCCGGGAATGAATTCCATCTGCTTTTCATGAATTCCCGTTTATATAATATTTATGAATTTAATGTCCTTAATGGCTTTGAACATTCATTGATGATCCGCACAAGATCACATCCGGATTTGAGAGGCTTTGTCTATTAGGTTGCGCTTGAAACATGTTTTAAGTGCAGGGCCGAATTTAACGGATATCGACTGAATTGTTTTCATGACCGATCTCAAACAGGATCGTGGGAAAGGGATCAGCCGGCAGGACGAGGGATGCCGTGATGGGATGTTCGATGTTTCCCGTATGGGATGAACTTCGACGATAAGTAACGAATCCGCTTGAAAACCATTCCACGATCCTCTAAAATTTTTTATCCGGGATGGTTTTAGGGTCCTTCCGACTTATGATAAATTGTTAGTCTAGATCTGCGGAGCTGATATGAATGGGAGCCTTGGACCCGGAAACCCTGGAGATGCTTCTCGAAAGCGTCAGGGAATATGCAGGGAGACATCTCGACGAGGAGAGGATGCTGTTCCTGGACAGAAACGGCGAGCTGCCGAAGATGGAACTCGACGATATGTACGATCATAATATACTCGGAGTTCACCTTCTCCTGATCCCGGAGAAGTTCGGGGGAGCGGGGGCAGGTGTTTTCGACATATACAGGATTTGCGAGGAGCTCGCGAGGATCGACCTGGGGGTTGCCACCGCCGTTTTCGCCAGCTTCCTGGGCATGGACCCGATCCGGGAGGGAGGTACGAGGGAGCAGCAGGAGTACTGGTTCAACAGGCTTGCCGAGGAGGGCCTGCTCATTGCCTACTGTGCAACCGAACCCGAGGCAGGCTCGGATCTCGGTGCTCTCACGACGATTGCAGTTCCCGTCAGGGAGAACGGTGAACTGATAGGTTACAGGATATCTGGATCCAAGCAGTGGATCAGCAACGGCGCGATCGCCGATATGTTCCTCGTGCTTGCGAAGGACCCGGCGGCTGTTGGATGGTTCATCGTGGAAGGTGACAGGGAAGGGATAACCAGGGGCGCACCCGAGGACAAGCACGGAATCAGGGCCGCAAATACATCATCAGTCACCTTCGACAATGTATACGTCCCCAAGGAGAACCTCGTCGGAATGGTCGAAGGCCAGGGACTGACCCAGGCCCAGGCCGTGTTCGGTTTCACCAGGCTGATGGTGGCCGCATTCGGATTGGGTGCTGGATGGGAAGCTCTCGAGAGGGCGATAAGATACAGCCAGACCAGAATTCAAGCCGGAACCCCTCTGTCGGAGAAGCAGGGCTACGTCCACAAACTCCTCGTTGACAATGCAGTTCGTCTGGAAGCCGGCAGATCATACATAGAATATGTCGCACGCAGGCTGGACGGAGACGAGGAAGGGCTTCAGACCGAGGGAGCGATTGCAAAATACATGTCAACCGATGCCGGGAACAGAGCCGCCGAGGATGCAATACAGGCCCTGGGCGGATATGGATATGTCAGGGAATACATGGTCGAGAAGCTGAAGAGGGATGTCAGGATCACCCAGATCTACGAAGGGACCAACGAGATGCTCGAGATGACCATAACGCGGAACAGGTGGCAGGAGCATCTCAAGAGCCGGGGCTCGTATTACCTTGATTCGGCCCGCCGCATGAGAGAACTGCATGAGCGGGTGAACGACGCGGGAGCGCTGATATGCTCGCTGACGATGGAATCAATGGCGTCGATAATGGAGGAATGCAGGATCAACCGGTTGACCCGCAACCAATACGTGATGATGAAACTGGGCAGGTTGATCGCCATGGCGGAAGCATCGATGTCATTCTGCCTGAGCTCTTCCTTGGATGATTATCCGGACTCGATACGATTTCCCCCGGATGTATACAGGGCGATGTCACGATCATATGCCCGCGAGGTCGCGAGAATTGTCGCCGCAGAGGGGACGGCAATGGTAATAGGATATGGGGAAGAGGGGAACGAGAACATACTCGATTCATCCGGCTATGCTGAAGTAATGGCGGCACAGATCGGTATGATGGAGGATCGGGAAATAGTGAGCAGGGGGCTCATGGAAGCATTCAGGGGTTGATAGGAAATGGAAATAATAGTTCTGGTAAAACAGGTCCCGGACACCTCTGATGTGAGGATCGATCCCGAAACGAACACTCTCGTGAGGGAAGGTGTCAGATCCATATTGAATCCGTATGACCAGTTCGCCCTTGAGGAAGCACTGAAACTGAGGGACGCTCGGGGAGGGACGGTCACGGTTCTCTCCATGGGTCCGCCCCAGGCGGGGAAAGCCCTCAGGAGATGTCTCGCACTCGGTGCGGATCGGACCGTTCTGCTCTCGGACAGAAAGTTCGCTGGATCCGACACATGGGCAACATCATACACCCTGGCCCGCGGTATCAGAAAGATAGGGTCCTTTGACATCGTAATGGCCGGACAGCAGGCTATCGACGGCGATACGGGGCAGGTGGGTCCGGAGGTGGCCCAGCTTCTGGATCTTCCACAGGCGACATATGTCGAGTCAGTCGAACTTGAGAACGGATCGATCGTGATGCGACAGCAGATGGAGGGAGGGATAAGGATTCTGGAGTCGAAACCCCCGATCCTCATAGCAGGGATGCCGCCTCCGTCGTATGTTCCAGCAATACCATCAATAAAAGGTATCCTAGGGACGAGAAAGATCGGAATAGAGGTATGGAATGCAGGGGATATCGGCGGAGATCCATCGGAGTTCGGGCTCTCCGGATCACCGACCCAGATGATAAGGACGTATTCTCCTCCACCCAGGGGTCATGTGGAGATGCTCAGGGGAGACACAGGAACCCAGGTGAGGAACCTCGCGAAGAGGCTCAGGGAGATCGGCATCGTTCACGGGGAGGTGGATTAGATGGGGATCGAAATAATATCGGAAAACTGTGTGGGATGCGGCCTCTGCGTCAAGTTCTGCCCGTTCAATGCAATATCCCTTACTGACGGCAAGGCGGTCATAGATGAGAAATGCACTCTGTGCGGATCGTGTGTCAAGGCATGTAAATTCAACGCGATCGATTTCCGCAGACCGGCAGGAAAGGAGGTGGATCATTCCCTCTATCGAGGCATTTGGGTTTACTGCGAGATAAAGGACAGCGGGAACAGAAAGGTGAATCTCGAGCTGATAACAAAGGCAAGGGAGCTTGCGGGACAGACCGGTGAGGAAGTGGGGGCCGTTGTAATCGGTTCCGGTATAGGTCATCTGTCAGACATCCTGGCGGACCAGGGTGCAGACATCATATACACTGCGGAATCCCCTGATCTGGCCCATTACGACACCGATATATATTCCTCGTTGATGTCCGGATTGATCCTGAAATACAGGCCGAACATAGTCCTTTTCCCGGCCACGCATCAGGGAAGGGACCTGGCTCCCAGAATATCCTCTGCCATATCCGTTGGACTGACGGCTGACTGCACCGGGCTGAATATCCGGGACGGCAACCTCGTGCAGTCGAGACCCGCCTTCGGTGGAAATATCATGGCGGATATCGTCTCGCCCGATGTGAGGCCCCAAATGGCGACGGTGAGACCCAACGTTTTCCAGGTGGGGGATCGATATCCTGACAAAACTCCGAGGATAGTGGAAGTTCCCGTGAATATCGATGAGGGATCATTGAGGATCCGGATAAGGGAGATTGTCGGTGAAACACGATCAGAAGCCATGGACCTCGAAGAGTCGGATATCGTTGTTTCCGGCGGGATCGGACTCGGATCTGCGGAAAACTTTCAACTTATCGATGAGCTTGCCCGTGTTCTGGGTGGAACAACCGGTGCTTCAAGGGCGGTTGTGGACGCCGGATGGAGAGACCGCGAAATACAGGTCGGCCAGACTGGCAAGACCGTATCGCCTAAGCTCTACATCGCCGTAGGAATATCGGGAAAGATACAGCATCAGGTGGGCATGCGGGGATCCGAATTCATAGTGGCAGTAAACAAGGATCCCAAGGCGCCCATATTCCAGATAGCGGATATGGGCATCGTCGGTGATCTGTTCGACGTTATCCCGGCATTGATAAAAGAGCTCGGGTATCAATAGAGGTCATTTCATCCCTCTCAGGGCCATATTCACGATGTACGGGACCTCATTAAAATTCACGATTTCCGATTCGTTGTTTTTTAATATGTGAAATTTCAAATCGAAATTTATATATAATACATTTTATATTAGTATACTTTAAGTTGTATACTGAAATATGACATGGTATAAATGCGAGGTGATATAATGGCAAGGAACAACGACAGCAGGCTGGTATTGAGAAAGAGTCCGGGAGTGCCCGTATCCAACAGGTGGGATGACATCGATGGTATTTTCGATGCGTTCAGGAGGGATATGGAGAACATATTCTGGAATCCCCTGGCAGCGTACGAGTACTCACCCCGTGTAAGGTTCAATGTGCGAAATTACGGTATGCCCATGGATCTTCGGGATGAGGAGGATAAATTCGTCGTGAACGTCGAGATGCCCGGGGTCAAGAAGGAGAACGTCAAGATAGATCTTCAGGAGGATATTCTCACGATAAGCGTACAGGAGGAGGAGAGCAAGGAGGAGAAGGATGAGAGATATCTCATGAGGGAGAGAATATCCCATTCATGCAGGAGATGCATACAGCTGCCAGGCGAGGTGGACAGGGAGAAGATCTCTGCCGAAATGGTCGACGGTATCCTCTCGATAGACCTTCCCAAAACGGAACCGAAGAAGAAGGAGTCCATCGAGATAAAGGTGAACTGATCGAAAGCAGTCTGTTTCGAATTCAAGGCGGGGATCGCCGGATCCCCTCCATATTTTTTTTTAGTTATTTATTTAAGTGATATTCACGTTTACATTCTCCATGGAAGGGAGCGGTGTACCAAATTATCCTGGATATCAGCCCGGAGCCGGTGATCAATCATCCCAACCTTATTACGGAAATTACAATCCATATGGTTACGATCCGAGTTACTATCAATACGGTGGTCAGGGGTATTACGGTGGTTTCAATCAACCCTTTTCCCCTCCACAGAAATTCAACGGTCTGGCGATCGCCTCCCTTTCATGCGGGGGCGGATCCATCCTGTTGATGGGGATCGGGGTTATGACATATTACTGCATTTTTTTCCTGGGCCCGATCGCTTTGATAGCCGCTCTGGTGGGTCTGGTTCTTGGAATAATGGCAGTAGGCCAGATAAACAAAGACAGCACTTACAAGGGCAAACCGCTGGCCATTGCAGGTATAATAACCTCCAGCTTGACCCTCGCAGGGTGTGCATTTCTGATACTGCTGATGGTCTTGATGGTTCTTTTTATCTTTTCAATGCCGACGGAAACGATCATCCAGCCCGATTTCCTTTCAAGTGTAGGTCTATTCTGATCAACAAAGATCAAAGCGGTAACTTAAGTCCACGAATCCATTCGCTCTTCTGTAATAAAACGGATTTGCCCAGAGGTGCAAATGATCATTTTCACGAAAAATTCACCCATTGATACAAGATTGTTAGATATCTTATCCCCATGATCTTTACAAATATTTAGGATGAAGTTCGACTATAAGTAAAAAATGTTAAAAAATTACAGTTGAATGATACATAATTTTTATATCCTAATTTGGGATATGGAAAAACCGCCTTAACATATAAGTGAAGTCCTGCCAAAGCACAATCGCAGGAAAGGGATAATGAGGGCCGTCAATACGAACCGTTTCGGAGACTGATCGATATGGAAAGGATGTTTTATATTTACAATCCTCCGGGCATTCCCGATGTAAAACTGTTGAAGGAGACCGGTGCTGCAGGAGCTGTTGGAGTATACGATCTGGAGTTTTTGGACAAAAAGGAGATCAGATCGGGTATAGAGGAGCTCGGAAAGACCGAATATGATTTCGCTATAAGGATCGATCCACTATCGGACAAGCTGATGGCTCTTATGTCCGGGGAGATCCCGTCAAATCTCAAGATCATAATTACCACCCCCAAGGAAGGGCTTCCTGACATGGTCCGGTCCGGTGTCTACGATACGGCCCATTCCATGGGGCTCAAGGTATATCAGGAGGTCTGCACCCTGGACGAGGCACAGTCCAGCATCGGCTCTGGTGCCGACGGTCTCGTGCTCAGAGGTTCCGAGGGCAGTGGGAGGGTCTCGATAATGAGCACCGCGGATATCCTCTCCATCTGTGCAAAGGTTGGGAAGGGAGGTCCGATAATCGTCAAGGGCGATGTGTCGATCGGAACCATTGGTTCCCTTGAAAGTGCTGGCGCAACCGGATTCGTACTTGATTCTCAGGTATACACACTTCCCGAATCTCCATTGGGGAAAAGGATTAAGGAAACGATCAGGAATGGTGGGAAATCGACATATCTCATGGATTCCATCGGTCGTCCTTTCTCTGTTCTGGCAGGGACCAAAGCATCGGTTGAGATGGCGGAAATCGAGGGAAGACTTCACGATGAGAACCTCCCTCAGAAGGAGATATACAAGCAGTTGAAAGCGGAGGCGGCTGACAGGGCTGCGGGAGCATTTCGATCGGACGATCCCGACGGTGGTCTGATCATTGTTGGATCTTCCGGCAAGTATGCGAAGGAAATGGAGGGCTTGGGAGATCTCAAGGCCGTGATAAAAAAACTGAATGAGGTGAACGAAGTGAAAACCGCGGACAAGCCCTCGTTGGAGAAGGTAAGGGATAGAAAACCGGCAGGCCTTCCCCAGAAAAAGACCGGAGATGTAACTGTTGATGGGAAACGGGTTCCCTCCGATTACTATGACAACGCGGTGGCAATAGTGGGGATGGGAGCCGTCTTCCCAAAAGGAATCGGAGTGGATAATTACTGGAAAATGATAATCAACGGTATCGATGCCATGGGAATTGTGCCGGAGGAGAGATGGAACTGGAAGGTTCATTACGATCCGGATCCCAAGGCCGAGGACAAGACATACTCCAAGATAGGGGCTTTTCTCTGGGATTTCAAATTCGATCCTTTCGATTACAAGATACCTCCCAAGGTCGCCGATAAGATAGATCGATTTCAGAGATATGTAATCGTTGGAACCCATGAGGCCCTGATCGATTCGAAATTACTCGACAACCAGGAAGTTGACCGGACAAGAATTGCTACCATCGTGGCCAATTCCGGGGGCGGGGAGAACAGGGATTATGCTGCGATGAGGGTCGGACATTCCGACGTCGAGGAATTCTGCAGACAGAGCGAGGTATGGAAGGAACTTCCGGACGGGATCAGGGATAGACTGATGCCACAGGTCAAGAAGCTGCTCACAGCAGATATGATCGATATCAACGAGGATTCAATGCCGGGATCGCTCCCCAACGTAGCCGCTGGCAGGCTTGCCAATATGTTCAATTTCATGGGGCCGAACTACATAACCGATGCCGCATGCGCATCGACGCTTGCGGCCCTTTCATCGAGCAGGGATCAGCTGCTTTTGGACCGCGCCGATATCGCGGTAACCGGAGGTACGGACTCCCTCATGGCCGCTCAGGCCTTCGTTGAATTCGCCAAGATCGGGGCATTGACCCCGGATAAATCCCAGCCTTTCTCCGACGGGGCCAACGGTTTCATGATGGGAGAGGGATGCGGCATGTTCATACTAAAGAGGGTAGTTGATGCCGTTCGCGACGGAGACAAGATATATGCAGTCGTCAAGGGAATAGGCGGTTCATCCGATGGAAAGGGGAAGGGGATAACCGCTCCAAGCCCCAAGGGTCAGGCACTGGCTATAACCAAAGCCATGGAAGATGCAGGAGTGGACAAATCAACGATATCATTCATCGAGGCACATGGTACCTCTACTGCTGTGGGCGACGTTGCGGAGGCCAACAGCCTGATAGATATATTCAAGGGACTTCCCAGGAATTCGATCGGACTCACTTCGGTGAAATCACAGATAGGTCATCTGAAAGCGGCTGCCGGAGCGGCCGGTCTTGCCAAGGCTGCATTGGCAGTGCACCACAAGACCCTGCCGCCCCAGATAAATTTCGAGAAGCCCAACCACTACGTCGACTGGGACCAGGGACCGTTCTACATAATAACCGAGCCGAAGGAATGGGAGAGGATAGCCCCTGATGTTCCACGGAGGTGCGGGATTTCGGCGTTCGGTTTCGGTGGAACAAATTTCCACGTGATCCTCGAGGAGTTCGATATGGATATTTTCGATGAATACAAGAGGAGGAAGGCCGAAGCCGAATCCACGGTCAAAATGGTACAGGCAAAGGAGCAGACATTCACTCCCCCGGTACCCGACGATCTCGTGGAGAGGAAGGTCGATATGGAGGGAATCGGGTCGTACCTTTCCCGTAAGGGAAATCTCGAGGGCGAGGTTTTCCTGTTTTCATCCGATAATCCGATGGATCTCCTCAAGCAGGCCGAGGAGACCTCGAAGCGGGTCACCGAGCACTGCGCGGGAGGTGGACGTATGAGGGATCTTTTATCGGTTCCTCGACCGGAACCGAGATACAGGTTATCGGTCGTGGTGGATGATCCCGAACACTTCCACAAGCAGCTGGAAATGATCAAGCGTGTGGGATTGGACGAGAAGGGATTGATGGCTCTGGCCGTCAAGGGGATCTTCGTAGGAGACAAGGAGAGGATCGACCACGGAAAAACCTGCTTCATGTTCCCCGGCCAGGGCTCCCAGTACATCAATATGCTGAAGGACCTGAAGGAGAAGTACAGGATCGTATCCGATACTTTCAAGGAAGCCGACCGGGTCATGAAGGACCTGATCCCGAACCCACTGTCCTCTTACGTATATGTTGACGTCGAGGTCGGAACCGATGAATTCAAGGAGGCATCGGAGACCCTGCGCCAGACCGAGTATAATCAACCATCCATGCTCACTGCTGACACATCGATCTACAAGATGCTTCTCGCCTACGGCATGAAGCCGGATCTTGTCATGGGCCATTCCCTCGGAGAGTATGCCGCTTTGATAGCCTCCGGGATAATGAATTTCGATGATGCTCTCAAGGCTGTTTCCGCGAGGGGCCGGGAGATGAGGGATCTGCCTATTGACGATCCGGGGAAAATGGCATCGGTGAGCGCGGGTTACAAAGAAGTGGAAGAAATTCTGGAAGGGGTCGAGGGATACGTGATAGCGGCAAACAAGAACTGTCATGTTCAGACCGTAATTGCCGGGAACGGCAAGGCAGTGGACGATGCCATAGAGAAGTTCAAGGAAAAAGGGATCGAGGCATTCTTGATACCTGTTTCACATGCCTTCCATTCGGGTGTCGTTGCGCCAGTCAAGGGCATTCTCAGGAACTACCTGTCGAAACTTGAGATAAATCCCCCGAAGATCCCGATCCTGTCCAACGTGACCGCCGATTATTACACGATGGAAGGGGATCCGACCGAGATCAAGGAGGAGGTTCTGGATCTTCTCAAGGAACAGGTAGCATCGTCGGTGGAGTGGATGTCCCAGGTGGAAAGGGCTTACAATGACGGATGCCGGACCTTCATCGAGGTCGGACCAAAAAGGGCGCTTGCCTCTTTCGCTTACAACATTCTCGAGGACCATGTGAAGAAGAGGGAGGCTTTCCCGGTACTTTCCAATCATCCGAAGAAAGGCGGTATTCGGACCTTCAACGAGATGATGGGCACCCTCTGGTCCCTGGGGTATGATCTTAGGCTCCCGCCTCTTGATGACGAGTCCTTCTATCAGAGTGATTTCATACATGCTTATGATAAGTATATAGTCGAGTACAGGAAAGAACCGGCTGGGTCACCGCTTGAATCAACTGTGCCGATCACCGGGGGTACGATAGAGGCCTCCCCCGGCTCCAGCACCAGCTTCTCGAACTTCATAAGGGAAAATCAGTCTGCTATAGGCAGGTTCCTTTCGGAGATCCATTCGAACCTGCCGGCAAGCTCGCTGATCGAGGAGGAACGAGAGGACGTCGACTTCTCCGGATCCGGAATAACAAGGCCGACAAGAAAGGGAGTCCCCGTTGTGATATCGGGAGCTGCCTTTGGTCTGCCGGGCAGGTTCAAGAAAGTGTTCACGGATGAAAATCTCGATCTTCTAATAGAGGGCAGGAATCTCATAGAGACCATCGACGATGATTTCACTCACAAGTTCATCGATAAGAACATCATCCGGGTTGACAAGAAACCAGACGGAAGCGCCGAGATGATCAAACTGGACGACGGTTCCAAGGTCGCCCATCTCGCGGGAATGCTTGGGGAGTTCGATCTGCTTGAGGAGTTCGGGGTTTCCGAGAACCTCGTGAAGGTCCTGGACACCACCTCGAAACTGGCATTCGCCTCGGGACTCCTCGCGCTGAGGGATGCCGGGATTCCGCTGGTAAAAAGATATGCCCAGACCTCGACAGGATCCTTTTTGCCCGAGGAATGGGAGCTTCCGATAGAGATGCAGGAGGACACGGGCATCATATTTGCATCTGCCTTCCCAGGGTTTGACAACCTTTTCAAGGAACTGGTATCCTATTACACGTCAAAGATATCCTCCGCACGAGGGGAGGAAAGGGAAGCACTTTACGGAAGGCTGAAGGAAAAGGTCAAGGGTTCCGATCTGGAGAGGGACCTGGATAATTGGTACGAGGAAGCGTCCAAGAATCCCGATGAAAAATATCAGATACCCAGGCTGTTCATGTTCAAGATATTAGCCATGGGCCACACCCAGTTTGCCCAGTACATCAAGGCAAAGGGTCCGAATACCCAGGTGAACTCTGCCTGCGCCTCCACAACACAGGCCATATCCCTGGCACAGGACTGGATACAGGCCGGGAGATGCAAGCGCGTACTCGTCCTGGGAGCCGATGATCCTGCATCGGAAGCCAATCTGGAATGGTTCGGATCCGGCATGCTGTCCCTCGGCGCCCTGACCAACGAAAAGGAGGTGACCAAGTCAGCTCTCCCGTTCGACCGAAGGAGAAAGGGAATGATCCTGGGATCCGGTGCGGCGGCGCTCGTCGTCGAGGCGGAGGAAGAGCCCAGAAGGAGAGGCATGAATCCCATAGTCGAGATCCTCGGATCCCACATCGGAAATTCGGCCTTCCACGGATCAAGGCTCGACGTCGCCCATATATCCAGGTCCATGGAGCGCTTCATGACCCAGGTGGAGAAGGAGAAGGGAATAAATCGGGATGAAATCGCGCCGGACCTGCTGTTCATGTCCCATGAGACCTACACTCCGGCCAGGGGAGGTTCCTCAGCTGCCGAGGTGGAATCCCTTCGAAGGACATTCGGAGAGAAGTTCAGGGAGATCATAATACTGAATACCAAGGGGTATACAGGGCACGCGTTCGGAGCCTGCCTCGAGGACCCGGTTCTGATCAAATGCATGGAAAAGGGAGTTGCGATCCCGATCGCCAACCTCACTCCCGAGGAGATAGACCCGCAGTTCGAAGGGATGCAGCTGTCGAGAGGGGGAAAACATGATAGGAGATTCGGCCTGCGGCTCGCCGCGGGATTCGGGTCCCAGCTTGCTTTTCTTCTCCTCAAGAGATCGGATTCCACCGAGAGGTACTTCTCGAAGGAGATATACGAAAACTGGCTGGATTCTATTGCCACGACGAAGCCCTCGGAGCTCGAGGTTTCACAGAACGTGCTCCGGTTGAAGGATCAGGGAAGGGATAATCTGATACGCCACAGGGCGATAAGAAGAGGTTCCTCAGTCATAGGTTACGAGAGGGAGGAGTACAAGGATGTGGATCCACAGGAGTTCGAGATGATCAGGACCCGGCTCATCAAGATATTCTCGGACAAGACCGGTATTCCAGTCGAGGAGATAGATATCGACGCGGATCTCGATTCGGAGCTGGGGATAGACAGCGTTAAGCAGGTCGAACTGTTCGGATCCGCTAGGATATTTTTCGATCTTCCCAAGGATGAGGGGGTTAACCTGAAGGAATATCCCACCCTGAGGCACATCATCCAGTATATCATACTGAACAAAGGGAGAATGGTGGTGAAGGAGGAAGCCGGGGCCCAGGAAATACCCGAATCGAAATCGGAGGATGAGAAAAAACCGGCGGAAGAAGCGGCGGGGAGCAGATGGGATAATGTGAAGGACCGTATCCTTTCAGTAGTCGCCGAGAAGACCGGCTATCCCGAGGATATGCTTGATCTGGATCTCGATCTCGAGGCTGATCTTGGAATAGACACCGTCAAGCAGGTCGAGCTTTTTGCCCTGGCAAGGGAGGAATATGACCTGCCCAAGGACGAGGGCATCAACCTGTCCGATTTCCCGACGCTTCGGCATATAATAGATTACGTGATGGAGAAATCACCGGCAACAGCCGAAGCACCCGCAGAATCCGTCGATATGACGGCAGCCGATGAACCCTCACCTGCCGCGTCAAAGATGGAGGATATCAGCGATTGGGATGGTATCAAGGAGAGGATCCTGAAGGTAGTTGCCGAGAAGACTGGCTACCCCGAGGACATGCTCGAACTGGATCTCGATCTCGAGGCCGATCTGGGAATAGATACCGTCAAGCAGGTCGAGCTGTTCGCAATGGCAAGGGAGGAATATGACCTGCCCAAGGACGAGGGCATCAACCTGTCCGATTTCCCGACTCTTCGGCACATTATCGATTACGTCGCGAAGAGCTCGAAAGGACCTCTCAAGGGACCTTCACCCGCGACTGCCGGAAGGGAAGCGGATAAGGTTGAATCCACTGCCCCAGCATCGGAAGAGGCAGCGGGATCCGATTGGGATCTGATAAAGGATAAGATACTCAAAGCGGTATCCGAGAAGACCGGCTACCCCGAGGACATGCTCGAACTGGATCTCGATCTCGAGGCTGATCTGGGTATCGATACCGTGAAACAGGTGGAGCTCTTCGCCATGGCGCGTGAGGAGTTCGATCTTCCCAAGGACGATTCGGTTAACCTCTCGGAGTTCCCGACCCTCCGTCATATAATCGATTACGTTGCCGACAGTTCGATCACTATCGAACCCAAATTCCCCGTAAAGGAAAAGGTCGAACCGGAAGCTCAGAGAGAGCGGATATCGGTGACAACCTCTGAAGCTCCGGCAGAATCGAAGGATGCACACTGGGAAATGATCCGCGGCAAGATCATCTCGGTCGTGGCGGACAAGACCGGATATCCGGAGGACATGCTTGAACTGGATCTCGACCTTGAGGCCGATCTCGGAGTCGATACCGTCAAGCAGGTGGAGCTCTTCGCCATGGCGCGTGAGGAGTTCGATCTTCCCAAGGACGATTCGGTGAACCTCTCGGAGTTCCCGACACTTCGGCATATCATCGATTACGTGGCAAAGCTCTCGCTGCCCACGGTTCCGGAATCCACGAAGGTAAAGGGACCTGAGGCCGAAACCGCGGAAACCGCAGCAGAAGGACCTCTCGGAGAAGGCCATCCCCACTGGGAATCCATCAAACAGAAAATTATCATGGTGGTGGCGGACAAGACCGGATATCCCGAGGATATGCTCGAACTCGACCTCGATCTCGAGGCCGATCTCGGTGTGGACACGGTAAAACAGGTGGAGCTCTTTTCCATGGCGCGTGAGGAGTTCGATCTTCCCAAGGACGATTCGGTTAACCTCTCGGAGTTCCCGACCCTTCGCCATATCATCGATTACGTCGCGGAGAGATCCCATAAACCCGTCGATCTGCCGAGGATCGAACCTGAGGTAGAAACCGCCGTATCGGTCGATCGGCTGAAGGAGAGGATTAACAGATGGGTCCTCCAGGCGGATGTCGTCGAGGATGTCCCGTTTGCTACGACGAAACCCCTTGAAGGGAAGAAGGTAATATTGATGGGAGGGGGCAAGAGTGGAGTAAAGGCTGCAGGCCAATTTCTGGGAGCCGATATCGTATACGCCGATCCCAAGGACGTACTGACGGATAAGATAGATCTATCCGATGTTGACGGTCTGGTCAATATCTACCCGCTCACGCTGGATGCCGATCCCTCCATCGGGAACTGGAAGAAGGAGAGCGAGAATGCGGTAAAGACCCTGTTCAAGCTCGGAAAAGGCCTAGGTGACAGGCTCAAAAACGAGGGTATCTTCATCTCGGCCACATCGATGGGCGGAAGGTTCGGCCTCGATCGGGATGTCAATCCCGTGAACGGCGCGGTATCCGGATTCACCAAGGCGGTGAAGAGGGAATACGGAAAAGCCACGGTCATGTCCATCGACCTGCCCCAGAAGGTTGATATCGACGACGCCATGAAACGGATCGCCTCGGAGATCTCCCATGCCGAAACGCCATTGGAGATCGGATGGGATGGAAAGGACAGGATATCCCCGGCCCTGAGGATCGTGGAACCCGCCGCACCCCGGATCATGAAGATAGACGACGATATGAGGATCCTCGTGTCCGGCGGAGGGACAGGCATAACAGCCGAGATCGTGAAGGAGATCTCAAGGCAGGCGAAAGTTGACCTCCATCTTCTGGGAAGGACCGAGATACTTCAGGACGTCGAGAGGCTTGCCGGTCTTGACGATAACAGCTTGGAAGCGGAAAAAGAAAGGTTGAAAGAGGAGATCAAGGCGAGGGGGGAAAAGGTAACCCCTGTACTTCTCAACAAGGAGTTCTCCAAAATTCAGAAGAGCATTGCGATACACAATCTGATCAAGGATATCGAAACCGCAGGATCATCCGTAACATACCACTCCCTCGACGTGAAGGATGAGAAGGGTATCAGGGAGGTCGTGAAGAGCGCCGGACCGATCGACGGGATAATACATGCGGCAGGAGTCGAGATATCCAAGCTGATGGCGAACAAGAGCCCCGAGGAGTTCGATATGGTCTACGATACCAAGGTCGACGGAGCCCGGGCTCTGATCAATGCAACCAGGAAGGATCCCCTCAAATTCTTCATCGCTTTCTCCTCCGTGGCGGGGAGGTTCGGAAACGGAGGGCAGGTTGACTATTCCGCTGCAAACGATTTCCTGAACAAGATACACGGCGCCGTCCGGAAATATCACGAGAACTGTCTTGTGAAAGCCGTTGGATGGTCCGCTTGGGCGGATGTGGGCATGGCCTCCCGGGGTTCTGTCAAGACCATTCTTGAGATAGGCGGGGTCACCTTCATTCCCGTGAATGACGGGATCGCCTATGCCATCGACGAGATCCGCAACGGGAGGGAAAAGGAGATCCTGTACTCGGGATCCCTGGGACCGATGGACAGGGAAAACCTGCTGAAATGGGAGGACGGCATAACCAAACCCGTATTTGAACCAGAAAAAGGACCGGCTCCGTTGCTTGATGAGATAGTGAGCAGGGACGATAATAGGTTGGTTGCCAAAAGAACACTTGACGGAATAAGGGAGAGGTTCCTGCCGGATCATTCCATCATGGGAAAGATGGTTCTGCCGGGTGTAATGGGCATGGAGATATTCGCGGAAACCGCATCGATCCTGGTCCCCGATCTCGAGTATACGGGTATCCAGGACATGTACTTCCACCGCGCTGTGAATGTTGACGACCCGAAGGAGGTTTTGATCGAGGCCGAGGTAGTCGAAAGGAAGAGGGCATCGGCCCTGGTCACGATCAGGCTCACATCTACCGTCATGAGGGGAGGAAAGGAGGTCGTTGACGAGCACTACACCGGAACGGTAAGGATGGGAAAGGTGAAGAGATCCAGAAAGAAGTACGAAGGGCACCCTCTCAAACCCAGGGATGTCAGGGCCAGGGTTCTGAGGGATGAACTGTACCGTCACCTTTTCCACGGAGACGTATTCAGGGTCCTAGAGGGAATGGATGTTCTTGATGACGGAGAGTTCATGGGCATATACCATCCTGTCCCGGATCTCTTCGATCCCTCGACGGCTGTTGGAAACGACGATCTCACTTCAATACCGATGCAGACCGAGGCAGGATTCCAGGTGGCGGGAGCCTATGTCCTGGATAAGTTCAAGCTGATGGCCCTGCCGGTCAAAGTAGGATCGATGACGATCAACCGGTGGATGTCTCCGTCCGAGAGGGGCTTCGCATGGGTCAAGTTCAAGGGTGAAGAGGAGAATACCTACTCTTTCGACGTTACGGTTCTCGATGCGGATGGGAACATCTCCATGTCATATCAGGATTACAGGTTGAAAGCCCTGATGGCCTACGACAAGGAACTCAAGGAAGACAATTCCATCCGTTACGAGGAGATCCCGTCCAACAGTGATGGCGTCAGGGTATTCAGGGTCGATATCGACAAAATGCCGAAGGATCTCCTGGTTTACAGGAGCTGTTTCTCCGATGAAGAGTGGAGCGGGATAGACGGGGGAAAGATGACGAAGAAGAGGAAGAGGGAGCATATCGCGGGAAGGATCGCAGCAAAAGGAGGCTTGTCATGGTTCCTGTCGACCGAGCGGGGGGAGGTCCTTTCCTCTTCGGATATCGTCATAGAGTCCGACGAACTCGGGAAACCCCACGCGGCGGTCAACGGCGAGAGGTTGGAGATATCCATATCGCATTCACACCGGTGGGCGGTATGTTCCGTTGCCTGTGTGCCGCACGGTGTGGATATCGAGCTGTCCGAACCCCGGGATCCGGCATTTCAGGATGAGGCGTTCACCGATAACGAGAAGGGGAGAATGAAGAAATGGCAGAAATCCCTGAAGGTCTCCCAGGATGAGCTTGTTACTCTGATATTCTCCGCGAAGGAAGCCTTTCTGAAGATGAAGGGGCTTGGACTGAGGGAGGACCTGAAAAAGGTTGAAGCATCGGATATTTCGGAATTTCCGAAGAAAACCGCGGGCAGGTACAAGATCACGATAGAAATGGATAAACTGAAGGTGCCTGTATTCTCGGAGATACTGGGAGCTTATGTCCTTTCTGTGTGCAAAGGCCGGGAAGTCAATTGAAAAACGAGGGATTTCGAGCTCCCCTACTTCAGGGTGTCCGCGAATCTCCCGTCGAATGCGGGGATATCGGGTTTGAAATGCGTGTCATCGATATCGGGTTTCAACAACCTGGGGACATCAGGGATTGTGAGAACGGGCATTTTTTCGGGGAGGACGCCATCTCTCTCCTTCGAGATCTCAAGGTTCAGATCCATGACCAGTGATCTCTTTGTACCGTCCAGATTTGTTATGTCGATCCTAATGTCGACGACGTCGTATTTAATATCCATCCTTTTCACCGTCGAGACGTATCCCTTTGTTTTCCTCCCCCGGTCCGTCAGATGATCCCTGACCCTGATCATATCCTCCTCGATCAGATCCTCGATCCTGCGGTAGCAGGAGGCGATCGGAATACCGAGATCCCTGCTGATATCGGATATCGTGAGAGGCCTGTTCTTCGTAATATTCAAAATCCTTAGGATATACTCATCGCTCATCAATTCGAGCATATGGGACACATTCATCAGCATCTCTCCGGTGATGCATCTGATATATCACCAATTTGTTATATAAAGTGTTCTAGATACGGGATCGAGTTCGCATTTTATAGGTAAAATGGAGTGATAATCTCATTCTTCCGTTATAACCATCGCAATCCTTTATTACCATGTTCCGATTGGGTTGGCTGGTGATCAGGTGTCTCAAAATACCCGGTTTCAGAATGTCATAGTCATGGGAAAGTCAGGTGCTGGTAAACAGCCCAGAATAGATGTGCTGACCTCGGAGTTCGGTCTGAAGCAGCTATCAACGGGAAACATATTCCGCGAGTACGTCGGAGCATTCAATTCATCCGGGTTCGATGGGGATCTTTCCGCCTTCTACGACGAGGAGAGCGGCTCTTTCGCGGAAAATGAGGAGATTGCAAAAACCCTCTCCGCCGCCGGGGTCAAGGGCGATATGGACGGGATCATTCTCGGATTGAAAGCCAAATACTTCATGAACGACGGAAAGTTCGTACCCGATGAGATAACAAATGAACTCTTCGAATCGTTCTTCTCGAGGGATGAATACAGCGGCCAGGTTCTCGACGGGTATCCGAGGACGCCGGATCAGTCGAAATTCCTTCTCGATCTCTCCGGGAGGATCGGTTTCAAGATCGATCTGATGGTCCTTGTGGACAACGAGGACGAGCTGATCGTCCGAAGGACCATGGGACGTAGGATCTGTCGGGATTGCGGAAAGGTATATCATGTCGAATTCAAGCCGTCCAAGGACAATGAACACTGCGACGTATGCTCGGGGGATCTAATTCTCAGATCCGACGATACCGAGGAGAAGATCAGGTCAAGGCTCGGGGAATTCTACGATAAGGCCGTTCCCGCGATGAAGGTTCTCGAGGATGCGGGCATCCCGCTGGCGAGGGTTCCGGGAAATCTCGAGGTATTCACTGATGAGAATGTGCGAAGATCTGTGATGGATGCCATAGGCGATCATCTAAAGTAGTGCGTCGACGGCGCTCAGGAGATCCGGATATTCGGGAGAGGAGGGTTCGTCAAGCGGTCCCACCTCTCCGGTTAGAACCCTCGCGACCATGCAACCCGCACTGATCCCGGCCTTGATGTCGGTATCCGGTCTGTCTCCGACCACGATCACCTCTTCCGGTCTCAGGCCTATCTGTTCTACAGCCAGGAGGGTACCGAAGGGATCGGGCTTTCCTATTATCAAGGGATCGATTCCCGAGGAAAATACTATCGGAGCAAGGGTTGATCCGGCTCCGGGAAGTACCATTCCGTCCTCCATTGGGAAGGTCGGATCCGAGTTAGTTCCCATGAATTCGGCCCCGTTTCTGATATGGAGAAGAGCATCCGCGATCTTCCCGTAGGAGAGAGATCGGTCCATTCCGGCAACAACGATATCGATGGTCGTATCTATCGATCTTTTGAGATTGCGGATGTCGAATCTTCCGGCATCCCCGGCCTTTACAGGATCGTGCCCCTGCAACCTCAGCTCTTCCATCAATCCCTCCTCGCCAACCACCAGCACTCTGGAGGGGCCGAATTCTCGTTTTATGTAAACCGCGGTAGCGTATCCGGAGCTGACAACGGGGATCCTGGGAAATCCCATGGTCTCGATCTCTTCGGAGATCGAATCCCTGGTCTTGGTTGAATTGTTTGTGAGAAGTATGATCCTTATCCCCGCGGCAACGAGTCTCTGAACAGCCTCGATGGAACCCTTGATCGGTTGCTGCCCTCTTCGAAGAACCCCGTCGATATCGAGAACCGCACCCCTGATTTTTTTGATCACGGTTCTGTGAATCCACTGCATACTATTTGTTCTATGCCCTTCCAGCTATCAGCCATAACACCTTTATATTAGATTTAAGCCAGTGGTTGACCGGCCGTTAGTCATCGTAATTGAAATAATAAGAAACCCAATGAATTGATCATTTGATGATCGGAGTCATCGGTCAGATCTTAGGAGAGTGAGAAAATGAATGGCAGGGTAGCATCGTTCTTTGTCGTTTCAATTCTATTATTAACTTCAGGGGCAGTATATGTCCGATTGGTAAACGGAGACCTTATTGATGAGGGATCGCTCGTCCTCAGAGATGAGATATTCATAATGGGCAATAGTCAATTCACGCTTGAGAACGGGGTTGTGGGAGGATCAGGATCTGAAAATGATCCTTATATAATCGAGAACTGGATGATGGATAATGCACGGGGTGGCCGGATAGAGATAATCGATACCAATTCTCATGTGGTAATCCGTAACTGCAAGATCTGGGGTTATCCAAACGAAGGTGATGCTGTCGTATTAAGAAGAGCCAGCAACATATCCATTCAAAACTGCTTGATCGGAAATCTGGATGAGGGTATAAAGATACGTGAGAATGCTCGAAATATTATAATTCAAGATTGCACCCTCCAGGATATCAATGACGGGATCAGTCTCAATGAAAATGTAAACAATATATCAATTTTAAACTGCACCTTCCAGAAGATTCGGGAGGGGATCGACCTCTACGATGGCGCCAACAATATAACCATTCAAGATTGTATTATGGAAGAGATGGATGAGGGAGTTGTTATCTTGAGAAACAGCGAAAATATCACCATCAAAGATTGTAGTTTTAAGAAGATCGATGAGGGGTTGGAGTTTTTTGGAGGTAATAATATTGATATCCACGATAATATCTTCCTTTGGAATTCAGTTTCTATGAGACTTAAAGGGATCACATATTCGAAAATATGGAACAACTCGATCATAGGAACCGAATATACATCTATTCTCCTCGGCGAGGGATCCGATAATAATCATGTTTATAACAATATTATACTCAGAGAAAATGATGATCATCCATTCGAGAACGATGGGATCAATGGAGCCGGCATAACTTTATATCAGTCAGACAACAACACCATTGAATTAAATCACTGCTCTGACATAAGATCGGGAATATCGATTCGTTATTCTGCGGGATGTGAAATTCTCGATAATAAGATATATTTCAACAGAAGCATGTCATCGGACGTAAATATCATTGGTATATCGATAGAGAAGTCCCCGTATTCTTTGTTCGAGAAGAATTACATGTTAAACTGCGGGCTACTCCTATCTGGAGAAGAGGAAATTGATTTTTCTACAATATACCTGGACGAGACCAATAAGGTCGATGGCAATCCCATCAGGATGATAAAGGATGAGGATAAACAGATCGATCTCGATGGTGATTACAGTCAGTTGATACTGGTCAATTGTTCCGGCATCGATATAATCGATGCAGATCAAAAAACCCGTGGTGTGTTCCTGACAATGGCCTCATGCGAGGAAATCAACATTCGTGAAAATAAATTCAGTGATCTATTCGGATTTCTGTACATGTGGGGCTGTAAAAATATCACGGTGAAGAAGAACGTTTTTTCAGATATGATAGAATCGGTTAATATTCAAAATTCCACCGATCTGATTATTGCTGATAACGAGTTTTCCAATGCGTATTACGGGATTTTGGGATCCTTCGATAATACCTTAATAGCCAATAACAACCTGAAA
>JBLIRG010000029.1:0-38529 GCA_049472195.1 Thermoplasmatota archaeon
GGCATTTTTCCAGATCGCTGAGCAAAGCCTCCTGTTCTGAGATTGATAAAGACTTTCCGGCTTTCACTGCTGCTCGTTTGCATATGCGCGCGATGATCTTTTTCTCCTGCTCGGCCTGCAAAGGTGCCTCATCCTCTTCAAAATCCTCGTCCTCATCCCCTTCCCATTCCACGTCGGTGATCTTCTCCTTTTTCACATACGAGTAGATTCCGATCGCTGCAAGGATCAGTATCGCCAGAAGTGAAATCAATCCCACCACGATCAATAATCCGATCCCATCATTCCCATCGCCGGATACCGAGATCTCCCTGACGTAGATCCTCTTCTCCACGGTATTGTTGTTTCCCGATGCGTCTGTGATCTTCAGACGGAGTATGAATTCATCGGGGGAATCGAAGTCGTATGAGAATGACGTGTCGTTCGTGGAGATCAGGAACACCGATCCGTTGATCTCATCGATCCTGAACAATGTCCAGTAGAAGAGGATCCCCTTCGGGAATTCCGGATCGTTATCGGTGACGTTGGCCGTGTACGTCCTCTGATCTCCGACGAATAGGAATGTCTGCCCGAGGATCTCGACCATGGGAGGGGTGATGTCGTTCACGTTAACCGTGAAGCTCCGGTATCCGATGTTTCCCCCCGCATCCGTGATCGCGAGTCGGATGATGAACTCACCTGGATGTGGAAATACCACCGACATGGTCTTGGTCTTCGTGGAATGGGTCCAATTCATCGGTCCCGATACGAACCAATTAAATGAGGTCTCGTACCGCTCGAGGATCAGGAGATCGTTATCGATGGTACCTTCCGGATCGTAGACGACGGCGGTCCCCTCGTTTATCGTTGAAGGTCCATTTATGACAACGACGGGAGTCTCCCGATCCACAACGTTTATCCCGATCTGGGTAATGTTGGAGTTCCCCGCCAGATCGACTGCCCTGAGCTTTATGACATATTCACCGAGATGCTCGAACCTGAGGCGCAGCGATTGATTTTCGTAAAACCTGCCGGTCCTGTTCTCTGGATCGATCACCTCCCATGTGATATTGCCTATTCCACGGAACTCCGGATCCATTCCCAGATCCTCGATAACGGAGCTGAACCTGGTCCCGTTTCTGGAGATCGAAACGTTCCCCCCGGTATGGTTGATGTGGACCATCGGTCTCATCGTATCAAGTGTTACCCGGGTGGTGATCTCCGTGGGACCTGCCCCCCACTGATCGTAGGCCCTGATCATGATATCGTTGAAACCCTCGTCAAGGTCCACTATCTGGCTGAACTTGCCGACCGAGCCCGTATCGATGGTTTCCCTGAGCTCTCCGTTGATCAGGATATCAACGGTCGCCATTATCTCGGTGGTTCCCGATATCCTCTGGGATTTGATCCTCGTGATCCTGGGAAGCACCCTGTCCAGTGTTATCCCCGACGGTCCCGTGTTGTCCACGGAAAATCCCGATTTGTTGTACCATGGCGATACGTTCGGTCCCTCGTCCCAAGCCCTGAACCTGAATATGATGCTGTCCATGTCACCCGGACCGCCGGCCCCGATCCTGGTATCCCATGCGACAACGTTCGTCGTGGAGTTGGATGCGTTCATGAATTCCATTCCGTCATCGGGGAGATCGTTCCTGTTCAGGTCCGGATAGTACTGGACCTCGATCATCTCGGTATCCGGATCGGTCTCGAAGATCAGGGAAGCGGTCCCTGACAGCGTCGTCTTCTCATTCAGAAGGGTGATCCTCGGAGCCAGCAGATCCTCGGGGATGGTGCTGTTCCACAGTGAGGCGGATGACTCGTTTCCCGAATCGAACACGGCAGATACCCTGAAGAAATACCGGATCCCGTCGGCGAGTCCCCTGACAGTTGTGTGGTTGTTCTTCTCTCCGGTGTTCATGTGGAATTGCCAGTTCTCCATTGGCAGATCGATGACCGGAGGTGTGGTATTGACGTAGACCATGTAATGAGAGAGGCCCGGTTCGTCCGATCTATCCCATTTCAACAGGGCCGAGTTCCCCTCCTCCAGCGGATATGCCCTGAGGTTCTTCGGGGTCCTTGGCTGTCCCGTGTCAATCGAGATGTTGAACTCCCGGTATATCATGTCACCGAGGTACGGGTCGGCGATCTTCAGGAGTATGCTGCCCCCGGTCTTCATATCATCCACTATGTGATAATCGGAGTGATACAGACCGTCCGATGCGTTGAAGTCACCGCCGAAGCCGTCGTCATGGAGAACCAGCCACCCCAGTGGAGAACCCTCGATCGTCCACCATACATCGTGGCCCGGATCACCGTATCCATCGAGCCGGATCAGATCGTATTTGGAATACGTCAGAAAATATTCGGGACTCCATTTCAGAAATACCCGGATCGGCTTGACGACGGAGGCGGAATCCTCGCATATCCCGCACATGTGAGCGCTGAAATAGCTCACGTACAGGGTATCGTTATCCTCAACGTAGATCATTCCCGGCTCCGAGGTGGATCGGTTGCTGGTTGTGACCGAGCCAACGAAAGTACCCTCATCACCGTTTTCGGTCAGGTTGACGATAAGTCCGGCCGGTTGCGATGTTGAATTGAGGAATACCTCGACGAAACCCGTTCCGGCAAGCGCCATGCCGGTGAGCTGGATCTTTACGGTATCCCCGTCTGTGGAGTAGAAATTACGGTCGAATCCGATGGCGTCCTGAATGATGTTGGTCGTGTTGCCGGAGAGCACCAGGGCAAAAGGCTGTCTTCCCATCGGCACGTTGTATCCTTCGACCTCCACCCTCCACCACCCAACCGCGGGATCGCTGATGGTTATGGTCTCGGTCGGATTGACGTCATCTCTTGCATCATCGAAGGGGGCAAGGAAATCGTTGCCGAAGTACCGGGTCCCATTGGGAGCGGTTATTATCAGATCCAGGTTGTTTATCAGTTCCTTGCTTCCGAATATTGGGCCTGGAAAATCCGCCCAGGAGAGTGTGAGCCTGATCTCGTCGCTGGAATCCACCCTGAAAACCCTTGTGACGTTCTCTCCGGTCCTGAGGCCGTCTTTCTCATCGAGGTATGCCAGCGTCCCTCCCCTGGGATATATGGAGTTCGTCAGGTTGATCCTGCCCCATCCCTGATCGTTATCGGGCCTTCCGTTGATCTCCTGTGTCGTCGGATTTGCCGCGCCGTACTGACCGGGGGTCATATCGACCGCTCCGTTGATGATGGCGGCCTTGATCAGGGAACCGGATGGATCCGCTTCCCCCATTGTATCATTGAAATACTGACGGACCAGAACCGCCATGCCTGCGGTCACGGGACAGGACATCGATGTCCCTCCCATGTAAACATAGTAGCTGTCGTAACCCCGCCACTGGATCGACTGGGTTTCCACGGAGGATTTCGTTGACAGGATGTTGGTGCCGGGAGCAACCACCTCCGGTTTGTATCTCCCGTCCACGGTCGGCCCTCTGGAGGAGAATGCCGCCAATCCGCCGCTGTTGTTGGAGATGTGATCGCTGCTTATGGGATTGGCCGAGGTCACGAACCAGTTCCAGGATGCCATGAGCCCTGTGGTCGGTCTCTGATTCTCAGAAGCTCCGACGGCAAGTACGCTCTTCGCTGTCGCGGGAGGGGTGACGGACGTGGGATTGATCTTTCCGTCCCTGTCCGGATCGTTGCCGTCGTTTCCGGCCGAGAACAGGATGAGAAGATCCTGGTTGTGGTACATCGACCAATCGACGTCATAGGATGAGAAGCTGTACTGCCCGAAGTTCCCGGAAGATCCCCACGAGTTCGTGTGGATCCTGACGCCGTTATCGTAGGCTTCACTGAACAGCACGCTGAGATTTCCGGGCGTTCTGAGGTTGAAGGCGTCATCCATTATTCCCTGGAAGAATATCGACGAATTGGGGGCCATGCCCTTTATGTTCCCGGAGGATCTGTTGCCGTTCCCCGCCACCGATCCTGTTACATGGGTCCCGTGGCCCATACCGTCATCAGCGGAGGCCCCGAACCAGTTGGAAAGGGTGACCCTGTTGTCGAAATCCAGGTGGATGTCCCCAGTCGTGTTATGATCGTCAACGCCGGTGTCCAGTCCGCTGTCGGCTATACCCACGATCTGCCCGGAGCCGTCGAGTCCGTATGTGTCGAAGACCTCGGTCACACCGATGATCCCTTCCGCCACGTTGTTGTGGAATACGAACTCTGATCTGGGTTCTATCCATTTTATGCCCTCGACGGATATCAGATCCATGATATCGCCGGACCAGTCGTGGATCACGTATCTGGTTGTGGATACAGGTTCGACTTCGTCGGAGAACCTCTCCAGCCCGGAAGCGATATCGGGATCCGGGCGGAAGCTCTCGACGACGAGATCGTCATGCCGCTCCCCCGAAAGTATGGATTCGAGGACCGATGGGTGTATCTTCATTCCAGAAGGATACGGCGTCTCTCCCACGACACCATCGATTATTAAAAGATCATCGATATCCGATCCGCCCGCATCAACGATATAGGCGAAATCGGGAATGTAATCCACGATCACTCCGCCCCGTTTTCGGATCTCATCCGTCTGATGCGGATATATGGGTCCGTCGAACTGGAGAATCCTGAAATCGGAATCATGATCGAATGGTCCGTGGTTAATCGATTCCTCGATCTGTCCGAGGGTCATTTTTCCGTAATGGGTCCATATGACCGGAGAATCCTGGATTGGGGCAGCCGTTTCACCGGATGAATCGACCATCTGGGGTACGAACGACAGCAGCATGAATATCATCAGAAAAACCGATATTCTCCGAATGCCCATGAACATCTGAGATCTCCTCCGAATGAAACCGTATTCGATGTAATATCTATATTAGTACTCCCCCTATTTATGCATGAGAGCAAAAACCCGAATTTTCCCGCGGTTCAGTCGAATTCCTGATCATCTTCACGATCCGACTTTCCGTAGAGATAGATGCCGGCTCCTGCAACCAGGGCGGCAATGCCGATTATCAGGACTAAGACGGCCAGCAAAGGTATCCAACCATCGTTCCCGCACTCAGCGGTCCCATCGATCGCGGTCTCCTCCGGTGGGATCCATCTGTCATCTATCGAGATCCCCTGGACCCATACGAGTCCGGATGCATCCTCGTTCCCGCTGTCGTCGACAGCGGTAACCGCATAATGATAGGTGGCGTTATCGACGACATCCCGATCGATCCATGTATTGTCATTTCTATCATTCGGATTGGTCTTGTGAACGATCAAGGGATCGCTCCATGAATCGTTCCTTCTGTATATCCTGTATCGGTGGAACCTTCCGTCAATGCTCGTATCCCAACTCAGGGAGATCGAGGAAGTGGCATTGTAAAGATCGCTAGCTTTCAGGTTCGTTACCCGATCAGGTGCCACATCATCGAGGGGTATGCCCTCCACATACGTCAAGTTGATAAGATCAACGGCTCCGTCCAAATCCACCGCTGAAACTGCATATCGATATGATGTTCCGTCTACAACATTTGAATCCCGAAACGAGGTGGTGTTATCCACATTGAAACTCATTCCGGGATCACCATCCCGGATCAGGATATAATTCCGAAGATCATCCTCCGGAGAGGGATCCCAGGAAATGTCGAGAGCGTTCTCCGATCCGACAGCATCTATTACCGTAAGATTCCTGACCGGTTTCGGAGGTATGTTTGCACGGAAATCGTAGGTAACCACGGGACCGTTTGCATCGAAATCATCGGAGGACCTGATCCATATTCTGTAATCTGTGTGATCTTTCAGAGGATCTTCTGCCGTGTATTCGGTTGTATTCGTAAGTACAGCAAGAATGGTCCAGATATTTTCTCCATCAGGATCCTCGATCAGGTTGATATGATGGTAGACCTTATCACCGTCGGGATCCGAATCCAGATATTCGTCGAATTTGATCGTCAGGATCAGGTTCTCATCATAATCGACCTCTAAACCGGAGATGGATCTCGGGAGTTGGTTTTCCAATGAGAAAGAAATCGTCGCGGGCATGGATTCCATCAGGTCATCGTCAACCGACCAAACCTTGAAAGTGTAAACATAATTCATTTCCAGCATTTCACCGATCTCGTATTTCGTATCGGTTATGTTCTCATCTTTCCAGGAGGATCTTCCATGGATTTCTACCATATAGACGACCACATCACCATCGGGATCAAAGGCAGGATCCCATCTTATTGTCGGTGTAAGATCATGCAGGGAATCAGGTCTGAGATTGGTCGGAGGATCTGGAGGATTGTTGACATGCGGCCCGGGGATCTCCAGAATCAGGTTTCCCACCGCCTCAAGCCTCATCGAATCCAGGGCATTGAATACGATCACGGGATCGGATCCCGGAGGCAGTGACAGGTATAGATGGTACATGCACCCGTCGGTGTAATCCATGTCGCCTCCGTCAGCCTTTGACATCGAGTGATCTCCCTCCGAGATTTCCCCGAATGTATCGGAGAGATCCCCATCCCCGTTGATGTCTATGGACATCACCGGATCAAGAAGAGGGGGCCGGTTTCTTGCCGAGGTATAGATCATACCGAATTCGAATAACGTCTCGCTCGATCCCCTTCCCGGTGTGAAAGGCCTCCCCTCGAATTCGGGATCGGAAGGAATGGAGATCACGGGATGGGTGTTCACTTTCTCGATGGTTATGATCTCGCCTATGTCCATATCCAGGAAAATGGTCCCCCCGCCTCCCAAAATGTCCGGGGTGATCACCTTTGTTGCATCCCCCGTTTCTATCAATATATCGATCCAGTCTATCGGAGTCATGATCTTGACGGTCATCTCATGATCGAATATGGTGGGATCAAGAGGAGAGGTCAGGGTGATATTATATCGGTACGGGGAAGTTTCCTCGATGATGACGGTTGAGGAGTCTCTCTCCCGAATGTACTTGGTTACCTCACCATAGGTTCCCACCCAGAGCCGATCATTCGATGATACGTAGTCCAGATGATCCGTGAAGTTATCATAAGGCACGGGATCGTAACCGCCGTCATGGACGGCGTGGATCATCTCGACAAGCCATCCCTTGTTGCTTATTGTCTTGTCGACGAGATCGTTCATCTCCTTGAGTGATTCGGAGGCTCCGAAATTGACGGGGATCACCCCGTATATGTTTTCGGGAGTGGATGGATTAGGGCCTGGCGACGTCGATATATTGTGCCGATCACTCCGGGCTCCGATATAATGCTGTTCGACAAGGGATGTTACCGTGCTGTTGTACATGCCCATAGGGTAGCTCATGGTCTCCACATCGACACCGGTCAGGTTCGCCTCTATCATCTGTTTGGCAAACACAACCTCGTCCCAGAGATCATCCGGAGAAAGAGTTGTCAGATCGGGATGGGTGATGGAATGGGCACCGATCTCGTGGCCGTAATCGGCGGCTTCCTGCCATTCGAACCACTCCGCTCCGTAAGGGATGCCCACGTTTCCCACGGTCACGAAGAAAGTTCCGTTCAATCCGAAATCGTTCATGGCCGGTGAAGCGATGTCCGCCTGTGATGACAGACCATCGTCAAATGTTAGGCTCAGTGCGCCTTCCATATCCCCGTACCATGTGCAAATCTCGGCGTATATATCGATGTCTCTTACAAAAACAGGATCGGTTGACGGATCAGCCCCATGATCTGCGTCAGATCCATCTGAAATGATCGGTAGGGTTCCGGTAACGATCAGTGAGAATGCCAGCAATATAACTCCATTGATAACATTCATTCTCGTCATATTAACAAATCATGTATAGTGTTGTTATAAAAAAATTATGAAACGATTATGAAAAAAAATCATGCCCCGGGAACCGGGGCATCACAAGATATCAGTAGCTTGGCAGTTCCCTTTCAACGGGTTCGTCAAGGGTTCCGACGTACCTGATGTATTTCATCACGATCCCGTCATCCACCTCGAAGATGACCCAGAAGGTCTTCTCCTCGCCCGGATCGATCCTGATGGAACCTCCTATGTCCCTCTCATCCTCGTTGGCGAGATATCTCCCTTCTTCGGTGGTAACGTCATTGTCATCGACCTCGAAACTTCCGGGGAAGATGGTGATGTCGTTGTCCTCGTTCTGGTTGATCACCCTGACCTCTACGAACAGATAATGGCTTCCGTTTGTCACGTTCATCGATACAGGCGGCGGCGACACGGTTCCGGTCTTGACCTCCTGCACCTCGAACTCGAGATCCGGGTCCAGTACCTCGTCGATGCAGCCTGCCAGGAATCCCACGCCGAGAACCACAACGGCAAGTCCCAACATAATCCATGGTTTCATTTCATACCTCCTTTTTTTTCCTTTACCTTTCAGATATTATTTAAATTTGAGGTGGATAAAAACCCACCTTGAACCATCAGCTCTCGTGTACCGCCGATCCGGACTCCTCCTCGATCTGCGTTCCGTCGTCATAAACATCCCTCCTTGTTTTCCACAGGATCAGGTATTTCTCGTGGTCGATCACCCCGTCGGAATCGCTGTCGGTTTTCTGGAAACCCACGGTCCCGGTCTGTCTCAGCTCGACGTTTCCGTTGGAGTTGTTGTCGTATGATGTCACGTTTATCAGGAGTCCTCTCTCCAGATCGACATTACCATCGTCGTCGCTATCCCATTTCCATCCCATGAAGGCCAGTGAGGTCACGGTCTCGGGATTTCCGTCGGAATCGCTGTCGTAGGTCTCCTTAATGAGGCCCCAGTATCCTTCCTTCTCGTTGTTCCCGTCAATATCCGAATCCACGGTCCTTCCTACGGCAAGCGCCTCCCGGAGATACTCCGGCGATCCGTCGCCGTCCCCGTCTTCATATAGCTTCTGGGCGAGGCCTATGGTGGAGTTCAGTCCGGAATCCGAGGTCACGTTAACACCCAGGATCACTGTCGTATTCTCGGAGATGAGGACGGACCCGGAGAGGTCCTTCTCTGACATTATCACAACGAATACCTCGGTGGTTGCATTCCCGACGGTGTCGTTCCTAGCTGCCGCGAGGAATCCCCTGGCATGGGTATCCTTTCGGTTGCTGTAACCTTCCCAGTCGATAGCGAGGGCATCGGATCTCGCCCCGCCCTCGATGGTGCTGTTTCGAACGGCGAAGGCCGTGACGTGGAGAGTCTCATTCCCCGAGGAAACCGTCCTGGTGGCGTTCAGGATCGCATACTCCAGGACATCGTTGACGGTATCGTTTCTTGCACCTATTGCCATGACATTCGCATATCCCGGTGAGACCTTCGCAGCCCTGATGAAGCCCATCTCGAGCTGTGTCTCTCCTTTGGTGTTGTTCACCCGAATGAAAGCAAGATCTCCCCACTCCGCGGAAGTCCCGTCCGTCTCTCCATGAACGATCCTGGCTGCCTCGACGACCGGGACAAGGGGGATTCCCGCCTCGTGCCTGAAGAAAACGATTGCGGTTCCCTCGGCCTTGTCGAAGGTCCCGTCCCCGTTTGTATCATCCATGATCACCTCCCCTCCCCTTGCGAAGCTTCTCCTGTGTTTCAGGATGGTATAATGATATCCGTAGGATAAGTGTCTGATCTCGATCCTGTCGATGGTACCGTCGCTGTCGGTGTCATTCCTGAGAATATGGGAGTACTCCACTCCCTCGGCTATGATGATCCCGTTTATGGTGTAGTTGGCATATCTGATGATTGTAATCTCCTCGTAGTTCGGGTTTCCGTCGGAGTCGGCATCCTCGTATTTCCTCTCGAATCCGACTGCGTATGACAGGGTTCCGTTGACGGCCGAGTTATTGATTTGACCGGTCCCGAACCTGATATCGTATATCCATTCGGGATTCCCGTCGAGGTCCCCGTCGATCGTTGTTTTGTTGGATATCTCCCAGAGGGTGCCGGAAAGACCGGCCTCGGTGAGCCCGGCGTTCTCCACCGACGGCGCGTTCTCCCCAAGCGCCTCGTCGAGATCATCCTCGAGATCATCGAGGCCCTCATCGACGCCTTCCAGTTTTGTTTCGTCTATGCTTACTCCCGATTCGGTCACGGGCATCTCCTCTGATTCTCCGAAATCGATGCCCCCGACACTCTCCGGGATCTCCTCCTTTGACAGATATGATCCCGTGTCCCGGAGGATATCCCCGTCACCGTTCAGAAGGGAAATAGATGAATCTACGCTCACCTGAGGCTTCTTGGGAATATCATTCTTCGATATGTATCCGGTCTCGGCAGTGAGATCGTCATCGGATCTCGTACGGGATGATTCCTCTCCATCTGCGGAAGGTACGGAAGGTCCGGTGAAAGCTCCGTCGATCGGCATTTTCATCTCTGAGGGGGCTCCCATCTCCGCGATCCTCGCATGGTCCATGGACTCGTCGAACCTATCCTCTGCCGTTATCTTCGTTTCATCGAACTCATCCACATGAATAAATTCCTTCTCTATATCCGGCTCCTCCGGTCCGATCTCGGCCATCCTCGATAATTCAACGAGGATCCCGAGGAATCCTATCCCCGCCAGGAATATCGCTCCGATCAGGGCGGTGGACAGAATTATCATCTTAGTGGTGTTTTTCGCAGTCATTTCGATCACTGAACACACATTCGAAAGAAAATATATATAAAGCAAAGAAAAGGTGTTCCGACACAGAGTGAAGGAAGAATCTTTCATACGGATTTATATATCATGAATCCAAAGTTTTCGGCATCAATCGCCGATAAATGAGGGATTTAACCATGAAAAAAAGAGATTATTACAGGGGGATCGAGGACCCGATATCCGGAACCTTCAATCTGGCGGAAGAGATATCTGAGAGATCGGAGAGCATTCTCACCTATTCCGTGTTTGCCACCGTATTCGTCTATTTCGGACTGATCATGGTATTCATCCTTATGCTGGCATTTCTCTTCAACGGACAGTTCTTCGTGGCTCTCATATTCCTGTCCGTCTTCATAACCGGGATCATCACCGCCTGGCTTATGCAAACCCTTCGGGAATTCCTCAGAAAGGTGTCGTTTCGGCATGCCGCGATCAAGGCAATGAGGGACGGGCCCCCGATGATCAGGATCCCGGGCGGGAAGACCAGATCGGAGCGTTTCGTGGAGTATCTCAAGGAGAACAACCGGGCCTTCAAGACCCTTCTGAGGAAACGGCCCGAGGTTCTGAGAAAGGACGGGTATGTGGTGGGCAGAAGCGGGAACCGCTACCACTTCGACACGTTCGTCATCCTGAAACCTTCCATGCTGTACAAGCTGATCAGGAAGGGTTATCCCGGTTACGGTCTCTTCATAAGGGAGTTCAGGACCGTTCCGCGGAAAAGCGATATCGAGCAGTTGACGAAGGAACTGTCCGACCTTCACTCCAAGACGAAACTACACCCCAACAGGGTGGTCGTGATCTTCAGGGCAAGATCCAATTACAGCGGGGTAGATGATGATATTTACGAGATGATAGTGGATAACGACCTGTCCCTGGACGGGAAGGGAAGGAAGAGGTTGAATATACAGCTGGTTGGGGAGCTGTCGGAGGGTGTCTACGAGTTCATACCGTTCATACCCGAACTTCCGAACATGCTTCCGTGAAACGGAGGGTGCGTCGATTGAGCGCTAGGAAATACAAGGACATGAACCTTTACTCCTGTATAGTGCTAAACCTCCTGGCATCGGCGCTTCAGATAGATCTCACCCAGAAGGATATAGAGAACAAGCTGGGGCCTCTGATAGACAGGATGAAGGAGGGGCTTTCCAAGTCCGAGATCATGCATGCTATCCGATCCAACCACAACATGACCGAGAAGATCCTGAATCATCTCGTGGACGAGGGCTACATCAAAGTGGACAGGACCGAGAAGTCATATCAGATATATCCAACGGAAGAGGGAATGATGCATGTTCGGGATTTCAACAAATTCTACGCCAGCATATACGCGAAACAGATAGAGGAACACTACAAATACATCGGCCTTCCGGCATGGTATCGAAGGCACAGGAACTGATTGTTCACTTTTTCCTGTCCCTGATCTCCCTCATTATCCTGTCCTTTTTTATGGCCAGATCCTTCTTGATCTTCTTCCTCCTTTCCTCGAATTCTGACCTGACCAGCTCGCCCCTCTCTTCGAAGTAGAACTCCAGACGATCCTTTAGGTTGATATCGTTCAGGCTGCGAAGAGGTACGAGATTTCTCTTGAGCCATATGCCTCCCTTGATCTCGTTGAGATATGTCCTCGTATCCCTCTGGAACTCCTTGTAGTCCAGCCTGATCTTTTCTATCTGCCCCTCGTTCAGATCCCTGACCTTTGCCCTGATCTTGTATGCAAGGTTGAAGGATACGAAAATATCCACCGAGAAGATACCGTAGAAGATACCCAGTATGAAGTAGAGCCTCAGGTTATCCAGGAATAAACCGGTGATCTCGTTGATGAAGGGATAGACCAGAAAGTAGAAGAGAACGCCGATAACCGTCCATGCCGCCGAGTACAGGGGGCAGATCAATCCCTTGAAGTTGAATCTTCTATCGGAATAATCCCACAGTTTTATGTTCAGATGATAGATGAATATGATCCCCGTGACCAGTTCCAGAAGGGTGAGCGATACGGCAAAGAACACCACCCTGAGGGCGATATTCATCTCGACGGATGAAAGGAAGTATAGAATGATCGTCCCGAAACCGTACATGGGAAGATATGGCCCGGTGAGAAATCCCGGATTTACCAGTTTCTTCTGGGAGATGAAGGTTCGAAAGATCAGTTCGATGACGTATCCTCCCACGCATCCAAGCATGTATATGAGAAGGATCTCCAGCATATCCGGCATCTTTCACCGGAATCCGGCCTGTATATAAAAATCCTCACAACCCGGAAGGTGAAGGGACAACCGTAAAATATTCGTCGATCGATCCGCGAACATGACATTCACGGGGTTTCCAAAAGATATGATCTCCTTCTTTTCCGAGCTTCGGGAGAACAACGAGAAGGAATGGTTCGACGAGAACAGGGATCGTTACGAGAGATCCGTGATGACGCCTTCAAAGGAGTTCGTCATATCCATGGGGGATCGGATCCGTGAGATCGTCCCCGGGATCAACGCGATCCCGAGGGTGAACAAATCCCTCTTCAGGATAAACCGTGACGTGAGGTTCTCCCCCGATAAGTCCCCGTACAAGACGAACATCGGGATCTGGTTCTGGGAGGGGGAAGGGAAGAGGATGGATAATTCAGGTTTCTACTTTCATCTCGATCCCGATTCCCTGATGCTCGGGGTTGGGGTTTACATGTTCCCCAAGGAGATGATGGAGAAGTACAGGCTGGCAGTGATCGATGATGATCTGGGAGAGAAGCTGGCGTCGGCCGTTGAAACCGTGGGTTCGCTGGGATACGAGATCGGTGAGATCGGATACAAGAAAGTCCCGAGAGGATTCCCGCCCGATCATCCCAGGGCGGAACTTCTAAGGTTCAAGGGGCTCACGGCCATAGAGAAGACACCACACCCTCCGGATCTCCATTCCGAGAAGATCCTGGATTATTCCATGAAGAGGTTCCGTGACATGATGCCGATCCACGAGCGGCTCGTCGAAATGATAAGATGGAACCCGAAATAGACGAATATCTGCCTCCCTCCGGGCGAAAGAATCAAAAGCGGATCGGTCCATGGGGGCTCTCGTGAGATCGGAATGCTATGCTTCGGCCGATGATATCTCCGCCAAGGCCGAGAAGTGGGTCGAAACGCTGGGAAGAAGGAGAAGATGGCCATCCCCCCCGGATAAACCCGCACTGCTGGTTCTGGACATGCAGAGGTACTTCCTTATGGAAGGACACGCTTTCGTACCTGCGGGTTTGTCGATAATCCCCAATATAAGGGATATGATTGTAGATTTCAACGGTCCCGTCATCTTCACGAGGCATGTGGACAGCGGGGAGGAAGATAACCTCATGGGAACCTGGTGGAACGATAGCATCGGCGGGGAGCGATCCGAGATACACGAAGGTCTGTCCGATCTCGCAGATGATGTTATCGTGAAGGAGCATTACTCACCATTTCGCGGAACGGATCTTGAGGATCGTCTTCGGGATCGCTCCGTGGATTCGGTGGTGATATCGGGTTTGATGACCGATCTGTGCTGTGAAACCACCGCCAGGGAAGCGTTCATGCGCGGGTTCAGGGTATATTTTCTTGCAGATGCCACGGCAACGAATACGGAGGGCCGTCATCTGTCAAGTCTGAAAGCCGTTTCGAGAGGTTTCGGCGAGGTGTTGACATCGAGGGAGTTAAGGTCGCTGTTGTAGGGGCCGGACCGGCCGGATCATCCGCGGCGGTACAGCTTTCGAAGGAAGGATTGGACTTCGTACTGTATGAGAAGGATTCAGTTGGAGGGCTCCTGCGGTATGCCAACTATATGGATAACCTCCTTGGACATCGGGGGATAAACGGTTCCGATATGTGCTCCCTCATCGAGGATCATCTGAAGGGTATGAATATCGAGGTGACCCGATCCGAGGTTGTCAACATCCGTCTAGAGAACAGCGAGTTCCTTATTCTTGCCAAGGGAGAAACCAAGAGGTTCACCCATGTGATCCTTGCTGCCGGATCGATCCCGAACCGCCTTGACATACCCGGATGCCTCTACTATATCGAGAACCCGCTGATTTATAATTCGAGGAGGATTCTCATAATCGGAGGAGGCGATCTTGCTTACGACAACGCACTCCGCCTGTCGAATAACGGAGCCGATGTTACGATCATGGTTCGGAACAGATCCTCCGCCAATTCCGGTCTGATCAGAAAGGCGAGGGATGCTGGGATCGATGTCATCAGCGGGGATCCGGAAGATATAGATCTCATTGGCGGAAAATACTCCCTTCCCGACGGTTCGAGTTTCGATCATTGTGCCGCTTTCATAGGTCGAACTCCCAACACCGGTCTGATTGATGATCTGGGAGATATTGGAATCGATCGTCTCACAGGTAAAACATCCGTTAAAGGGTTATACGTGATCGGTGATGCGGCTCTCGGAACAATGAGTCAGGCCGCACTTGCTTCGGGAATGGGGCTTGTGGCTGCCATGGACATAGCACGGCTGGTGAGGAACGGATGAAGATAGTGATGGAGAAACAGCTGGAGGATCTGGTTACGGTCTATGCGGCGGAATACCGAAATGATCCGAACCACATCCTGGAGTTCGTGGACTCACTCACGGGAAGCCGGGACATCATGGAGAAGTGGGTCCTGGTCGTATCTTCCCAGTTCGGGTGCCCCGTCGGATGCCTCATGTGCGACACCAAGGACCATTATTTCGGAAATCCCACCGTAGAGGAGCTCGTGAGCCAGGTGGATTTCATGATAGGGAGAAGGTTTCGAAACGGCCGTGTTCCGACCAGCAAGTTCAAGGTCCAGTTCGCCCGGATGGGAGAACCGGCCCTGAATCCCAACGTGATAGGGGCAATAATGGAGATCCGTGAACGCTACGACGTCCCGGGATTCATGCCGTGCATCTCAACGACCGCACCGGAGGGAGCGGACGAATTCTTCCGTCAGCTGATGAAGCTGAACCACGAGATATTCAACGGCAGCTTCCAGCTCCAGTTCTCCGTCCACTCGACCGACGAAGGCCGCCGATCCGAGATCATCCCCATACGGAAATGGGATCTCAACAGGATCTCCGAATACGGGGAGAAGTTCCATGTGGGGGGGAGGAAGGTATCGCTCAATTTTGCCATGGCCCACGAGAACGAGCTCGATCCCTCCGTCCTCTCGGAAAAATTCTCACCCGATGTATTCATGATAAAGATGACCCCGGTGAATCCCACGGAGCAGGCGCTCATGAACGATCTGGTCCGGGAGGACCTGGTGGAGGAGGAGCTGCATCAGATCCAGGAGCTTCGGGACCTCGGTTTCGATGTCGTCCTATCGGTGGGTGATCTTCGGGAGAACCAGGTCGGTAGCAACTGCGGCCAGCTGGCCGCCCTTTGGAAAACCGGTTCCGTTCCTCAGAAGTAGATGGTCACCTGCGAAAGGACCGCGAGCTCAATGACCGCAGCGACAGTTCCCAGGACTCCTAAAATCAAAGCGGTCCCGTTGTAACCGTTCCGCCCCTCGAACCTGATGGAATACCTGGATACCGCCATCGATATTATCGACAGCGGGAAGAAAAGGAAACCGAAAACGGACAGCCAGAGTGATAATTTCGAGTCAACGAGATTGTCGTGATCCGAAGAGCGCTCGCCGATAAGGTTCAGCCATGTCGGCTTGTACAGGTACTCCCTGGAGTCCAGCCTCCTGACCTTCCACCAGGGCAGCCTGCCTGTCTTCCCGATGTTCGATCTCTTTCCGGGCATCAGCTTCTCCACGATCTTCGCCATGCACCATTCCAGCGATCCGAAGTAATCGATCTTCTCCCATGACCTGAGTATTATCTCCCACGTGAGGATGACCATCGGAATGAGAATTATCACAAGGAGAGGGGATACCTTATCGGGGAAAGGGTACATGCCGCTGAGATCGGGAAACAGCTGAAAAACAAGTCGTGGAACCACATCAAGGAACTGGAATGTATATACTGTAAATGCGACGAATCCGTATCTGCGGAAGAACGTGGTCCCCTTGGCAAACTGTTTCCCAATTCCCCGGTATTCCACGAGTCTTATCGTCAGAATGACCACGGCGAGTTCCGCACCCGTTATCGCCAGGAACCACCAAAGCCACATGTTCGGATACAATCCGGGAAGCTCGTAGGAGTGGTCGATTAGGATCTCGATGGACTCGGTGCCGGACCCGATGGTTATGACCGATCCGATCAGCCCGAGGATCATGATCCCAGCTCCGATCATGATCCCCTTTCTCGGAAATCTCAGATCGTGTTTATCCTGGCACATCCTGATCCCGATTATGGAGCCGATGAAGGAGATCGAGAGGAACGGGAATATCGGCTCCGGCGCACCCGCTATGGGCATGAGGATGGATTTCAGGATGATCTCCGGTATACCGCTGTCGCCTATGACTGGGTACTGGACCATTATATCCCTTCCAGCGAGGGTGGAATACCACGTGTCGAAGGGATATCCCGGGTAGATTCCCTCGGCTAGCTCCCACATGGGGATCGTGAAGAGAATGCACAGCAAGGCCAGGACCGCATATATCCTCATGTTCCTGCGCGGTTTCCTGATCCCCCCCTTCATTGAGAGGATCCCGTGAACGATGCCGTTGATGATGACGCATATTGCGATAGTGTGTATGGTCTCCATGTGGAACCCGCGCCAGAGGATCATGTCCCACCTGTCAAAGCTGCCCTCCGCGACCTCTCCCATGTAACCGTGATAACCGATGGTGGATTCCACCAGAACAGCAAACAGAAGGAGGAGAAGACCTCCCACTACCTGGAACATTATGATGTTTACGGGCGACTTGCCGCGGTCGAGGTTCCTCTGCATCGAGATCATGTTTCCTACGGATGAAACCATGAGGAACAATCCCGCCCATGCGCTGAAGAATATCAATATCAGGAAAAACACGGCGGTAAGTCCGGAGATCTCGAGATCACCCGATCCCTCGACCCAGCTTCGATCATACCATCTCATGGGGGTATGGATCACCACCATCATGAATATCATGAATCCCCTCAGGAAATCTATGCTGGAATATCTCCTCATTCACATCACGCATATTCAATTCATGAACCGGTATCGATAGACTGCGAACTGATCCGGTCCGGTTCAATATTCTTCTCACCCCGGAATGGTATTTGAGATTATTTAAAATTAAACGTGGTTGAGAATCAGATTTTCTTTACCTCGATGATCTCTCCCGTCGATGTTACCTTGGTCCCGTAGGGATCCTTTCTGACGATGACGGCGACCTTCCCCACCGAATTCTCGATGTTGAGGTCGGTCACCGGGGCATACCTCATCCGCTCGGAGAACCTGACCATGTCAATGCTCTTTCCGATGACCGCCCCTTTGATTGCATTGGCCTTCCCCTCGCTGGACATGCCAGAAAGACCGGATTCAGATCCGAACTCGTGTATCACCCTTGCCATGAAATGCCTGTTGTCCTTTTCCAGATGCTTCTTTGCGATCTGGTGGATCATATTTCCAAGGTTGAACTGCTTCTTTGCGAATCCGAAAAGGGTCCACTGGATGTTGTTCTCGTCGTAGAACTCGCACATGTCATCGGGATGTCGATCGATCCTGCAGAGCTTGCCCCTCTCGGAGTCCCTGATCCTCACATCGTCGAGGGAATCCGAGATCCTGATCTCGTAAATTGATGATCTGCGTCCCCCTCCTTTCCCCTTTCCGAATAACGAATGCTTCGCCATACGGGAAGAGATGATCCACGATCGATTTAAGGATGATGGTCCTTCGGGAAATGATCTCTTTAAATTTCGATAGAGTTAATAAGATCCCCGGCATGGATGTTGTCAATGGAGGAGAAGGCTGCGGTGAAATTCGTGGAAAACAGATCGAGGTTCTACGCCCATCTCTACGAAATAAAGGATATATCGGATGCGGATGAGATAGTTAAACTGCACAGGCGGAAATACAGGAAGGCGAACCACCACTGTTACGCCGCAAGATTCATGGAAAGGGGAGGTAAGATAAAGGAGATCAACAAGGACGACGGCGAGGTGGGGCATCCAGGAAGGATTCTTCTCGATCTTCTGAACAGGGAGAAGCTCGAATCCCATGTCCTGATCGTATCAAGGATATTCGGGGGAATCAAGCTCGGCATTGGAGGGGTGTCCCGGGCTTTCAGGGAGGCTGGTGAAGGAGCCCTGGAGATGTTCCATGAAAGCGGTAGCTGATCGATCTGCAGCATCCCCTGTATTTTTTCTAGAAAAAACCTTTTAATAAATTCCCTCTATCGGACCCCAATCAGGACCTCTAACGGAGTGAAACGGATGGAAGACTTCGATGCGGCCGAGATCGAGGCGAAATGGCAGTCGAAATGGGACGATGTCGATCTGTTCAGACCGATAGGTCCGGAAGGGGGGAGCGGGAAGAAGTTCTTCCTGATATTCGCCTACCCCGGGGTCTCCGGCTACCTGCATGTCGGCCATATGAGGGGGTTCACCTACTCGGATGTGATCACCAGGTACAAAAGGGCCGCAGGTTATGACGTTCTGTTTCCCGTAGGCTTTCATGCCACCGGCATCCCCGCGATATCCCTTGCAAAGAGGATCGAGAGGAAAGACGAGAAGACCATCGATTATCTGATAAAGAACGGAACACCGGAGAATATCGTGGACTCGCTGGGAGATGTCGATAAGCTGATCGATTACTTCTCCCATGTGTACATCAACGATTACTGGAAGAGGTTCGGATTCGGAATGGACTTCACAAGGTGCATGTCCACGATCTCACCTGGATACAAGCGCTTCATTACATGGCAGTTCCATCAGCTCCACGAAAAGGGCCTCCTGACCACCAAACCCCATTACGCACCCTACTGCCCAAAATGCGGGCCGGTGGCGGTGGACACTTCAATGACCGACATATCCGAGGGCGGAAATGCTGAGGTGCAGGAATTCACCGCGCTTAAATTCAGACTGATGGACGGCACCGTCCTGCCTGCGGCCACGCTCAGGCCCGAGACCGTTTTCGGGGTCACCAATATGTGGCTGCATCCAGACGTGGAATACGTCAAGGCAAAGGTGATGTACGAGACCTGGATACTGTCCAGGGAAGCTTTCGACAAGCTGAAGCACCAGATGGAGGGAGTAGCGGAAATCGAGGAGTTGGGGACGGTTCCGGGCACCGATCTGATCGGCGGTACATGCAGGACCCCCGTGGGGGCCGAGGTCCCTATCCTGCCCGGGAGGTTCGTGGATCCGAACGTGGCCACGGGCGTGGTCATGTCGGTTCCTGCCCACGCACCCTTTGACTGGGTTGCGCTGAAGGATGTCCAGAAGGACCTGGGGTCCGGAAGCAATCCGTTCGAGCTAGATGTTGAAAAGGTCCTCTCCCTCGAACCCATCACCCTGATAAAGAGCGGCAAGGAGGAAACGGCAGATCCTGCGGGGAAGCTCTGCATCGAAATGGGGATAGAGAGCCAGGACGAGAATGAGAAGCTGGAGGAGGCGACCAGGAGGATCTACAAGGAGGAGTTCCACTCCGGAACGCTCCTGAGCATATGCGGGGAGTATTCGGGTCTCAGGGTATCCCAGATCAAGGATACCCTCAGGATCGATTTCATCGATCAGGGTCTGGCCGACCGTTTTTTCGAGTTCTCGGAGAAGGTCATCTGCAGGTGCGGGACCCAGGTGGTCATTTCCAGGATCCCGGATCAGTGGTTCATCGAATATTCCGATCCGGAGTGGACGGAAAGGTCGAAGGAACACGCCGCGGTGATGAACCTGTCGCCCGAGGAGTTCGGGAGGGATCTTCCGGCCGTCCTCGACTGGTTCGGCGACCGGGCCTGCATCAGAAGGGGTTCATGGCTCGGGACCGAATTCCCGTACAAGAAGGACTGGATAATCGAACCCATTTCCGACTCGACCCTGTATCCCGCCTACTATATCATTTCGAAATACGTGAACGAGGGAAGCCTCAGGATCGATTGGATGGATGACGATTTCTTCAGCTACGTCTTCCTGGGCGAGGGATCCATCGACGATCTGAAACCCGACCGGAAAAAACTATACGAAAAGATCAGAAGAGATTTCCTGTACTGGTATCCCCTTGACATCAATCTGGGGGGAAAGGAGCACAAGACGGTTCATTTTCCCGTTTTCCTGATGAACCATGTCGCCCTCCTGAAGAAGGAACACTGGCCCAGGGGGATCTACGTCCACTGGTGGGTCACGATGGGCGGAGGGGACAAGATCTCCAAGACCAAGGGCGGCGCCGAGCCGATCCCCGAGGCGATACTCAAATACGGGGTGGATGCGATGCGTCTCTATTACTGCCATGTCGGCTCATCGAACATGGATGTGGAATGGCAGGAGGAGATCGTATCCCATTACAAAGCCAGGATCAAGAGGGTCTATGATCAGATCCGGGAGCTGTTGGAGATCCCGGACGAAGGCCCGTCCGATATAGATATTTGGTTGAGATCCAGGATGATGATGAGGGTCCGGGAGATCACGAATCAGCTGGAGGCGGGGCATCTTAGAGATGCGTCGAATGTCGAATTCTTCACGATAACGTCGGATCTCAAATGGTACCTGAGAAGGGGAGGATCGTCACGAGAGGTCATAGGATGGGCGATGTCGCTTTGGACGAGAATGCTTCAGCCTTTCACCCCCCACCTCGCAGAGGAGACGTGGGAGAAAATGGGAATGGATGGATTCGTATCGACGGCCCCGTGGCCTGAGTTCGACGGATCCTTGGTGGACGGGGCCGCTCTGAAGAAGGAGGACTACGTCATCGACCTGCTGGAGGATCTGAAGAGGATAAGGAAGATGACCGATATCGAGCCAAAGAGGATCATCCTCTACACCGCATCGGATTGGAAGTGGAAGGTCCTCCGCCATCTGATGGACATGGTCAGCACCGGAGACGGAAGGCTCGATCCTGAATCCGCCATCAAGTCCCTGATGGCGGACCCGGAAATGAGGGAGCAGGGAAAGGCTGTGCCAAAACTTGTGGGAAGGCTCACCAAGGACGTTGTGAAGATGGGAGACCAGGAGAAAGCGCGCTACGCGGTCCTCGAGGACGAGATGTCAATTCTCACGTCACTGTCCGGCTTCCTGTCCGAGGAGATGGGATCGGATGTTTCGATATTCTCTGAGGACGATCCAAAGAAGGATGATCCGGTGGGGAAATCCAGGGGAGCGATCCCTCTGAAACCGGCCATTTTCATGGAGTGAAGCCACTCTTCACAATATCGCACTCCGGGATTTTGACGTTCATTTCCGGGATTTTTCACCCAAAATGAGAAAAGGGGATAGTTCAATTAACGGGCATGGGAGATGCGGGAAGGGCCGGGACCGCCGCGATAATAATGATCATTGTCATCTCGTTGACAGCCATCGTTTGCTCCCCTGACACATCCGCCGCGGGCAGGGGATCATGGACCTATCACAGCTCCGACGAGATCTCATCGATCCTGGGAAGCCTCGCCGAGGATCACTCGGAAATCTGCACCTATGCCACCGCCCAGGATCTCCTCGGGACAAGGGATATTCCGGGAGGCAGGGTGATACCGATCCTGATGATAGGGGACTTCGAGAACAGCTCCCGACCGTACATCATGCTGATAGGCGCCCATCACGGAAACGAACCCGACTCCGCGGAAACCGTGCTGGCATTCGCGGTCGATCTTCTGGAAGGGTACGACCTGAACGCCGATCTGAACCTGAGGATCGTGAACGGCGTGAACATTGCCGTGCTGCCAGTCGTCAACCCCTACGGTCTGGACAACGGCCTGCGTGTTGATGAGAACGGCGAGGACCCCAACAGGGACTACCCGTTCGATCCTTCGGAGTCCGGTTTCCAGTCCGACGGGATACCGCTCACCACCGCCGGGGCGAGCGCCCTGCATTCTCTTGCCTCCAGATATCCTTTCTCGGCAGCTCTTTCCTACCACACCGGATCCAAGGGTATATTCACACCCTGGGGCGCCGACATACCGGCAAGCAGCTCCCCGGATTCCGCATCGTTCAACGATCTCGGCAGGTACCTGTCGAGGGCATCCGGATACGATCTTGCCTACGGTCCCGCAAACGATTTCACGGGTGTTTCTTACCTGAACGGGGCCTTCGACGACCATCTGTACGGATCCATGTTCATGCCGGATTACCTGTTCAACGATACGTTCAGACTCCCTCACTCGATATCCACGTGCACCATCGAGCTGATGAACTCGAAGGGGGAGAACCTGGAGATACTGGGCGATCCTTCTGCTGTATGGGATCCTTTAGGGGATGATGACGGAACCATATCCACGGGTATGAGGATGAGCTACGCCGCGTGCGAACTGGTTTCCCCTTCAATGGAGATGGATGTCGAGAGGTCGGATTCTTACCACAGGATCACGGTGCAGTGCACGGGTTTCACCGATCCTTCCGCCGTTCATCTGACGGTTTCATATCCGAACGGGTCGACCGTCCCCGTGCATAGGACCGGATTCGACCTCGATCCCATCCTTCCCTACATGGATATCACTTATGATCTCGATATCGGGACATACAACGGATCCTATGTCATATCCTCCTCGGCCCATCCGAACGGTCAATGGACCGAAACCGATCCCCGATCGTTCCCGCTCGTGGAGCCCCAATCGATACTGTCCCGTTCCGGGAAGATCCTCGGTGACCGCATCCTCATGGAGATCCCGCGTGAGATAGAGGATCCGGTGGAACCCGGCGGACCGACGGTGTTCCCGATCGAGATACTCGGATTATCCGACGATATATTCACAGCAGGGGAGGACGGATCTGCGGATCTGAGAATCGATCTCCCCGAAGGAGAATCATTCCGGGAGGTCGAACTGAGGATAACCTCACATCCATACACTACGATGTTGAGGTACAGGATCGGGGAACCCGAGGATTTCGGAGGGGAATCTGTCATATACCTGCCCGCCGACCATCTGATCGGCAGGACCTCCCTGGCTTTTCTGGTCCCAGATCTTGCCGGTGTCGGGATCCTCAAAGCGACGCTCAGGACCGACAATACCGATTACAATGACACCTGGCCTGTCATGGTAGTGCCGTCCATCAAGATCGGGTATTTCTCGCATGTAACCGATCCGGGGGCCGAGAGGATAGACCTTACGGTACTGACAAACGGTGTCCGCACATCGACCTCCGTGATATACGGATTAACAAGAGATCCGGATCAGGTATGGACGGAAACGGGATGGCTTTCGGGTCCTTTGGTGTCATATGTCCATGGAAACGGGACGAGCGATATATCCCTGATCATCCCCGATGTCCAGGGCGATGTATACCTCCTCATATCCGATTCCGATAACAAAAACACCCTCGTTAGGATGATCAGAAGCGATTTCGAGATCTTCGCCTCGGATCTGCCGGCAGAGGCAGACAACCATACGGTGATCTTCGGTCCGGCCGTCGTTCTGATGTCGGGTCCGGCCGATCTCATCGAGGCCCGCGGGGGATCGGGAATACATTATCGGGTTTTCATAGAGGATGAAGAAGGTGAGACAACCGGTGAGTGCAGGATGGGATGGACCCCGATCCACATGCTTGATGAACATGAGCTTCAGATCATCAGGACGATGGCGCTTCAAGCGGGTTATGATCCGGGCGAACTCTCAGGAGCCTGGAAGGGGAGCGTCGATATCCCCGATATCGAGGGGAGGTGCAGGTATTACGGCAGGATCGAGATCGGCAACTACACCTCGTACGCCGGAACAGGATTCGACGGAACTCAGAACCTGACCGGTCCTCCCGTGATATCCGGCGATTTCATCATCGAGGCTGAGGAGGACGGGGAAGAAGGCAGCCGCTTCAACTGGATTATACCGGTGGTTTTCGGCGCCCTCATCATCCTGATCGTCGCAATAACCATCGTCAGGTACCCCTCGCATTGGAAGGAGCCTGAGCCAGATGAGGAGAATATTCCGATCAGGAGAGCAGGATCGATACACAGGACCCGCCCGCAGCACCGTGGAGGAAGAGGCATCGATTCACTCAAGGGTTCAAATAGGAGGAGATGACTTCAAGGGTCGGTGTTCAATTGATCATGATATCACCGTCCATACTCTCGGCAGACTTCACGCGCCTCGGAGAAGATGTCAGAAGAGCCCTGGATGCGGGAGCGGACATGGTCCACGTTGATGTGATGGACGGACATTTCGTCCCGAATATTTCCCTTGGGATACCCATCGTGAAGAGCCTCAGGAAGCTTGGTGATATCGAGATAGACACCCATCTGATGATAACGGATCCGGATGTATACGGGGAGAAGTTCGCCAGGGCCGGATCGGACCGGGTTACCGTCCATGTGGAGGCGACCGATCATATGGACAGGGTCCTTGAATCGATTAAGGAAGCAGGGGCCGTGCCGGGGATAACCCTGAATCCCGGAACCCCGGTGGAATCCCTGAGGTGGGGCCTCGAGAAGGCCGAAATGGTACTGATAATGAGCGTGAACCCGGGATTCGGGGGACAGGGCTTCATCCCGTATTCTGTGGAGAGGGTGAGGCAGGTAAGGAAGATGATCGAGGACCTGTCTCTTGAGGTTCAGATCGAGATTGACGGCGGGATCACTCCGAATAACGCTGCCGATGTGGTGGAGGCCGGGGCTGACATCCTGGTGGCCGGATCCGCGGTATTCACCGCCAATAACGGTGATGTGGAAGGAAATATTAGGGCTCTCAGGGAAGCCGCTATGCTGGGTCTATCCCGTAGGCATTGAGCAAAAGGACCCCGGGACCGGTGGCCTCCATGGTGTACATGAGCGTTCCGGAAACGCCGTCCACCACCGCCACGTGAAGGGTTTTTTCCGACAGGTCCTGAACCTGGGATATGAACAGATCCCTTGAATGCATCCTCTCCATTCCCAGCATGCTGTAGATGAGGGATTCCAGTGTTCCCGATCCCTCCTCTCCCCTTGATATGATATCCAGCCTGTATTTCGGGGTGTACATCTCTCCCAGGAAGAAATCATCCATCCCCTCGGTCGACCTCAGGACGTCCTCCTCCTGTGACAGTGAAATGATCCTTCTTCCGGGGTCAGGATTGACGAATCTGTGGGACCTGCCCTCGGATATGAGCGTCATTTTGTTCCTCTCGAGAACGGAGCCTGACAGCGGAATTCCCACCTCGAATGTGTAGCTTTCATGAATGCTGTTCTGTGATGAAGCTGTCAGGGTTATGTTCCATACCTGAAGGGGAGACCCCCTCTTTGTATCGTTGAGGTAGTATCTCAGCCTTGATCCTGATACGGATCCCCTGCTGTGGGTGTCGATGAAGTTTACCAGGGAAGGGCTCTCCTTCATCGCGAATTCCAGACATTCCTCCGGTGTCAATCTGAACAGGTTGTCGGGATCCCCTTCCATCGGCACCACATCGATCTCGGTTCCCGCTTCGGCAACATCATCGGACGGATCGATCTCGAACCATGGTATCGATCCTCCGTCACCGGTGATCTGCTCGGACCTGTCCTCCCGGATTATAAGATCGAGATCAACCGGTTCGCCATCTCCGGTCGTATAGCCTGCCGTGATCTCCATCTTGAACCTCTCGGGGAACGGAAGGCCGTCCATGAATACCAGCTCGAAATCCGAGCTCATAACTCCGCCGCCCTCGATGGCTCCCTTGATAAATGCAGTTCTGATCCCGTCCACCAAATCGATGGAATTCACCCGCCATGAGATGAGGGCGGAACTCATCTTCAGACCGATGCTCTCGAGGGACAGCGATGTGGCATGTTCGCCGCCGGAGGTTGAGTTGAAAACGCTGACCCTGTCCAGTATCGACATCCAGATCGATGATGTCCACACGTCGGGGATCTGATTGGATGATGTCCTGATCTCCGTGGTCAATCCACTGCCTACCGACGGATCCAAGGGGGTGAGCTTTGTATGGGTCTCGTGGGATGAGGGGATCCCATCCCTGTCGATGCTGAGGTTTCTGGTCCGGTGAAGTCTTCCGGAATAGCTCAGGTCCTCGGATGTGTTGGAGTAGTAGAGAAGTGAATACGTTCCGCTCAGCATCTGATCGAAACGGTTGCCCGCATAATGTTTGTTCATCAAACCGACTATGGAATATTCTCCCCTCTCGATGCCGCGTTCCGTAGATTCGGTGGAGATGAGAAGGCTCATGTTGTAGCTGGATATCGTCATGTCCCCTTCGTGCAGTCCGGGTATGCTGACACTGCTGTCTATCGTTACAACGTCATCCAAATCCTCGATGAGATCCACTGCCCGGTTTTGCAGTCCGGAGTACCAGAATGCAAGGGATCCGTGTCCCACGATGGCGATCGCAAGCATCGCGTAGATGACCGTCTTCAACTCCAGATTGTCCATCTCCCTGTGTTCATATGAATTGGGATATTTCTCCTTATCTAACCTCCGCCGAATATGGAAGCGAGCTGTGAACCCTCGATCGTTGTAACGTAAACGAGCCTTCCGGTGTTCGCCTCCACAGCGGCTGAAAATGTGGAACCGGACGTCCAGACCTGATCATCCTGGATCAGGTAGGCGTTTTGAACCGTGGGCGACTGTATTCCGGTAAGCTGTTCGATGAGAGCAAAACCGGGATTCTGATCCCTGCTCATCCCAACGATGCCGTAATAGAAATTGACGCCTTCCCTAATCTTGTTGCTCTCGAAGGTCTCCGCTTTGACCTTGCTGTCGATACGGAGGATCTTCTCGGCATGTGTGGTGGTCAATATCTTCCCCGATACCGCGATGTCATCCGCACCGACCGCGCCCCTTATGTATCCGTGACTGTGATCACCCTCGTCCCTGGCAATGAAGGTGCTGGTCTCTGTACCCGTGAGTTTCTCATCCACGGAATGCGCCACCAGGATCCGGTACTGCCATTCCGGGGGTTTCCAGTCCTCCTCCCCGTATCCCTCGTAATACTCCTCGGGTTCGACCACGTATCCAAGGGTGATGTTCCACCAGGTGGTCGTGTTTGTTTTTCTGTTGTCCTCAGTGGATCTGTTCCATCCCGCTCCTGCGAGGACCACCGGTCCGCCGGAAGGGTGTCCGTCCATGAAATCCGTGAAGTCCTTCGAATTGGCCTTGGCGAAATCGATCGCCTCGTTCAATGTCAGTCCAGCGAAGGAGGAATATTCCACATCGGTACCGTCTGCCGGGGCCAATCCCCATCTTTCGTATTCACCCGCGGGGTGGAGCTCAAGATAATCCTCATGATTTGTCGTATCCCCCCAGTTGATCACCTCGGTTCCTTTCTTCAGAGGTTCGAACTCATCGGCGAGGTCTCTTCTGGTCTCCAGGATGATATAGAAAACGCCGTTCTCGTCCTCGTAGCTGGTATTGGTCCTGGTGAATCCCTTGATCGGAAAAGGAAACTCGGACGTGATGTAGAATTCACGGTTGAAATTGAAGAATCCCCAGAAATCGGATGTGACGTTGACCTTGAAAGTATCGTAATCATGCAGCTTGTATGCCCCCATCACCGACCAGTTGTAGAATCTGTATGTCTCTCCGGGAAGAGGTTCAGGGCTGTGAACGCCGCTTGAATAAAGGTTCAGGTTCTGCTGGTTGGCAAATATCGCTTCATCCAGCGTCACCTCGGGATCGAGATTGGGATCCGGATAGGTTCTGAGATCGGCGATATATTCAACGTCCACGGCTATTTCCTGAAAGGCCGATCCCAATCCCTCGATTGCCAGGGTTCCGGCGTTGGTTGACTTGATCGGATGGTTGTCGAACAGGTTTCTGAACTCGCTCCTCTGGACATCAATGGATCCGGGAATGGTAACCTCCTCCTTCTCCTGTCCGTCCTCCTTCCCTGCGACGGTCAGCTCGAAGTGGGCAAGTGTGAGGTAATCGAGCTGAACCGCATCATGCCTGACCTGGAAGCCGTCCTCCACATTGACGATGTCATTCACGTCCTGAAGGAGCTCTCCCTCGCCCTCGAAGGTGTACTTTTCCCAATCCCCCGATGTCTTGTTCTCCCAGTACATCTCAGCGAAAAGTTCGTAATCGTATTTTATCGAATCTCCGATCTTGTAAGCAGGGACTGTCAGGGTCGTGATATCGGATTTCTCCTCGGTCTCCTTGATATCATCCGTTGGATTTTCCCCCTCCTGCTCGTCGATGTCCGCATACAGATATCCCGCAAGGATGAGGTTCGCCACCAGTCCCAATACCGCAATTACTAGTGCAATTTGTTTCAATTATATCACCGATGGCGTATGCTGAATTGTCTGGATAATTGGGCGGGTCCTATTTTACTATTACCAATGATATGTGTACAATATGTCATTTTCTGTCGATGATATCCGATTTAACCGTCAGATTTGGCATCATTTTGCGGCGTAAAGGATATAATATGTTAGATATTGTGGAACTCCCGAATCGAGGTGAACATATGGCGGATGATCTTTACGACCTGGCAATCATAGGCGGCGGACCGGCCGGTTATACTGCGGGAATATATGCGGGAAGATCCGGTTTGAAGTCCGTGATCCTGGAGAAGGCAATGACCGGTGGCCAGATGGCACTGTCCTATCTGATAGAGAACTGGCCCGGAGAGGAGGAGATCGCAGGTCAGGACATATCCATGAAGATGAGATCCCATGCCGAGAAATACTGCGAGATAAGGGAGTTCAGCGAGGTACAGTCCATTGAGAAGGAGGACATATTCACCATTGAGACCTCTGACGGGACGGTGAAGGCCAAGGCGGTGATCCTGGCCACCGGTGCCGAGCACAGGAAACTTGGGATTCCGGGCGAGGATACCTACAACGGCAAGGGCGTCAGCTACTGCGCGACATGCGACGGATTCTTTTTCAAAGGGAAGAAGGTATTTGTTGTGGGAGGGGGCAATACGGCCCTTGAATATGCCATCTACCTTCAGAACGTGGGATGCCGTGTCTCGCTGATACACAGACGGGACGAGTTCAGGGCTGAAAAGTCCCTTCAGGACAAGTTAAAAGACATAGAAGTTAACCTCATCATGGATTCCGTCGTGGAGGAGATATCCGGCGACGATATAATGAAATCCATAACCGTCAGGAATGTGAGGACCGGGGAGGTAAGAACGGTGGAGGGGGACGGGATCTTCGTTGCGATCGGCGAGATCCCGAACAACGAACTTGCAGCGTATATCGGATTGGACCTTGACGACGAGGGATATGTCAGGACCGACCGAAGGATGGCCACTTCCGTTCCGGGAGTATATGCCGCTGGGGATCTTGCGGGCGGACTCAAGCAGATCATAATCGCTGCCGCCGGAGGCGCCCAGGCAGCGACATCGGTATTCGAGGATCTCATGCATCCTTACTGGATAGAATGAGATCATTCCTCTTCTTCATCTTCCTTGACGCCGTCAACCTTCAGTTCCCCGAAAACGATCTTCTCAATTGTCTGCGCGACCCACAGCCTTCTGGAATGGAAATCAACGTCATCTCTTATTCGAAGTTCCGATTCCAGCTGCATCCTGACGAGGTGGAATCTATACTTGTCGATGTCCTTGGATAAAGCAATATCCTCGATGTACTTGTAGAGGTCCATGGGATTGTCTATACATTCCGCAATCAATTGGACCTCGTCAGGGATCTTTTTCGGAACGCTTCCGCCGAAGAGAACCTCAAGCGTTCTTCGTCTCTTGATGCTGTTGGCAGCGGATCTTGCCATATCGCCCACTGTCTGTTGAACAGCCAGTATTTATTTATTATTTGCCTATAAGTAATGGAGATACACGGATGGGAAACCAGCCTTGGTATCATCTTTCATCTCATCGGGAAGGTCGGTTATTAATGGATGTTCAAGGGGTTCATGTAGCCCTTCGAGACGGTTGAAACGTACGATTTCTCGAGCATTTTTCGAAACTGCAAAAAGGAAAGGAATAAATAGGCAGTCGCCGTCATTTCCCGTGGAGATTTCTATTAATCCAAAATGCATTTGATTATTCATAGATATGTGATTGCTACATGGCTAAATTCTACCATTATTATGTCCTCCAAACGTAAGCAAATATTATTTAAATTTTTAGTAAAATGTTATAATTTCCTGTGGAAATCCATCAAAAATATTATATATTTCGAGAGTATTATGGAGAATTGCCTGGAACGGGTTGCATTCACACGATCCACTTTGTCCGGATCAGAATGCTTCTCCACTGGGTATCAAAAAGGGGAAATCGAAGGACAGATCCTCGGATCGATCCTTTGCTTATGGTGTAATAACCCCGACTCCGAAAGTTCGCTTTTGGAAACGAGGTTATTTCCGTGAGGTCGATTTTTCCCGAATCATATCGCCGTGTTTGAAACCACCCGAACCGGTGATCCGAGACGAACGATAGAACCGGTCCCTCGGGACCGAGGAAATCGATCGTTAAAGATCATCACCCGTCTCCGAACGGGATCCCCGGGTAACGTTCCTCGGAACGAAACCCAAAGATCCCTGAAAGGGACAAGCGGGTTCTCCCGGAAACGGCTCGATCCCCTCCTTCGGGAGAGGAATGATCCGAATTCAGGATCTCCCGCACGGGAACGATTCGAACTCCGGACCCGGTATCCTCGGATACCTTCCCCGGAATTCGATGAAATCCCTCGTGGCCGATGATACGATCCGAAAGATCCCCTCGGGGATCCTCCGGTGAATATCTGAAACCACCGCCGGTTCAGGGATCCCGGAAACCCCCCTATCCCCTGGATAGGAGGATTACCCCGATCCCCATTCCGGCAGGAGGTTGAAGGCACAGGAACTCCCTCGGGAGATCCCACTGCCCGATCTCTCCAACCGGGTCGTCAAGATCCACCGGCAGCTTCCCCGGAAGGCCTGCCGGTAAATCGAAACGATCCATCGGGTTATGGATAACCGGTCGTATGATAACACCTCCCTCGGGAGGTGCAAAGGGAGATATCTCATCCTCCGCTTCGGCGTGGGATATCGAGAAAGATCTTGGGGTGAAGCGGACTCCTCCGGGAGAAAGCAAAACCTCCTCGATGTGCCTTCGGACACACCTTGTCCGGATCGACATCCCGCCGAACCCAGTTCGGGGGGATAGAGAACCGGAGAGATCTGGATCGGATCACACAGGAAACACACCCCTCTGGCTTGCCGGAGGCCCTGAAAACCGTTTACGGTTTTCTGATGCCCGGATGTTTCAGGCCGATGGGGGAAGCGCTTCGGCACTTCCCCCATCGTCACGTACATACGGTTTTTTCCTTGTTTCAACAGGTTATTTATACTGCTTTCAAGTTTGGGGGCTCGGTGCCCGTATGTTCTCAAAGAGAGTGCGCAACGTTCGTCCCTCGGGAACTGTGATGCTTTCGAACAAGGTCAAGAGATTGAAGAAGCAGGGCCTGGATATACTGTCCTTTACCCTCGGGGAACCGGATTTTACCACACCTTCCCATATCACCGAGGCCTGCAAGAAAGCACTTGATCAGGGTATGACCCATTACACCTCATCCCTGGGAATGCCCGAACTGAGGCAGGCCATAGCCCGGTATGCCCGCACGAAGAACGGAATTGACGCCGTGGAGGAGAACGTTATATTGATGCCGGCCAAGTTCGCTCTCATGGCCACGCTTCAAGCCTTCATAAATCCGGGTGACAAGGTGATAATACCCAATCCTGGATGGGTGTCCTACGGGCCCATGGTACAGATGGCCGGAGGGACTCCCTCTCCGGTCAAGATGCGCTACAACGACGGATGGGATTGGCATCCTGAGGATATAAGGGCGCATATAACGTCAAATACGAAGGCTATCATCCTGAACACCCCCTCGAATCCCATGGGATCGGTGATGGACGAGAAAAGAATCAGGGAGATAGCGGATATTGCCCTGGAGCACGATCTTCTCGTAATTTCCGACGAGATCTACGAGAACCTGATCTACGAGGGAACCCACTTCTCGATGGCATCGATGGAGGAAATGGCAGACAGAACCATCACCGTATCGGGATTCTCAAAGAGCTTTGCCATGACCGGATGGAGGGTGGGTTGGATTGTGGCCAACGAGGAGACCATCAAGATGCTGAACAAGATAATGCAGCATTCACTTACATGCATACCTCCGTTCATCCAGATGGGGGCCCTTGCGGCCCTGGAAAACGGAGATGAATGCGTCAACCGCATGAAGGATGAGTTCCGAAATAGAAGGGACATGATCATACCGAGGCTCAACGAGATCGACGGAATAAGCTGTGAGAAGCCTAAGGGCGCGTTCTATGCATTCTTCAAGATGGATATCGGTTTCAATTCCATGGACCTGGCCGAGATGCTCCTGTACAAGGCCCACGTGGCTGTGACACCGGGTTCGGCATTCGGCAGCGCGGGATCGAATTACATAAGAATGTCATATGCCGCCTCGATGGAGAACCTCGAGGAAGGCGTATCCAGGATTAAGAAGTTCTCGGATGAGATAACGAAGAAGACCTGATACCATCTTCAGGGATTTTGATCATCTTGATAAGGAGGATATCTATCATCGTAATGGCGGTAATGCTCGTAAGCGTGATCCCCGTGGTATTCGTATGCGGATCCCTTTCTTCCTTTGATAAAAATTACCAATGACGCTATCACCGCCGCGATCAGAATTAATCCGATGATTCCAGCGTAGACTATCATTGATCCTCCGTCTCCTTCCACGGTGACCGTTATCTGTTCGGCGGCGGTATTTCCGGCCTGGTCCCTGGCTTCTATCGTGAGTTTGTGTCTGCCGGGTGGAAGTTCAAATCTAATGAGAGGATCATAGGTCCAATCCGATATCGTCTCCCCATCCTTGACTATCCGGTATTCGATGTCATCGAAACCGTCCTCGGTATCCCCGAGATCAAGCAGGATACTTCCGTCCCCTCTCTTATCGATTGAAAAATCTATCCTCGGCCCCTCCGAATCAACCAATATTCGAATGCTCTGGGTTGTTCCCATGTTCCCGGCCCGATCGATGCTTCTGTACCTCATGGTGAATATTCCTTCCTGTTCGGGGGGTTGAAAAGGGAGTTCGTATTCCGTGAATTCACCGGATCCGAAAGAATAGTAGGTGTGGCACAGTTCGGTTGTCTCGAGGCTGATGGTAGGCGGGGAGACAAACCATTCCCCCCTTCTCGATCCCATGAGATTTACCGTGGTCTCGGGGATCACGGTGTCAACCTTGAAGTTCATCCTGACCTTCTCACTCTGATGACCCGCCATATCCACGGCGAAGAACTCCACTGCATGCTCTCCATCCGGTATGGTGATGAGACCCGAACTCCTGGTGACCTCCCCGTGATCGATCCTCTGCCAGAGCGACGCTCCGATATTATCATCCCAGGACATTCTGAGTGTGGGAGTTGTCGTGTAATATCCGTCGGCTCCGTCCGGCTCCCCAGGCTGAAGAGTGTAGCTCACATATGGTGATTCGGTATCGATCCTGACGTTTCTGGAACCCGTATCATCGATATTTCCCGCGGCATCCCTGGACCTGTACTGTATCATATATTCCCCGTCAGGCAGTCTGAATGGACCTTCATATGCCTGGAAGTCGTCGGTGGGCGAGAACCTGAATTCGATCATTGCGTCCTCCTCGTCCGAGGAGAGGGACATCGAAGGGGTCTTCGTGAACCATCCCTCCTCTCCGTCCGGAGAATCCGGATTCAGAATGCATTTGGTCGAGGGGGGAGAGGTGTCAACACTGATGCTGATCCAGGTAACATTCGATTCCCTACCGGATTCATCGATTGCCCGGGCCCGTAGTTGATACTTACCCTCGGAGAGGTAAAAAGGTCCGTTGTACTTTCTGACCTCACCGTCATCGGTCCAATATGAGAATGAAACCGCGGCTCCGGGATCATCCGATTCCGATTCAAGCGTTATCAGCGGATCGGTCGTATACCATCCGTTCATCCCGTCGGGATTAGGCGGGCTTATCATTATCCTGCAGGAGGGGTCCCGGAGATCGATCTTGATCTCCGTGTGCTTCTCCTCTTCCAGGTTGCCGGCGATATCCTCGGAGAAATAATGGACCTTATGGGCTCCCTCGGGGAGCTGTGGTATCGAGTAATTGCCGCTCCCGTTCAATGAAATGTAGCTCCCGGTTCCTATCCGGTAATGCACGGTTGCCGCCTCGTTTGGTGCGAACCTGATCTTAGGATTGGAGATGAACCATCCGTTATCCCCGTCCGGGAGGGCTGGATCGGTCTCAAGTAAAGTAGCCGGGGGTATGACATCCGATATCCGGACGTGTCCCAGATATGGATCGAAGTTGTGCTTCCAAACGCTGAGGTTGATATCGCAGAACCAATCCAGAACCAGGTCGAACGCGGCGTCGCCGTTCTCGTCGGTCATCACGGTCTCGAACACGTTCCTCTGGAAATTAACCAGTGTTACGTTTGCGTGGGGAACGGGTTCGCCCGATGAGTCACGAACCGAGATGAATATGTAGGGGTCCAGATCATCCTCGTGGAAGATATCAACTTCAAATTCCCCGGATGGTGCGGTCCGGAGATTGACAGCCGTCTCTCCGAGCAGGGTATATTCTAGCCAGCAAAGGGAGACCTCGGGATTTCCGGTCTTGTGGAACTGGTTTCCCCATACCTCTGCGTAATGCTGCTTGGCACCGGTGTAGGTCCGGCCGAGAGTGAACTCCCGGACCGACGATATCTGCCTTATGAAATCCTCCTGCAGTCCGTTATCGTAGGGGAGATATTTTCTTGCTCCCAATATCCCCACAGAGGTTCTGGATGAACCGACGTATCCGATGCCGCCCCCGTCGGGATTCTCCGTGAACGCCTCGCCAAGACACTCGCTGAATGAATAGGATGATCCGGAAGTATCGTCGAACCAAGTGGTCAAACAGGCAAGTGTGGATATCACGGGGAGATCCGCGCCGTTGGTCAGGGCCCTGGCATCCCTTGATCGGTAAACGATGCCCCTTCCGTAATCGTCACACCATTCGTTGGGCCCGCCGTGGTCTATGAAGTTCACGAACCCCGCTCCGTCCAGAAGGGCCGCATCGATGGACGATTTCGACAGGGTGTTCTCGTTCTCGTAAAGCGTCAGCTTATCCGAATAGGCGTCTTCGATGTATTTTTCCCAGAGGTACTCGGAATGGTTGGTGCCGTCCCCTTCGTTGTGTGTGTTCGCACCGATAAGCACGGCCTCAGAGGACCAATATCCCTCTCCCGATCCGAGATCGTAGTCGATGATCTGATCGATCTTCAGATCCCACAGCTCGGGATCGTTAATGGCCAGTCTTGAAACCGCCAGGTCGGGTATGATATCCTCCAGATCGCCTATCTCGCCGTATATGCCGTCCCCGTCCCCGTCCCAGGAACCATCCAGGCACTGATAGTACGAGTCCGCCGGTATGTAGCCGTCATCCCAACCCGGATAGGCGTCGGAATCGATCACCCTTTTCGTCGGAACCTTGTCCCAATCACCGGCGAGCAGAACGTATTCCAGATCGTCCCATTCGGTGAACACATCCCTGATATATTCCCTGATGAGATCGGCGGGATCGGCTGATCCGCTGTACTCGGAGACGATATCCTCAACGGTAACCACCGATGTGGCGATTCCCATGTCGTTTCTCCAATCAGCCAGACGATAGAGGCTGTCGGACAGATCATCAGATGTTATTATCAGGTATTCAGGACGGATCTCCATGTACGGCGTCACCGAAAGGGTTCCCGGCACATCCTCCGGATCCCCGTTCGATCTCCCTTCATTCGGATCCGGGCCGGTCTCTTCCCATTCGATGACCATCTCCGCGTCATCGTTATGGGAAAGGGTTCCGGGGGATCTGACATGCAGTAAACTGATCCATACGGAGTACACGGAATAGATCTGATCTCTATCGTGGGAGAAACCGATCCTCGAATAGACGACCGGATCCTCGGAAGGAGGCGTCCATGTAAGGTACTTCTGGGTTTCAGCCTCTTCCCAGGGACTTGTGGCCCTTGGCATCAGGGGGATCGGATCCGGAAGCTCGATGATATTTCCGTAATCCCCCATGATTCCGATGTCCCGGATCTCACCAGGAATGCGGATCACGGTGGCGAGAAGTGGGATCATAGGGGTTCCGGGGGTTGGATCGTAAACGACCTCGAACTGGTCACCGCCGGTGATGCCCATGTCCAGATGATCACCCGAGATCTCGGAGCCGATAAGATCAAGCTCGGGCCCTCCCCCCGCTTCGGTAATCGATAACCGTGTTCTTATATCGACAATCGAGATCCTGCAGCGTGAATCCATCTCCGTAGAGGCCGCCCTGTAGATGCTGCCGCCTGTATGTGTAAATGACGCGGAGAGGAACATCAGAAGGATCGAAATCGTCATGACGATGACCTTGGGCCGTCTTGCCATCGATCGTTATCATCATGGATTCTTTATTAAAATTTACTGGTATCGGGCGTCATCCATTATGTCGGGTGTGCCTGGAAAGGATCATCCCGGAAATCCTCTGCGGGACAGGGGCCCAGGCACGATCCGCAGTGGATGCAGATACCGCCGTCTATCATGACGGTCTTGGAAGCAGTATCGATGGAGAGGGCCCCGATCGGACATCTTCCCACGCATACCCCGCATCCTATGCAGCCGGTACTGCGGAGAGATACGGATACAAGCGCCTTCCTTCGTGAGTCCAGATCCCGCTCGTCGATGCCGCGGAGAATAAGGGCTCCGTCCCGGTACACTTCCAGTGCCGGGAGCTTCGCGCTCCATCCGGGAGGGACAATCTCGATTCCCTCGACTTCCTGCACGCTCGTAACTTCCCCGATGATATTCAACAGGTTCCCGAATCTGGTCCATGGAATGTTTTCGGATATCCTGCCCTCCTGGTTCAATCCCGTTTTACAGCTTCGGCTGCCTTCGACGAGGATGATCGGGTCCTCCATGGTATCCTCTCCTCCGCTCTCGATTCGATGACGAAGGTCGAGGTCCATGTCGGAGGCCATTTTTTCCATCGACGGCGGAAGACGCTTGAACCTGTGGAATCCGTATCTGATCCATTCATCGGGAAGGTTCCTTCTTTTCCTCTCCTTTTCCAGTGCTGAATCCCATTCCGCAGGATCAACGGCCGTCCTTCCGATCAGCTCCCTCTCTGCCATGTCCGTGGATGGGCAGAGCCAGCATCCGATCCTGTTGAATCCCTGTTCGTAAAGCCCATTGTACGGCGCCCCCGATCGGAAGATGTAAAGCCACACCTCCAGGGCTGTCCAGTTCTGAACGGGGGAGGCTCCCGTCTGCATCGGAACCCAGGGATTCTTCCATACGGAGCCCTTTTCCTTCCTGCCCGAGGATTCATACCTTCTCTGACCTATGAAAGTCAGAACACCGCCCGGGAACCTGCCGTTGATGATCCTGGTCATGGGTCCCAGCTTCGAGCTTTTACAGCACCATCTGAAGTCCCTTCCGGGAGGTCCGAACCTGGGCAGATTCTCGAAGAATCCCGATACGGGCCGCTCCTCTATGAGTTCGAGTTCGTAGCGGTCGGCTGTTTCATGCACGTAGGATACCGTTTCCGGAAACTCTATCCCGGTATCCACAAAAAGCAGTGGCGGACGGTAACCCGCCTCCATAACCAGGAGGAGAGTTGCGAGCGAATCCTTACCCCCGGAGAATGATACTGCATAGGGTATTTCCCTCTCCCGTATCAAATTCCGGATAAATGATATCGACCTCCCAGCTTTTGCATCGAGATGAGGTTTATTGATCTCAACCACCCGTTCCCAGATCCCCTGCCAATCCCCACCCGATCTCTTCAATTCAGTTTTCGGGATGTCATCCTCGGGATCGGAGGCCCATCTCATCTTGACGGCGGGTCCCCTGGTTCCGATCATGTCCGATCCCCTCTTCCTCGCGCTTCCGGCCCCGATAACCTTTCCGTTCCGATCGATGACGAGCACCTCGTCCCCGGGTTCTATTCCGGGATCGGCGTCCATTACGCCGGGTGACAGCAGGTTTGAACCCTGAAGGATGTAAGGAATCGCACCCTCATCCGCTTCGACATAACCCCGGGAAGGACTGAACCCGGACGTTTTGAAAAGGTCACCACCCTGTTTTCGAATAA
>JBLIRG010000003.1:0-61143 GCA_049472195.1 Thermoplasmatota archaeon
AAGGGCACCCTCCGACACCGGTGGAGTGTATAACAACACCAATGCCACCAGCACCAAGGCCGCGGTCAGAGAGACTGCCATCAATTTTCTCTTCGTTTCCCCGATGATCTCCATTTGATACACCTCTTTTCCCAAATTATTTGATCGATAAATCTAACTCACTGTGCCGGCGGATTGTAACCTCCGTAAGACGCATCCACGGGTTGAGCCTCCATTGGAGCGGGCGCAGGTGACGGTTGTTCTGCCGGTGCCGGTTCTCCAACCGGAGCAGCTGTCATGGGCTGTGCCGGAGGCTGCTCTTCCGCAGCTCCCTCCGCTGGCGGGAGGGTCTGTGAATAGGCCGGTACACCCGTGGGCAGGGCCACGACCTTCCCCTCGGAAGCCGCCTTCAAGGCCTGGAGTTTCTGAAGTCCGCCGCCGTCAAGGGACTTCTGGATCAGGACTTCCTGCTCCTTCGCCTCCTTCTCGGCGTTGCTTGCTATCCTGGCCTTCACGATCATGTAATTCGCCAGCATGAAGATTATGGCAAATATTACAATGATTATGGCCACCAGGACAAGAGCGAAAATAATCCAATCTATACCGCTTTCATCCCTTTCGGTTCCGGTTCCGACATCGACAGGGAAGTCCAGTATGTTGGTCGGGTTCGTACCCTTTTGATATTCCTGCAGGTCGGTGAAACCGTCGCCATCGAAATCATTGGCCCCGGTTGGATCCAGTTCCAATCCTCCGTTATCCTCGCTGCCTTCATCCCACGGCAGATGGTAAATGTACTCCCATAGATTGTCCATTCCATCCCCATCGGAATCGAGATCGGAATACATCCATATGGGGACTTCCCGGGCGATTACGGTAACGTTTACCATGTGCGATACCACTTCATGGATTCCGTCGTTGAGCACCAATATGATGGAATGGGTTCCGGGTTCAAGGACCGCGTGGAACCTGAGAGGATCGTCCTCGTCCTCTCCGAGGATGATCTCCTGTGTTCCCTCTTCATTGGTCCATGTGTCCTTCCAGGTATATTCGAGCACGTCTCCGTCGTAATCGAAACTGCCGGTCCCATCGAAAACGAACACCTCTCCCTCGAGGACCTCCATGCCGTCCTCCGGAGATTCTATCATGGAGACAGGCATCGTATTGACCCAGACGTTGAATGCGGGAGAATAGGAAAACGCGTTTCCAACCATGTCCCTTCCCCTGAACTGGATGAAATTATGATCTCCCATCTCGAACATCACATCATCCAGTGTTACCATGCCGCCGGAGAAAGAACCTTCGTACGGCTCCCAGAGAGTGGTGTCAAGATCGTTCCTGCTTCTTACGGTATACCTGTACTCGATCGTTGATGTGTCAACTCCCGAATAGAGATCGGTCAGTTCGATGGAAACCTCCACATCACCGCTCTCGATCCAGCTGTTCTCCCATGCTGTATCGCCGTCTATCAGAAGATCGCCGAATTCGATGGAGGAGGTGTCGACCATTATCTGATATGCCTCGCTCTCCTTGACGTTCCCGGCCTCGTCTGATGCCCTGAACATTATGTAATTGGTATCGCCCTCCATCAGATTCGGCTTGATCCTGATATCCAGTACTTTTGCCTCCAGGACCTGTTCCGCATCGATCCAGTCCGTATAAGTTACTCCTCCGTCATATGATAGAGAATACTCGACAGATGATCCGATTATCGCCCTGCCTCCGTAGTCATCGATGGTGATGTAAACATCGGGCATCATGGTGTTCAGCCAGACATCCGATGAAGGTCTGAAATTGGTAAAATTGAGCATTTTATCATCTATCATAATGCTTCCCATACCCCAGGGTCCTATGTGGCCAACGTTGTCAATCGCCCTGACCTCAACGAACACATTGTTAACATCTGTGACATCTATCTTGGTATAGGTTTCCTCGACATTGAATATGGTCTGATCATCGCCGTTTATCTTCACCTCGTAGTGATCCAAGCCGGAACTATATTCACCGGCCGGACCCCATGTGACATAGAGTTCTCCATCATTGTCAACTATGGTCTGAGGATCGGTGAAACCGTCGGCATGTATGCTAATACCGACCGGTTTCGTCGGTGTATCGATATCCACGTTCACATAGAACTGAGGTACTCCTGTCAGGATCTTATCGTACGGTATTCCCTCCGCATATGTGTCGAATGTAACCAGCATCGGTTTGTCTCTTGCCGGGATCACGATATCGAACTCGGTCCCCGAGGATTCCATATCCGTTGCCTCGTCGCCCAGATTGGATTTGGTCTCTATGTGGAACAGTTCATTTGACGGATAGAAAGGCTCCTCCTCGAAATCGGTCATGAAGTCCTCCGTCCCGTTGTAAACGAGCTTCATACCAGTTAGCTCGACCACAGTGTTCTCCGGAACCCACGATCCCGGGGGAAGAGGATCTCCCCTGCCCCTGGTTTCGTCATACGTGTACGATTCCAGTTCACCGACGAACATGAAGGTATTCCTCAATTTGCCCATGTATGCTTCATCGGAAAAATATAGATGGGCCATTGTGGCAAAGACATGTAGATTCAGTTCACATTCGTAATTGAGATTCAAAGTGAAAGTCAGATTAAACTTGAGCTCAACCTGGCTGTTGATTTCGTCGACGATGAACTGGTAATTATCTATATCCACCCTTATAAGGTCAGTGGGATCATGTGTTTCCATCAATCCGTCGTCGGCATTCCACATGATCTGCACCTCCTCCATCCCGATCTCCATTTCGATGCCTATAGAATCGGCTGTAGGTGCCCAGTTGTTCCATACGACAACGGAGAACTCGTATGGCTTGTATTCAGCATAGAAAGTCTTGCCATCAGGAAGATCTCCCACAGGAGGAGTGAAGTCTCCCAGTCCAGCCATGTCCATGGGAGATACCCCGTAAATGCAGCCGGCGTAAGAACCCGCTCCGGATACCGTCTTCTGCGGATCGGATATGAAAATGTCCTCGTATCCGTCGCCGTTTCGGTCCCAGAAGATGAGGGTCTTGTAATGCGGGTAGGAGTAATAATAATAATAGTAACCGGTGTATGCAAAATATCTGGATCCTGACGGCTGATGAACCGTGAAGTTCGCCTTGCTCTCGGCATTTATGCTTCCGGTGGTTCCGTTGATGATGTAATTGTCCAGGATGAATACCTTCCCGGAATGGCCGCCTGCGGCCATGTCGGTCTTGCCGTCGTTGTTGAAATCCCCGAAGGCCATTGAACCGAATTCGGACAATGAGTTGGATGTGAGAACACGATCATATGATGAGGTGGAGGTTAAATATATGTAATCGGTATCGAGGCTGGACGAGCCGTCAATTACGTAGATCTTCTGTGTTGGTGAAGAGGCGATGAAAAGGTCCTCATATCCGTCACCGTTGATGTCCTCTATATCGACGTTATAGCTGAAGTATTTGGAATTTGAATCTATGTATGTAGCCCAGTCGCAGGTGGAATAAGATGATCCCACATAGAGATAACCTGACGGTCTGCCGGTTCCCTTGGATATCATGACATTCACTCTTCCACCGGAATAATATGGCGAACCGAACACGATTTCATCCTTCCCGTCACCGTTCATGTCGCCCGTTTCGATGCCGCCGGTGGCCATGTAATAATAACCTCTGATCCGAGCATCCGCGGATGAGTATGATTTGTACCCGCTGAACGAGGATGATCCGTACCAGATATAGACCCCTGAATAAGAGGTGCTGCCTCCTCCGGACATCGTCAGGATGTCGTCATACCCGTCGCCGTCAATGTCGCCTACACCCACGGTTTTCGAAGCATAGTAATAAGTGTAAATATAAGCGCCATAATCGTACATGCTTATCGAGGTCTGAGAATCCCTCGATGGTCCTCCGTAATAAAGATAATCATAACCGCTATAGCCTGCTCTTGAGGCTACCAGATCGTCGTATCCATCGCCGTTGATATCTCCCGTGGCGAGATCGGATCCGAAATAGCTGGAACCGGATATGATCCACCTTGCGGTGGCGTCAGTCTCATATAGACTGGGATATTCAAGCTGGGTCTTCCCGTCGTAAATGCAGACCTGATATCTCCTCGGCTGGCCGACAGCAAGGTCATCGTATCCGTCGCCGTTGAAATCCAGCTTGATCATTACATTCCCGAAATATCCGCTTGATGTCTTGCCCTCGATAAGATACTCGGGAGGAGAACTCTGAAGATACATGTCTCCGGTCCTCACGCTGGGTCCGATAGTCATTTCATCAGCATCAGGTTCCGGAATGCTCTCCTCGGGAGCCGCCGAAACACCGCTGAGATCAAACATTACCAGCAGCCCGCCCAAACTCATCAGGAGAGCCACCATCACAACCAACACTTTATCTCTTGTTCCAACTTGGAAAGAGGTCAAAATACCCATTATGTTCACCTCTATTAGGAGTCTGAAAAAGGTCCTGTTACCCTGTAATTGAAGTTACTTCCTTCTATATATAATTTTATTAATACGACGTTTTTCCATTTCTTAAGTTTATTGGAGGCCAGGAATCCCGAAGGGGGGCAAAAAAACCGCATCTTTTTCCCGGATCGCGCACTTTCGAAAGGTACTAATCGGGATGAAATATCGGATTCGATCATATCGCAAACCCGATGAATCTCAGTCGATTTCCGAAATGTCATCTATCATCATCAGCGGGTAGTTCAGCTCTTCGATCCACCTAAGAGAGGCCGAAACCCGGTATCCGCCGAACTCGACCTTCACGGTGGCTTTAAGAAGTCGTTCGTTAAGGGAGCAGTAACCGTAGTCCGATAGGAATTCCTCCAATAGATCGGGATCTATCCTCACATCGGCCTCCTTGACATAAGGCTGCGTGAGCATACCCATTCTCATGGCATCCTGAAGGTAAGAGAGGTTGCTCTTGTTGACGGGGGATCCGATGAACTGATGGTAGAGTGATGCCAGTTTGATCCCCGCTTCGAAGACGGCTCTGTCCCTGTCACCGCAGTTGAAATAGTCCATGCTCTTCATTTTCTGACCTCCATATCGTCGCGGCATTCTGTAAAATCATCCTCTTCAAGTCCCTCCTCAACCACCTCGATTTCAAGAAGTTCCTCCTCGCTGAACCTCCTTGAAGCTCCCCAAACCCCCTCCGACCTGTCGGCCAGGGGAGATATGAGGTAGAACGCCGCCGCAGCCATGAAAAAAAGCGATCCTCCAAGGCCCACTTCCGCCCAGTGAACACCGATGATCAGGGTAGCTCCCATGACGAGCACCGCGGAGCCTGCCACCAGGGTCGGCAGGCCCTTGATCTTCTTGTATTTGACGTCGAAGACCATGGTAAATGAGAGGATCAGGAGAACAGTGGGGATAACGAATGCCGTGCCCGAGGTGACATACTCGATCTCGTATTCCATGGAAGTCAGCCAGAAATGCAGTGAAGTGAAGGAGATCACGATCATCGCCATCGCCGGTGTGGGAAGACCCACGAAATCCTTCCATCTGAAGCCGGTCAGGGAGAACCTTGCCAACCTCAGGATCCCGAGGATTATCACGGAAAGAGATGCGACGATGGTTACAAAGTTCTGGACCGATTCGAAGGCGGTATCACCCTGGATGTAGAACATATTGTAGATCAGAAATGCCGGAGCGATGCAGAAGGTCATGGAATCAGCGATGGAATCCAGCCATTTACCGAACCTGTGCGAGGAACCCCACCTTCTCGCCGCCGGCCCGTCCAGTCCGTCAAGAATGATACCCAGGAGTATCAGAAGCATCGCGATCCTGAACCCGTCGCCCTTATCGATGGAATACATGATCGCCATTATTCCGCAGAGGAAATTTCCCAGGGTGATCATATCGGCCAGGGAGATCATGTGGATCAGCGGGATCGGTATCTTCCTTCTCCTGATCAATGTCTTCCTGCTGATCCTCAGCTTCCTCTTCCCACCGCCTTTCTTTCTCACCGGGATACGGGGCTGCCACCTTCGAGCCCCGTTAACCCTGGACAGGACCTTCTTGATCGGGGTCACTCTTTTCTCCCCCCGTCCAAATATGCAAACTGGCTTTCCCCGGCTTTCACGCGGTCCTCGGGCTCGACGAGGATCGAATAACCCGGAGGAGGTTTGAACCTCAGATCAACCCTTGAACCGTATCTGATCAGCCCCATTCGATCACCTTTCCTGACCTCGTCTCCCTCCTCCAGATAGATGACTATTCTTCTTGCGACAGCCCCGGCGATCTGGGTGATCTCGTAGATTCCATGTCTGGTCTTGATCCTTGTTACAACCCTTTCGTTCCTATCGGAGTCCTTCTTGAAGGCAGGTACAAATCCCCCCGGAATATGCTCAATGGAAACGACCCTGCCGTCGAAGGGGATCCTGTTCACGTGAACGTTATGGATGTTCATGAACACCGATATGAAATAAGACCTCCCTTCCTTTCTGACCTCCTTGACAACCCCGTCGGCGGGTGATACGACCCCCTTTGCGATATTTCGTTCGGGATCCCTGAAAAACGAGATCAGCAGAAAGTAGAGTCCGAAGAGAATTCCGGCGGGTATCAGGAGCAGTGGTAAATCAAGCGTCCAGAAAAGTACTACCAGTATGAAAGAAACAATGGGAATGGCTATCAGATAGATCGGTGTCCCCTTCGCCAGCAAATAAATACACCTTTCCCCGGCAGTTTGGGCTAATCAATCCCACCGTTTTTAAACTATCCCCCGGGGTGATACGATGAGTAAACCGTCAGTCCTCCAACAACCTCGCGGGTACCTCTTCATCCGGCATTCCCCGGCCCTTTCTGCCGACCGTTACGAATATGATTACGAAGAAAGCAATCAGAACCACCGCTCCGATTGCGAGGCCGGTGATCACGAAAGGATCCATGTAGGACCCCGTCTCGTCCACGGACGTGATCTTATCCTGATCTGATCGGTCCTCCTGTTCGACCCTGAAGGTTATCTCCCTGTAGGCGGAAAAGCTCTCTCCGTCGGTGGCCCTTGCTATCAGAACATGATCCGCATCCGGGGACAGCTCCTCCGTATTCAGGATATACTCCCATTCCGGCAGTGGTCCGACCTCCTCCCATTCACCACCGTCCACCTTGACCTCGACCTCTACCACACGGTCCTCCGGCCCCGCCCTCCCGTATATCGTGACCCGGCCAAACGGCAGGACATCCGTCCCCGTGGGATATATCTCGACCCACAGATCCTCGACCTCCGCCTCCCTCACCTCGATTTCAACCATGTCCGGATCGCTCCAGGAGCCCGAGGTGTCCTGAACGGTAAATGAAATGACATGCCTCCCGACAACGAGATCATCCAGATTGAAGGTCTGGCGCGTGGAAAGCCGGCCCTCGAGATCGGATTCCCAGAGATAGGACCTGATCTTCTCCCCGTAGGTGGGATAGCCGGTGCCCGAGAAAACCACATCATCGCCGTAATCGGATATCTCCGGGGTCACTCTGTCGATGACGGCTACCGGGATGGCTTCCGGATCCTTTTCTATAGTGATCCGGTGAACTCCATCCTCGAGACTTTCAAGACCAGCGCCGTCCCTGACGCTCAGGTATATCGAATACGTCCCGGGAATCTCATATTCATGGGTGATATTGGCCCTTCGGGACCAATCCAGGATAGTCCCGTCCCCAAGATCAAACCGGTATTCCAGGGGTGTCCCCTCGGGATCATATGACCCCCTGCCGGATATCTCTACCTCGGCTCCCGCATAGGCGGAATCCGGACATGATATCCTTGATACCGGAGGCTGATCCACGTAGGGTATGATCTCTACCTGGCACTGGGTGCTTCGACCGGTGCGGGGGTATGACCACTGGAGGCAGAGCCTAATGAACTTGCCGTAAAACGATTCCTTGTCATCCGTCAGTATTCGGTACGAGAACTCATGCGATCCCTCCGGTTCGATGATATTCACCTGGATGATCTCAACGGGCTCTTCCGATCCGGGATGAGATATCATGATGGACCTGTCCTTCAACGGGTAGTGTGATGGGTTCTCAAGCAGGCAGTTCACGGTGAATCCCTCATCGTCCTCATCGAGGCTTCCTATCGATAACACAGCCTCCACCTCCTCGGCGGGTTCAAAGATCCTAACGATCCCGCCCGGAGTGATGTCATGATAGGCCACCTCCCTGCCCATCGGCCACTGGATCTTCAGATTGATATCCCCGTAACTGTCGCCGAGGCCGAAATGCATTACCGGTGAATCCTGCTGCCCGTGGGCTCCGGAACCTGCCTGTACCTCCCTCATCAGTGTTCTGTCATCTTCACCGTCCCCGTCGGAATCGATCCCGAGATATGCACGGGCCCCTACGGCTCCCGTGTTCGATTCCCGCCCTTCGAGGACGATCTCGAGCCATCCCCTGTCCGGATTCGTCAAATGCCCGTCGTTTCGGTATAGGTGAACTGAATAGTCAACGGTTTGTCCGGAATCACCATCCCAATTTCCCCCGCCCGTTACGAGGTCCACCCACCCGTCCTCGTTGTAATCGCACCAGGCGGATCCGTATGTGTTCCAGATCCTCACACCGGCCGTGGATGTGACGTCGGTGAACCGAAAGTCCCCGTCGTTCCTGTATAGATACGAATAAGCATAGGATACGTCGCCGTAGATCTGCGGCAGAAAGATATCCAGATCACCGTCATTATCGTAATCCGCCATGGCGCATGACACCATAAGCTCATCTCCCCCGCCCACGGATCCGGGGATCGACTTCACGGGTATTCCGGATCCTTCCCTCACGTCGATGAATCTGAACCCCTCATCCTCCCCCATATTTCGGAAGAGGTACGAATCATCGCATATGGGGCCTCTCCACGGATCTTTGTGTGCGAGGTTGGTCACCCAGAGATCGAGATCGCCGTCGTTGTCAAGATCCCCCCACACCGATCCCAGGGAATGGCCGTAATAAGGGCCTTCCCGGGTCACGGGATGATTGTTTCCATGCCCCTCGACGCCAGCAATCTGCGCTACCTCGGTCATCATCGATCCCATCTCGTTCCTGTAGAGATAATTCCTGGTGATCCTGTAGTTGGAAACGTAGAGGTCCTGCCATCCGTCGTTGTTGAAATCCCCCCAGCTCACACCCCTGCCCTGATAAGGATGATCGGATTCGTCCATCCCCGATTCCACCGTCCTGTTGGAAAAGGTCCCGTCCCCGTCGTTCATCCAGAAGAAATCCTCGTAACCCTGATACGTTCCGTTCTCGTAGTTTACCATATACAGATCCAGGTATCCGTCCCTGTTCATATCGCCCCACCCTGCGGAGACGGTCGGATACGTGTCCGTGATCCCTCCCGCGGTTCCGGTCACATCCTCGAACGTACCGTCACCCCGGTTGTGCCAGAGAATATCGGGATATTCGGGATGATCGTTGGAACTCCTTCCCCCACCGCAGAAGATATCCATCCATCCGTCGTTGTCGAAATCACCGAATACCCCCGAGTTCGCCGATGAGGATATTCCGGCCTCTTCGGTTGCCTCAGTGAAATGATAGGCGGGGGGTCCGCTGTTCCTGAAAAGCCTCTTGCCGTCAACAAGGAGATCCTGATGACCGTCGTTGTCGAAATCACCCCAGCTGAAGAAATTCCCCCGCAGATCCGAGAGACCCGCCTCCTTCGAGACATTGGTGAACGAGACCTCTCCGTTCCTGGCGGGCAGTTCATCGGTTCCGCTTGCCTGGCCGTTATAATTTCCCTCATGGACGAATGAAACCGACATCAGGAAAATCGCCGCCGTGATCAGGATCGTTGAAATGGAACCGTGATTCCCCGGGATCCTCATACCCGATAAATGGCCGGGATGTCTTAATAAATTTGCCAAGGATCGGACCGGATCAATCGTCTTCACCCACCTCTGGGAAATCTTCCATATCCTCGATGTCCGGAGGAGCGGGGATGGGGGCCAGACCGGGCTTCGGAATGTCGTCCATCTCATCGGGTATATCAAGTTCCACCAGTTCCACGGGATCCTCATCCTCGGTCTCATCAACGATATCATCCGTTTCGGGTTCGGGATCAATATCCGGTTCGATCGGATCGATCATATCCTCTTCTCCGGATTCCGAATCGTCAAGGGGAATTCCCGAATCCTCTTTTACCGGATCGGGCAGCTCCCCCACCTTCTTCCTCAACTGGAAAATGACCATGATTATCAGTATGATCAGAATACCGGCAAGCATCAGTCCGAGGGGAGTGATGAGGAAACCCACTATCTTCACGGCGATATTGTAGTCCTCGACCTCGAATTCGATGGGATTTGTCTGTCTTTGCGCCCCTTCGTCATCTATCACCAGAAGGCTGATGTTGTGCATGCCCGCACTGTCAATTGATATGGTCAGGTTGCGGCCATTCTCGTCCCGAAGGATACTGCCGTCGAGAATCCATATGAATACGAGAGCGTCCATATCGGATTTTGTATCATGGGATTTGTACCCGAGTATGGTGAACTCCTCTCCCCTCCTGACCTTGGTTGGAATATCTGATATGATAACTGTGGGCGCAGGGTTTGTTACGTTGATGTAATGAACAGCCGATCCGGTCTCGCCCTGATCATCGGTCAGTTTCACGGAAACGGTGTGGTTGCCCTCGGTCCGAAATACCGTGGACAGGATGGATTCGTTGGATCCCGTACGCACCCCGTCCACCGACCATTCAAAACTGATCAGGCCCATATCGCTCTCCGAATCGAACGAATCTGCAAGCGAGAACACAGCGATCTCATCCTCGTCGATCCTCTCCGGTCCCAGCAGCACCGGGTCGGGAGCCCTGTTCCTGATCGTTATCTCATGGAGGGCCGTATCGTGATCCCCGTCGTCATCCGTGATGGTCAGAACCACCGTATGGATTCCGCCCTTGGTGAACCTGACGGATATGCCGGCGCCGAAAAGATCCGGTTCCCCATCCGAATCCACGTCCCATGAATAATTCATGGTGATCAGATCCGACGGCGAATCGGTGGATCCGAACGAGCTCAGATTGACGATCTCGTCCTCGAATGCCGATTTAGGCCCGGTTATCTCGGCTTCGGGAACTATGTTTTGCACCAGAACGGCGGATGAGTTGGATTCGGACGCTCCGTCGTCGTCAACCACCTCCATGGTTATCGTGTAAATTCCGGATATGGAACGGTTGAATACAAACTCCGGTCCGTAAGAGATATCGGAGATGTCGCCGTTCACGATCCAGGAGATATTGAGATCGGAGATATCGGAGGGGGTGTCCATTGCGGGCGAGGATTTGAATATGACCTGCTCCCCTTCCCAGGCCGATTCGGGACCGGTAAACGAAGGGGACGGCCTCACGTTGAACACGTCGATTATCGTCCCGTTGTAATCCATGTCCCCGTCCGGATCCATGACCCACAGGCCGATTTCATGCTCCCCGGCTTTTTCGATCGAAAGGCTGGCATCCGGTATCAGCGACCAATCGGTAGCGTTCAGACCGTCGATGGAGAACCTGTACCTGAGGTTCAGTTCATCAGGGTAGCTGTCGATGGAATCCCCGCCGGATACGTCGAAGGACTCATCCTCCCTGGTTGATACCGGAGCGGATATGACCGCCCGGGGAGGCAGGTTGTGTACCTTGACCGTCATATTCTCGGATACCGAGCTGATCCCATCCGATACGGTCAGCCGGATCTCATATGATCCCTGTTCATCGAAGGTCAGGCTTACCCCAGGAAAAGTTGAATCGACATCGTGAAAGCCGTCCGACAGATCCAGATCCCATTCGAAATATATCGGATCACCATCGGGATCATAGGAGCCGGAAGCATCGATGAATATCGGTTCCCCTTCCCCTGTCTCCGGCTCACCGGGATCGGCAGATATGACCGGAGCTTGATTGGACATCTTCACGGTTGCGAAACCGAGATGCGTTCCGTTTACCGCAAGGATATCATATCTGTCGGGCTCGAGGTCGGATATGAAAAGAAGACCTGAGGTGTCTGTGGTCCCGTATTCTGTTCCGTCCAGGTACACCACGGCGTCAGGAACCGGTTCATCGGGGGATACCTCCGGATTGGTAACGTGTATCCTGAGGTCGTCATAGACCATATCGGGATTCAGGGCGACAACGGTTGCATTTATCCTCACTCTTTCCACCGGGGACCGATACTCCTTGACCATCTCCTCCCAGTAGGTATCCGCCGTGAGGTTCAGGTACCCCGTGGACCCGTCGTATATGGATTGGTAATAACCGTATTTGGACGGAAAGTAAACCGTCAAACCGGTTGCACCGGGATTGTTCCCGTTGGCGAAATGGGTCTCGGCTATCATCATCCTCGTGTAGTTGGCGAGTGATCTTTCGGCCCAATCGGTTACGATCTCGTCCATATCCCTCTGAACTATGTTCTCGAGGAGATCACCGAGATCAAGGGATGATGACGAACCCCCGATCCTGACAGCTCTGCTGTATGCCTGGTGGAACTCACCCGAGAGATCAACCTCCAGATGGTACATCCTCTCGAAGAGATTGCGGGAAAGATTATCGAGGGAGGAGATGAAGTCGGTCCTCAGGATCTGCATGTCGACCGCCGAGTAACCGGCCCAAGGATCGAATGCCGGATCATATGTTGTCGAATAGCGTTCTATGATCAATTTCGTGAGATTGATCGGATCGAGAGGATCTATACCCCCCATGCTGTCTGTGAAGGTGTAGTTCAATCCGTAAAAAGGCTGCTGGTCCTCAGCCCCCATTCCGATATCCGCCCAGGGCGACATCTGGTACATCACTTCCAGGGATCCCATGTAGCATGTATCGAAGACGATAATATCCGAATGCAGGCCTCCGATGATGCCGGATGCTTCCGAGAACGCATCTCGAATATCATCCATGTACATTGTCGCTCCGTTTGTGACATCCTGGGCGAAACCTCTGGTTCCGGGAAGTTCATTCCCCCTGCTGGTACTTGAATACCAGCCAGTCCCGTGATCCCAAATGTCTATCAGAACATTGTCGGCCGATCTTTCTGTCATACCGTAAACGAGAAAATCCCTCAAAACATCCGGATCGGAGGTATCCAGCTCATCGCTCCAGAGGGGATTGACGTCACTGAGCGGAATGGTGGGAGATCCAATACCCACAACAGGATGATATTCCAGATCGTACAAGACGGTGTTATGATCTCCTTTCATGTCGACCAGGACCAGAATGTCCAGCCCGCTGGTGCTCATGTTCCCCTCGATCTCCTCAAGATCGAACCAGGCGGCGTTGCCGTACGATTTGTTCTCTCCAAGGTTGTTATCGGCCGCCATGTATACCAGCATCAGCCATTCGCTGTCTGCCCGTGATGGAAGGCTTCCGTCAAGCTTCCCTTCGGATCCTGCCCCGGCCCCCACAGTAACCGGAGCTGATAAAGCCGCAAGCATCACGATGAAGATGACTGCCCATCTGGTCACGATGGACCATCATACTTTCCGTTTATATGTTTGATGGTTACGGGTATGGTTCATGAGAGAATGCGTCCATATTGCGGTTAGCATCGATTATGCGGGAGAGAGTAATACACATGTGTAAAGTCATTTCCACGATGGTACCATAAATATTATATGGGTATTAATGGGGTTTTTTTCAATGGTGATAAAGATGATCAGACCCGTAAACAGAATAGGGAACATGGAAAAGGAGGATAGGGACATCGGTCATATTTCGGACGTCGTGAGCCTTACCTTTATCAACTCCATGATCCGAAAGACGGTTCCTGCCGGGAAAGCCAGGACAGTTTCCGCACCGCGTGTTGTGATCATCCAGGGTTACATCTGATAACGATGAAACCGCTCCTCGGATACCACACCTATCTTCATTCTGCACAATCCCTCGATGCCTGCCTCAACGACGTCGCCGTCCTCAAGCGGGCCTACACCCGCCGGAGTGCCGGTCATTATGATATCATCCTCTTCGAGGGTCATCACGCTGGATATTGCCGATATGAGATGTTCGGGTGTGAACACCATCTGATCCGTATTGCCGTCCTGCCTCATATCGCCGTTGACGGAAAGCCATATCCTTTTGTTCCGGTAATCGAAATCCTCGCGGGGGAGGGCCGTGGGACCGATCGGTGAGAATGTATCGTATCCTTTTGCCTCCGTCCAAGGAAGCCCTTTTTTCTTTGCCTCGCTCTGTATGTCCCTGGCGGTGATATCGAGCATCAGGGCAAAACCCTTCACATGCTCCATCGCATCGTCTTTTGGAATGTTCCTGCCCTTTCTGCCAATTATCACCGCGAGCTCGACCTCGTGATGAAGGTCTTCGACGCATTCAGGGATCACGATTTCGCCATTTTCGCCAACGAGGGAGGAAGGCGGTTTCAGGAAGAAACTCGGCTTTATTGGAACTTCATCCGCCATCTCCCTGGCGTGCTCAGCATAATTTCTCAGAAGGCAAACTATCTTGGACGGGGAAAGCGAATAATCGAGGATTCCGAGTTTGATTTCGACCATGGTGACCACCGGACCGTTGATGCTCAACAACCATCGGGTATAAAAAAAACAAGGTCCGATGACAAGAATCGAACCTTGAACCTATAATCCCACCCACCCATAAGGCCAGGTGTTTCATCTCGCCTACCACCATTCAAGGAACCGATCGAATGGATGTTTCAAAATACCTATATGATAAAAAAACCAGGTTTGACCGCCATTTTCATACCATGAATCGGAAATTGCCCGTCCTTCCATGATTCCGATCCCGTATCTGATGAATTTCGATCGGTTTCGAATGGATCGATTTCCAATATCTCCTCGCGAAGTTACCCCGCCTGAATCCCTTATAGGGCAAAAAATAGATTAATCACGTTCATTCATCAGATGATCATGCGAATCCATTTCCTGGGAACCGGCGGAAGCTGGCCTTCCAGGACTAGAAACTCCACATCGATCGGCGTCACAATGGGAAGGACCACTGTCCTTCTCGACTGCGGCGAGGGAACCCAGAGACAGATCATACCAACCGCAATATCACCGATGAAGATCAAGGCCATTCTGATCACACATCTTCACGGAGATCATTTTCTCGGAGTGCCGGGCCTCGTTCAAACCATGTCCCTGAACGACAGGAATGATGACCTGCTGCTGATCGGTCCCAGGGGAATATCGGAAAGCTGGGAGAAGGCCAGGATGATATGTCCCTTCACACCGAGATTCGAGGTGATCGTCAGGACCATGGTACCCGGGGATTCGTTAAATCTGGAGGAGATGCTTATCGAGGCGGGGCCCGCCGACCACTCCATTCCCTCCATATCCTTCCGGATCTCCGGACCGGATAAACCCGGCAGGTTCAACAGAGACAAGGCGCTCGAGCTTGGGATCCCAGAGGGCAGGATGTGGGGCATTCTCCAGAAAGGGGACAGCGTGGCGGTCCTCGTCGACGGAGAGGAACGGATCGTCAAATCCGAAGATGTCCTCGGACCCCCGAGGAAGGGTCTTTCCCTGGTATACTCGGGAGATACCGCCCCATGCGAAGGGATAAGGGACATCTCAAAGGGTGCGGACGTACTGATCCATGAGGCCACATTCTCCGAGGAGTTCAGGGAACTCGCCGATGAATACAAACACTCCACGGCGCAAGGAGCTGCCGGGATTGCCCGGGATGCGGGCGTTCGAAAACTGTTCCTGGTGCACATATCGCCCCGCTATTCCGACGAGGATTCACTGGAAATACTACTGAAGGAAGCATCTGCGGTATTCCCCGATGTTCTGATCCCGGATGATCTCGAAACCTTCGAGATCACCCGTTGAACCTGTAGGAGCCAGGTGAGAGGAAGAAGAGCGGGAGCATTATATCGAACCTCCCCAGGAACATCACGAGGAGAAGTGTCATCTTCGGAACGGTCCCGATAGAGTCGACACCCTCGGGTGTCGAAAACTCGCCGAAGGCTATCCCGGAATTCGATACGGCGGTCACGCAAATCGAGGTTACTTCCAGTATGTCTCCCTTGAATATCAGAACAGCCATTATGCTCGCGCCGAGGATCGTGAAAAGGTAGAAGAATGTTACATTTGCCGCTTCAAGCGCCTTCCCGGAATATGTCCCCTCTCCCCTTCTGAGGGATATGACCGCTCTCGGATGGGAGCTTCTCTTCACCTCCCCCAGGAAACCCTTTGTAAGCAGGAGGACCCTCTGCATTTTGAAACCGGATGCAACGGACAGGGACGAACCGCCCATCAGCATCAGCAGAAGCAGGAAAATCTTCAGGGACCCGGGCCAATCGTTCATCCCCTCCACCATGAATCCAGTGGTGGTCACGGCGGATATCGCGGAGAAGATACCTCTCCAAACTGACTGTCCCAAGGTCAGATCGGATGTGGACAGTATCATCACGGAGATCACCGGGACGGTTACTATGGTCGTGATGTAGAACAGATTCTCGTTATCGAGCAGTGTTCTCAATCTTCCCTTTGCAGAGAACACGGACATGTGCACGTAATAACCCATCCCGGACAGGACCATGAACAGGACAAGTATCATATGAAGCGGGATCCCTCCGTCGACGAACCTGCCGTCGGGACCGTATCCTCCGGTAGATACCGTTCCCAATGACAGACACAGCGAGTCGAATATTCCCATCCCCCCGATGCTTATGAGAATGAACGACACGAGCGTGAAAAAACCATAGAGGACCGCGAGGGTTGACAAGAGCTTGTTGAAGTGGGGGACAACCCCGATCCGGGATATGAGCTTCTGATCAGCCGAACGCCGGGCGATATCGTTGATATCGGATATCACCATGAACGCGACGACGAGGTAGAAAAGACCTCCCGCCCACTGAATGGCGCATCTGAAGAACAGGAGTCCGTGGCTGTCGCCTGCGAGAGATGACGCGTCAACGGTCGACAGACCGGTGGTTGTCCATCCTGCCATTGATTCGAACAGGGCCGATACCGGGTCCATCCCGGCCCCTAGCATGAACGGGATCGAACCGAACACTACCAGATAGAGAAAGAAAACCATGGCAAGTTTGTACTTCCTCGCTTTTCTGAACCTGCCGTAGGACCTCTTTATGATGAAATACGGCAGAAAAAGGATCAGAGCCGCTCCGAGCGGGATCGTGAAAGTGAGGAGATTGCTCCTGACCAGATCTCCGTACAGAATGTCTATGAAAAGGGATAACGACATGAGGGCGATCAGTATCAGGTTGACCCTCAGGACTGCGGATATCGCTCCGGTATCCCTCAATTTCACACCTCTAGAAATAATCCTTTATCCACTTCAGATGCGTGGATCTCGTGAATATTACCAGCTGGTCTCCCGGATGAATGAAGGTGTCGCCCCTTGGTATTATCAGCTGTTTCTTTCTTATGATCGCTCCTATGAGAAGGTCCTTGGTCCTGAGGCCGATTATCGAGTCCAGCCTCTTGTTGGCTCCCTTGGACTTCTCCCTGACCTTGATCTCAACAACCTGGGCGTCTCCGTGGCTCATGATTGCAACCGTCTCGAAGTCCTCGGTGTGAAAGTGCTTCAGTATGGTGGAAAGCGTGACAGACCTCGGTGAGATCACCAGGTCCAGGCCTATCTCTTCCAGTATCGATTTCAAACCGGGCTGATCGACCAGTGCGATGGATTTCTTTGCCCCCAGCTGGCTTGCTATTAGTGATGTAAGTATGTTTACCTCTTCCCTGTCGGTAACGGCAAGGAAAGCGTCCGCCTCGGAAATACCCTCGTCCTGAAGCAGGTCCTTGTCGGCGGGAGAACCCTCGATCACCAGAACCTTGGAAAGCTTCTCCGACAGTGAAATGCACTTCTTCTCATCCTCCTCGATGATTATGATCGAGAGATCCTGATCCTCCATTATCTTGGCGAGATGGAATCCAACCCTGGATCCGCCGGCAATCATCACCCGATCGATCGTTTTCTTCATGCTGATCCTTCGGGAGATCCCGAAGAGCTTCGATAGTTTCCTTGTCAGCTCGGTTTCCTCTTCTCTCGGAATGACCGTTATCACCCTGTCGTTTACCCGGAGTTTGACAGATCCCCTTGGTATTATGACCTCCTCGTTCCTGAATATGGCCACGATATTGATATTCCTCGGAAGGCCGAGCTTCTTGATCTCCTTTCCGACACCCTTTGATCTCTTCGCTACCCTGTTCTCCACAACCCTGACGATGTCCTGACCAAGCATCGGTGAGTCGAAGAGTGCCGGGACCGAGAGAATATTCACCATATGAGTCGCCGCAATGAGTTCGGGGCAGAACGCCACATCAACTCCACAGTCCTTCAGATCCTCGGAGGAGATCGGGCTCTGAATATAATCGTCGTTGTTGACCCTTGCAAAAGTCGCGCAGCCCCGGTTCTTGGCTATAGAACATGCGGCCATGTTCACCTCGTCCGAGCCGGTGACGGCAATAAAAACATCCGCCGAGTTGATATAAGCCTTGTTGAGAACGAAAGGGGAAGCGGCATTTCCAACCACGGACAGAACGTCGAGTCCCTCGAGTTTAACGGCCACATTCTCGTTGTTCTCTATGACCGATACGTTGTGTCCCTCCTCGGAAAGAGCCCTTGCCAGGGAGAACCCCACATCCCCCCCGCCGGCGATCACCACATTCTTCATCAGGCCACCCCTGATGAGAACATGGTATGGACTATATAACTTTTCCATGGTGATATTTCCGGGCCGCCGCCTTCCCTTGTTCGCGTGCAATGAACCTGATATCGAGAACGACGTGGTCTATTCGGGGTGCATATGATTTCACCCTCCTTGAACCCAACAACTCGGCCTCGTATCCATGGTCCGATGCGATTTCTCTGGAGAGTTCGAAGAGATGCCCCGGGCCGTCCTCCACCTTGACGGTGTCATGGAGATGGATAATCCCTCCCCTGTCCCTAAGATAATGAAGAGCCCTGTCCAGGTAGTCGATCGTCCCGCCGACGTATCCCATGACAATCCTGTCGGCGAACCGCTCAGGAAGACTTTCCCGGTTGTCGCCCAGTATCGGTTTTACCTTGCCGGAAAGACCGTTGAGCTCGATATTTCTGATCAGGTACTCGAACGAGACGGGATTCTTCTCGCATGCCGTTACCGATCCGCATCCGGTATTTTTACCGATCGGCAGCGTGAAATAGCCGATCCCGGCGAACATATCCAGCACATCCTCCGATTCGATCATTCCACCGGTTTCGCCGGATGACGGGATGGCGGGATTCTCATCGATATACCGGGCAGATCTTCTCCTCTCCCCCGTATTCCCGGATGAGAACATTATCCTGGTGGGATCGAGAACATACGATATGCCGCCCTCCCGGTGGACCACCTCTGTCGATCCATCAGCCGGAGGTATCAGTATCTCAACATCCGGTATCCGCAGCTCACCTCCGACTCCCCCCCTGTTCAATAGGCAGAATCTTGACCGTGTTGCTTCGATGTAGGCCTTCGCTATCATGATCTTCCTTTCCATTATCTCTGCGCCGAGGCTCAGGACGATGCAGTCCCCCACCTTCTCCCACCTGTCCGGCAGGTATGTCAGCTCTTCTTCGGTCATGTGATCTCCGAGAATCAATCGGGCTTTTTCGTAAGGATTCGGAGTCCTGCCACCGGGAACGGTCAGGGAAAGATCGCCGGATATCGATGTGAAATCCGAAAGGGGGCCCAGTATCCCGCGGACCCAATCCCGGTCCCTGTTCCGGGGGATGATGATCGGAAAGTGGACCTCCCCATCCGACCTTGTCGTGTAACGATCCGGATCGAAAAGCTCCTTTTCCATCACTCTCTCCCTGACAGATTCGGCATGAATCTTCACCACGGAAAGAGTGAGAGGAGTGCCTTTCACGATTTCACCCTCGTTCATCGATGATCATCTCCGGGCGGTTCCTTGGAATGGATCAAAGACCGTCGAACCGCTCGATCGGGTAATTTCACCCGTCTACACATAATACGGGAAAGCTTTTGTAATATATACAAAATCTTTAAGTCCATGATCTTGAAAGGGGGAAGTGGTGCGCTGTCGGCGGCTGCAGCGGTCTTGATTCTTGCCGCGGCACTCGGAACGTTGGTCTCGCCCGACATCGAAGCCGGAGCGACCAGGAGCGAGGGTGAGGATATTCGAATCGACATAACCGTCAACTTCACCGGAATAACCGAGATGACCGGGGATGTCTGGATAGAGATCAACAGGATCAATGTCAACAACACCTTGATGTCCGCCGACGAGATCAGGTCCACATACGAGACTGAAAAAAATGTGACCGAAGACGTCGATGAGGAGATCAAGAGCAGGATCGATTACACCATCGGCACCATTCTCGAGGGAGATGAGATCTCCACGGAGGATCACGATCTTCACGAGGATACCCTTGTGAACAGCACCGAGAACCTTGGCAGGCCCATAATCTATACACTGACGATCACCGCCGAAACACCGGTTGAATCTATCCTGCCGGAGAGCAGGCTGGATTCGATCGAGGAAGGACGGATGGATTATGTGATCGCTTCCCTGATGCTCTGCGGATTCACATATGAAAGGACGGTTAGTATTTCGGCCGAAGAAGGAGAGGTGATCACGATCCGCCTCTCAGATGAGATCGATCCGTTCGGCGACGGGGAGATCACCATTCCTGTCGGATCCGGGTGGCCCAAGGACGATGATGGATTCTATACTTTCACCGTTGACGGACTTCAATCCGATTTCACCAAATCGTTCACTTTCTCGATCCCGTCCGGCCACAGGATAAGCCCGGGATCCGAAATTTACTCAGGCAGTGTTGAAGTGGACTGGTTTGCCCTGAACACGATCTCCATCACGGGCTCGATCGATCTATTATCGGTCGATATCATGGAGAGGGATATATTCTCGGACATACCCGATTCCGTGGAAGCACCTGATTTCGTGCCGGCATCGCTGATAAGAGAGCTGTACCTCGAAGGAATTCTCGACGACTCGGATCTGAAGGAGGTATCTAAAGAATCCTCCGCCAGGATCGAGGATGAGATCAAAACGGCCCTTAAAATCGACACGCTGAACATATCGTCTTCTGTGGACACGAGGACCAGCGGCCTTTCGCTGCCGCAAGGGGGCTCCTCACTGCTCGGGATAATTGATTCCGACCTCGGACTGCTGATCGAGGTGGAAACCGATGACCCGGTAGATCTGGATATATTGGACGGATATGCGGAAGAGGATGTCATGGCACTTCTCAACGGCGGATTGAAGATCATGAGATACATAAACGGAATCGAGGATGACGAAATCGATGTGTCCCTCCTGCTTCCGTCCGGTCTCTACTTCGGAGACGAGACACCGCTGGATTCGGTTTCCGGGAGAAATAGATATGAGCTGATACCCGGTACCAAATCCATCAGGTCGGATCGTGCTCCGATCTACGATTCGGAGGAGATCGGAGTGGACGCTCTCGTGGACATATCCGGGATAGAATCGCATTATTTTTCCGACGCTGTCATCGACATGAATTCGGAAATGACCCTGTACATCAACCACCTCGAGTTCGATCCCGATGACTATCCGATGAAGACAACCCTGAACTATTCCCTCGATTACCTCAATGCAGACCTCATGAGGCTGTTGATCGACATGGATATCATCGATAAATCGGATCTAATCTCGGAGATATCGGACAGGGTGTCGTCTATCCTCGAGGATTTCGTACCCCGGGAGGAGCAGATCATAGATATATCGTTCCAAAATAATTCGTTGATCTTCGACGGGGACAGGACCAACGTAGACGGAGAGGATCCGATAATGGCAGACATCTCGATAACATCGGATATCGATCCGTTCGAATCGGATCTCCTGGGTATGATGAGAGGCGATCTGGAAAACGCGTTCCTGCCTTTCCATATGGATCCGTTGATACCGATTCGGGTAGTGGAGAGAACCCTCAACCTTGGTGAGGCCATGGGCTGGGACCTGAACCTGTCGATAAGGTTCCCTTCCGGAATGGGAGTCAGGGCATGGCTCGGGAACGGCACATACCATTATTCCCACAAACTGGAGATAAGAACCGAGGATGGATATCCAACGCTTTTCCTCGATCCTGAATCGGGAAGCGGGGACCATATTTACATCGAAATGGAGTTCGGCTCCTACTTCGCCGTCAACAATTTCACAGTATGCTTCGCATCGGTGTGGGTGGTGCTGCTGATCATCGTTCTGGTGATGATCCTATCTATCGTGAAACGGATCAGGAAGAAGGGAAAAATGAAGCGGGGGGAGGAGAACGATGAGCCGGATGATCCCGGGGACGAGCCCGAGGAAGTCTGAGATCATATCCAATACCGCAATCCGGGACGCCGGCTGGCTCCCTGTTTGACTACAGGAAACCTTTATATAAAGGTTCAATGATCAGCCCTTTCACGCCCCACTAGTATACGGGTGCAAATTTGAAATCCAGAAATCCTGGAGGGCCACGATGACTACGATATATGACGTCCCTGCCGATGAGATGATAGCTAAAACAGCGCAGAAGCTCAGGGAGATTGAAGCATGCCAGCCCCCGGAATGGGCACAGTACGTGAAAACCGCTGTTCACAGGCAGAAAGCGCCCAAGGATCCCGAATGGTGGTTCACGAGGGAGGCAGCCATACTGAGAAAGGTATACATCAACGGTCCGATCGGGGTCATGCACCTTCGAGCGAAATTCAGCGGACCGCTCGATCGGGGTTCCAAACCGAACAGGACCAGGATGGGCTCGGGTTCCATAGTAAGAACCGCCCTTAAACAGCTCGAAAATGCAGAGCTGATTGCCGTGGTCGAGGGCAGGGGCAGGGAGGTAACTCCCAAGGGAAGAAAGTTCCTGGACAACATAGCATACGACGTTCTCAAGGATATCATCAAGGATAACCCCGAGCTCGGAAAATATTGATGATCCAGGTATGAATATCGAGGTATGAAAATGAGCGAAGAGGACAAGGAGCTCGAGATGCTTCGGCAGAAACGCCTCGCAGAGCTTCAATCCTCCAGACGCGATGATGAGATGGTGGAGCGGGAAAGGGAGAAGATCGAGGAACAGAAGAACCAGATCCTGATCAGGATAATGACCCGCGATGCAAAGGAGAGGCTGAACCGGCTCAGGATGGCCTATCCGGAGATGGCGGGACTCGTCGAGAATCAGCTGATCATGCTCTATCGGGCCGGGAGGCTTCCCGGGGAGATAGACGATGAGACGCTCAAGAAGCTGCTCGCGAAACTGCAGCCGAAATCAATTGACTATAATATCGTAAGGAAGTAGTGACCATGTCCAGCAGAAAGCCCTTTGGAAAGAAGAAAAGGTTGATCAAAGCCACAAACAGGAACCGCAGGGTGCCCGCATGGGTTATGCAGAGGACCGCAAGACGGTTCACGAACCACCCCAAGAGGCATACATGGAGAAGGAGCAAGCTCCACAAGTGAAGGCAGGGTGATGTTAAATGGCAGATGATATGGAAGAGAGAATAATCATCGTCCCTTTGAGAAAGATCAAGGAGACATCAAGGACCAAGAGGGCTCCCAAGGCCATCAAGATCATCAGGTCCCACATAGCGAGACACATGAAGATGGAGGAGGATAACATCTGGATCGACACCCCCGTGAACGAGGAGATCTGGAAGAACGGAAGGGAGAATCCTCCAAACAAGATCCGACTCAAGGCCATCAAGTTCAAGGATCAGGACCTGGTAGAGGTCTCCCTGCCGGACGAGTGATTTTCCTCTGGTGATCTGATGGCGGTACGGCTCGCCGATATTGACGGAAATCCCTATATCGGGGTATTCTGCAGATTGATCGGCGATATCGCCGTTGTCCCTCTGGACGTTTCGGATGAATTCGCCAAGCTTCTGGAAACGTCGCTTGATATAAGGACTGTAAGGGCCACTCTCGGCGGAACCAATCTTCACGGCAGTCTGATCTCCGCAGGCAGTGCCGGGATGATCGTGCCGTATTTCTTCAATGAGACCGACATAAGGAAAGCCTTCGAGAAGGAGGGCGTCACGGAGATTACCGATTCCATCAGGATCGCGATCTCTGATGATCCCACCACGTCATGGGGCAACAACGTTCTCCTGTCTGAGAGGGCCGCACTGATAAATCCCGATCTGACAGAGGAATCCGCGGATCTTGTGAGGGACACTTTCGATGTTGAGGTGGAGAGGGGGACAATAGCAGGCGTGAAGACGGTCGGATCCGTAGCTTCCCTCAACTCGAGGGGGATGGTCGTTCACCCGAAGGCAACCAATGAGGATATGGCCCGTTTAACGGACCTTTTCGGCATAGATGTCAAGATCTCCACCGCCAACTTCGGATCGCCCTATCTCGGCGCCTCTATCATAGCCAACGACCGGGGGGCCTTGATCGGGAACAAGAGCTCGGGCGTGGAAGTGAACAGGATAGAGGACACTCTGGACCTCATAGAATGAAAATTAAGCCCGCCTACTCCCCGAACCTTCTCTTTCTGAGCTGATATGACCGGATGGCCTTCAGAAACTCGGTGAAGGTCAGGCCGGGCCAGTAGATATCAGTGAAGTACAATTCGGAATAAGCGAGCTGCCAGAGCAGAAAATTCGAGATCCGCACCTCGCCCGATGTTCTGAGAACCAGATCGGGGTCGGGGAACGACGCTGTATACAGGTAGTTGGATACGAGCGGCTCGTCGATATCATCCTGCGTTATCTTGCCTGCCTGTACATCGGAAACGATATCCCTTATCGCGGACAGGAGCTCCTCCCTGCCCCCGTATGCGACCGCGAGGTTGAAGAAGTACTTGTCGTAATCCCTGGATGCATCCTCGGCTTTTTCAATCGCATCCCTGAGAGAATCGTTCAGAAGCTCCCTCTGACCGAGGACGGTAATTCTGATCCCGTTCTTGTGTATCCTGTCATCCGATGCGATCTTCAGGAAGTTCTCCTGGAAGATCGACATGAGGGTATCGACCTCGTCCTTCGATCTCTTGAAATTCTCCGTGGAGAACGCATAGACCGTCAATATCTTTATACCCAGATCGAGGCACCATTCGAGAACGTCCTCCAGTTTGTCCCTCCCGCTGAGATGCCCTTCCATCGATGTTTTTCCGATATCACTGGCATATCTTCTGTTGCCGTCCATGATTATGGCAATATGTCTGGGTATTGGATACTGAAGGACAAGGGTCTTGAGCCTTTCCTCTTTTGCCCTGGTCAGGCTTCTGGATATGGAATCCGATATGTCAGCGATAGGGAAAACCCCCGGTTGATGATCCATCCTCGATATGAAGGCCTCGATTATATCTTTTACCTTCCGAAACCCTGTTGATTTGTAAAACGTTATCAAGTAGAAGTCTTTTCCCGGCCTCATGGAACCCTACCTTCAGGATGACGGCGTCATAGTGGCTGACGTGAAGGCCTCCTCAACGCTTATGAACAAGGGTTCCTACGGAGAATCACTTCCCGGTGGTTTCCTCAAGCTGAGCCTCATAGAGGCCGCCTACCTCCTTGAAAACGGAAGGATAACCGTCAAGAGCGGACGGAAAGGAAGGAGGATCGACCTTCGGACCCTGATCGCCCGTGGACTGGATCTGAACGATCATTTTTTCGAGAACCATCTCGTCCACAGGGACCTCAGGAACAGGGGATTGATCGCAAAGGAGAGCGGGGAGGGCAACTTCCTGGTTTACCCCAGAGGGGGCCGGCCCGGAAGAGCTAAGGCCGATGCGTGGGTATCCGTCTTCAGGGAGAACGACGGGGATGAAGTGAGATCCCTGTATTCGTCCGCTGTCTCCAGGGAAAACGTTCACAGGAACTACCTCGCGGCGGTAGTGGATGCTGATTGGGATATCACCTACTACCTCGTCAGAACCTACCTGAGGGGGAAGGAGGCCGATGGGAGCAAAAGAGCAGATGATATCCCGGGGATCGAAAAAGGTGAGATCATCACCGATCTTCCCCGCGGGGGCATTCTGTACTGGGGGGAAAGGAGAGAGGAACTTCATGGGGCCCACTTCATGGGTTCCGAGTTCGTGGATTCCCTCATGATGTCGAGGGAGGAGGACAGGCTCATCAACCGCCGATCCGGAATGGACAGCGGTGGAGATATAAAATGGGAAACCTACTATGATCTCAGGAAGAGGGGCTGGTTCGTGAGGACCGGTTTCAAGTACGGAACCCATTACAGGGTATATACCCAGCATCCCTCGAAAGGTCATTCGGACCTGCTTGTTCACTGCCTATCCGGGGAAGACAGACCGACGTGGGAGGAGCTCTCGCGGGGTATAAGGCTCTGCCATTCCGTCAACAAGAGAATGATATTCGCCTTTTCACCCGCTGATGATTCTGACGGCGGTGATGCGGGATCCCCGAGATATCTGTCGATCGAATGGATAAGACCGTGATCTGATCGGCGGGATGATGTGTTTCCTTCACTCGATCTTCTTCATCAGGTTGATAACCGGCTTCCTCGATACCAAAACCGCGGGCAGGAACGAACCGGCGATCCCGAACAGGATAGTCAATCCCACCAGATATGCAACGATCCAATAGGGCGGCATGAACCTGAAATCCACAACCGATATTGAGTTGAAAGCGTAGATGCCCAGCGCTGCCACGATTGTTCCCGCGGCGATGCCGAGAAGCATGGAAACAAGGGAGATCGCGATTCCCTCCACCATCAGTGATTTCAGTATCTCGAATCTTCTCAGGCCCATCGATTTGAGCACCCCAATCTCATACTCCCTCTCCTTGACTGATGCATAGAGGTTGATCACAAGGGAGAAAATCGCCACGACCAGGAGAATTGACGATATCACCGTCAAGATGCTCTGTAGGAAAACAAATGCGAGCGTTGATGCTATTATCGTCTCGGTCGTATCGACGACGAACACGTTTTCGACCGCACCGAACCTCTCGTTAAGTTTGTCCATCACATCGAACCGGTCGTCAAGGTGCTTCAGGTCTATGAAGAGAGAACTGTATGAAGCGGTCGTGTTGAACTCCCTGAAGATCCTGTTGAATCCCTCCTCCGAGATCAGGGAGCCGTAATAACCCTCGCTCTCCGCCGAGAATAATCCGGGAAATCCCGCGGCCTGGGTGAGGACCGCCCGGACCTCGAAGAACATCTTCTTCTGAACGCCGTCATTCTCGTAGGACATGGACACCCTGTCTCCCTTCCCTATCTCCAGCTCCTTTGCCATACCTCCGGATACCGCTATCCCGTCAATCCCCAGATTCTCGAGGTCCGATATGCCCCCGCTCTCGAACCTGGTCCTGGACGAGTAGGTGGTCTTCGTGTAATTCCCATCGATTCCGTATGTCAATATCGTGGTGCCCTTCCTGCCGATCAGATCCGAAACCTCGATAAACCACGGACCGATGACAGCGGAAAGGGAATTCACGCCGTCGATATCGCCGATCACGGATACGTCCTCGGAGGCCAGCCCCCTCTGATCCACGAATATCCTGATATCGGAACCTATTCCCGAGCGGATGCTGTCGCTTGACGAATACATGACCGACGAGAATATCGAGGTGAACATGATGAGGATCGCCACTATGGTCCCGAAGATCAGATTGGTTGATATGTTCCTCCTGACGTTGCGCTTGATGTAGGAGCGTATGATCTTGTTCGTCCTGGCCGTTATCGGGTAGAATATCCTCGCTATCAGGTCCTCGACATAGGGTACTCCTCCCAGCAGCGCCACGGTCAATGAGATGGGAAGAAGCGTCATCATCCCGATGGACGCTAGACAGAAGTTGTCGTCTCCCGAACTCGTTATCAGAAATACAACGCTCATGATGGAAACCATCATGGCACCGAAGACGAACCAGCCGGAGAGAACCAGCTTCTTGTCCACCCTCTCGGTGGAAACGAATTTGAAAGCACCGGTGGATTTTATCCTGTTCATGGATTCGGAAGGATTGGTTCTCAGGGCTTTCATTATGGGCGAGAGGGAGAAAAGCACCGTAACCAGGACCGCGATCAGCAGCTGAAGGATCACCTGGGTGGTGAGGGACAGGGACGTCAGCTCGAAATCCAGACCGAATATGAAAACGATACCCTTGGCCGCGAGCGGCCCCAGGATCAGGGCCGGCAGCATACCTATGAACAGGATCGTGAACAGTTCGGCCAGAACCACCCTGCCAACGAACGACCTCCTGGCCCCCAGAAGTCTGAGGGTGGCGAGTTCCTGGGTCTTCTCCTCCACCGACAATCCCATCACCGAGGCCACGAGGATGCCGGATATCGCCGGGAAAAGTATGGCGAATAGATACGAGAGGGAGGTGAGGAAATTGGTTGTTCCCCGGTTGAGGGCGGCCGCTTTGGGAGCCGACACATCATATTCCTCGCCAAGATCCTCCGCCAGGTCAAGTGCGATCCTCTCGACCGCCCTTGCGGGGTTCGTCGGATCGGAGAGGTCGTAGAGATCCTGATCCACGGTGACCAGGATATGCGATGCCATGTTCTCCATACCCGCAAGGTCCTGAAGGAATCCAATGTCCAGCACGATGTATGGATTGGTCTGGTATGTGGAGGTCACCTGGAAGCTTCCGGTTATGTCCATGACACCGCTGATCACGGCCGTTATGTCCGTCATTCCGGATGCCGAGGGAAACGTGAACGTTATCGTATCCCCGACCGCCGCCCTCTCCTTTCCGATTCCGGGACCCAGCGAATACGCTGCCTTGGTGGAGATAACGCATTTTCCGAAGGACAGATCGTACCCGCCCTCCTGGTACTCGACATACCCTTCCCCGTATTCCGGGGAAACCCCGAAAACCTGAAAGAAATGGTCCGGGGCCATGTCCCGGGTGGTGAAACCGTATCCTCGTATTATCGGATAGGCTCCCTCCACATCATCGTCCGCGTTGATATCCCTCAGGACGCTGTCAACCTCAAGATAGGTCGGATCCAGGTCCGAGTTGTCGGTCCTCTCGATCTCTATATCGAATGACACCTGCTGGTCGATGGTCTCGAAATCGATCTCCTGGGCCGATGAGAAGAAGAGGGATATTATCAGCATCATGGTGAACGTGAAGAACACGCTCAAAACAGCCAGGGTTGACCTAACCTTCGATTTGGCGAAGCCGTGGAGGATGTATTTTATGAAATTCATGATCGGAATCCCCCGGAGTTCACCATCTGATCCTCCCGTCCTCCATCAGAAGCCTCTCACCCGCATACTCGGCAACACCCGAATCGTGGGTAACCATCAGGTATGTTTTCCTTCCCTTCTTCCTTATGGATGTCAGCAGGTCCATTATGGCCTCGCCGCTCTTTCGATCCAGATCCCCGGTTGGTTCGTCCAGAAGAATTATATCGGGATCGTTGGCCAGGGCTCGGGCGATAGCCACCCTCTGCTGCTCTCCCCCCGAAAGCAGGGAAGGCGTATGATCCGCCCTGTCTTCGAGTCCCACGTCCTTGAGAAGACCTTTGACCCTCTCGTTTCGCCTGGCCTTCGGAATCCCTGCGAAACTGAGCGGGATCTCGATATTCTCGTATGCCGTCATCGAAGGGATCAGGTTGTAGAACTGGAAAACGAAACCTATGGAATCCCTCCTGAAGTCCGACAGCTGATTATCCCTCAGCTGATTCAGGTTGATGCCCTTGACCTGCACGTTTCCCGTGGTGGGGGTGTCCACGGCGCCGATCATGTGAAGAAGTGTAGATTTTCCGCATCCCGAAGGTCCCATAAGGGCGGTGAAGCTTCCCTGCCTTATCCCCAGGGTCAGATCGTTTATCGCCGTGACCGGGACCTTTCCCGTCATGTATACCTTGTGAACGTTGAAAAGATTGATCACGTTCCCCTGCTGCGGTATGTACCTCTGGGGTATCTTAGTCAAAGCCAGATGACCACCTCGCTCCTCCGATCTCGTTAGATCGATGAATTCCTATGTCCGATATTTAATTTACCTTTCGGCCCGCTCCAACGAAGGCTGCAGCCGCATCCGAAGATTCGTTCAATCCCCTTCCCCTTTTTTGTCCTTTGAAAATGACGATGCGATTTCGGTAAGCGATCGCGCCGCGGACATGAAATCCGATGGGATCATCAGGACCGTTGTGGAGTTCTTTTCCGCTCCGACCTCGGTTATCATCTGCATTCTCCTCAGTTCGAGTATGGACGGTTCCTTTCTTATCAGATGACCCGCCTCTATGAGTTTCTTGGTGGCCTCGTACTCTCCGTTCGCCTTGATCAACCTGGCCTTCTTCTCCCTCTCGGCCTCTGCCACCTTTGCCATCGCTCTCTGCATCCCCGTGGGAAGGAGAACCTCTTTCGTCTCCACGGATTCCACCTTGATCCCCCAGGGATCGGATAATTTATCGATCACGATCCTCAGCTTGTTGTTTATCTTATCCTTCTTGCTGAGTAGATCATCCAGCTCGAACTGGCCGATCATGGATCTCAGTGTTGTCTGGGCCGCTTGTGCGATGGCGATCTTGTATCTCTCCACATTCAGAACGGCCATCTTGGGATCGAATATGCGATAGTAAATGACGGCGTTGACGACGACCGGTACATTATCGAGTGTGATGGCATCCTGTTTCGGAACGTCCACCGTTATGACCCTGAGATCCACCTTCATCATTGAATCCACCAGGGGAATGAGGTAGAAAAGACCCGGTTTCTGGACCCTTTTGAATTTTCCCAGCCTGAATATCACCGCTCTCTCGTACTCTTTCACGACCCTGAGGCCTATGATGATCAGAAAGAGGACCAGCGTCACGAAGATCGCTGCCGTTATTATAATGATCTCGATAACCATATTCCATTCCTCCTCGCACCGGGATTGACCGGGAATATTATCCCTGCCGATCCCGATCGACAATGAATTACTCCGGATATAAGTGTGTGTGGAAGAATGAGCGGCCGGCATGAGCGGTTCATCGGATGATATCCAAAACTGATCGAAACCGTTCACGAGGGAACGAACTTGACGTATTCCAGCTCGTCCTTGCCCCTGAACTTGAGAATCATCTCCTTTACCTGGTCCCCATCCCCGTTTATGATGAAGACCTCGAGGCATTTCTCGTTCCTGAGATGGGAATGGATCTGCGTCGAGATGATATCCTGGTGATCGTGCCTTATCTGATCCAGGTTGGGGGATCTGTGAGATTCATGGACGATTATGAGAACCCCTTCCACTTCTCCTACCAATCCCTCCCGCTCCCTGAGTTCGCTCTCGGCTGATCTCAGACAGGCCCTGACGACCTCGCTCCTTCCTTTCAGACCGAAAGCACTCTGAATTCTGTCGATATCCTCAATATTTCGATCCGTCAGGGAAATGCTTACAACCGGCAATGAGACACCTCCTTTACATGATAGGAACCCGGATCTTATTAATATTCCTCATATTTTTACCACTTTTTTAATAAGAATGTCATTTTTATTGGGATATATTTATTAACTTTTTATGACATTGTTATTAAAGTCGGTGTTTGCATGGACAAGACAAGAACCGCCATCACGGGCGTTGTCGGTGCTGTTCTCATTCTCTCATCAATGGTCCTCTTATCGGGATGCATTGACATCCCGGACACCGGGAAGGTCCAAACGGTTATCACCATACTGCCTCAGAAGGAAGCCCTGGAAAGGATAGGGGGGGACCTTATCGAGATCACCGTGATGATACCAAAAGGGTCCAGCCCGCACAGTTACGATCCCCTTCCCAGCCAGCTGATCAGGGTATCAACGGCAGATGTCTATTTCAAGGTCGGATCCGGTGTCGAATTCGAGGAGAACCATCTGGGAACCATAAAGGAGCAGAACAGCGGCATGAGGATAGTGGACTGTTCCGAAGGCATCCGTATCAAATCCTTCTCGGAGCACGGAGAAGAAGAGCATATCGGAGAGGATGATAACGATCACGGGGGTACGGATCCCCACATATGGCTGTCCCCCGTCAATTACGGTATCATGGCCGTCAATATCCTGAACGGCCTGATCGAGGTTGACCCGGAAAACGAGGAAACCTACAGAAGCAATTTCAACGCATACAAGGACGAACTCGACTCGACCGTGGAGAACATGAGCGCCCATCTTTCCCCCTATGCAGGCAGGTATTTTCTGGCATATCATCCGAGCTGGGGCTACTTCGGGGACGATTTCGATCTTCATCAGATTGCCATAGAGAATGAGGGCCAGCAGCCCGGACCTTCCGGAATCGCCTCGATTATCGAGCAGGCAGGGGACCACAACATCACGGTGGTATTCGTCTCGAATCAGTACGACACCACAAGCGCCCGGATCATAGCGGATGAGATAGGAGGCGAGGTGGTAACGGTCGATCCCCTTCCGGAGAATTACATATCCTCCATTACCGATCTGTCCGAAAAGATGGCGGCCGGATTTCAGAACGGCCGATGATATGAAAGCCGGAACGAACACCTCAGGAGTTGAGCCGATTTGGATGAAAAAGCCCTGGAGATAAGAGATCTCGATGCCGGATACGGTCCCGAGGCGGTTATCAGGGATATCGATCTCGATGTGATGCACGGTGATTTCTTCGGACTCATCGGCCCCAACGGCGGTGGAAAATCAACGCTTCTCAAGGTAATACTGGGACTTCTCAAACCGATGAAGGGAACCGTCAAGGTATACGGCTCCTCCCCTGAGTCCAGCAGAAAGTATCTCGGATACGTGCCCCAGTACGCCGAGTTCGACCGGGATTTTCCGATAACCGTCTGGAAGGTGGTCCTGATGGGGAGGCGCAGGAACAGGGGCCTGTTCCCCTGGTATACGTCGAAGGACCGGGAAGCAGCTGAAAAAGCACTGAAGGCTGTCGACATTTACGATCTAAGAAAGAAGCACATCAGCAGTCTTTCCGGCGGCCAGAAACAGAGGGCATTCATCGCCCGGGCACTGGTAACCGAGCCGAAGCTGCTTCTGCTTGACGAACCCACAGCAAGCGTCGACGCAAGGATCCAGGAGAACATATACAGACTTCTGTCCGATCTGAACGAGAACATGACCATAATCCTCGTGACCCATGACGTCGGGATTATATCCTCCTACGTCGGATCCGTGGCCTGTCTGAACAAGCACATGTTCAAGAACGACGAACCGGTGATAACCAGGGAGATGCTGGAGGAGAGCTACCAGTGTCCGGTTGACCTGATAGCACACGGAATCCCGCACCGAGTGCTTGCCCCCCATGACATGGGTGTCGAAAATCGATAGCAGGAGAATGGAAATTGAGCGGAATAGTCGAGATCCTCGGGATGACCCTGATCCAGAGAATGATCATCGCAGGCATACTATCGAGCCTGGCCTGCGGGATCATCGGAACCATCATAGTCGTACGCAGATCGGTTTTCATCGCGGGGGGAATTTCCCATTCGACCTTCGGCGGGGTGGGATTTGCATATCTTCTCCAGACGTGGGGCGTCGGCTGGTTCGATCCTGTCCTGGGAGCCCTGTTGTTCGCCTTCGGAGCGTCGATAATCCTCAGCTCGGAATATATCAAATCCCGAATGAGGGAGGATTCAACGATAGGGGTTCTCTGGGTAATGGGAATGGCGCTGGGCGTTCTCTTCATGACCTTCGTGGATCGGACAAGGATAAGCGTTCTGTCGTACGAGTCCATACTCTTCGGCAATATAGTCTTCATCAGCAGACTGGACCTTTATATAATGGGAGCGGTGGTCCTGCTGATCTATCTCTTCACGACCATATTCTACAACGACCTGGAGATACTGACCTTCGATGAGACATTTGCCCGGATCTCGGGGATCAGGGTCAAGGTGATGAACCTGATACTTATGGTCCTTGTAGCCATGACGATAACACTGCTGATCAAGATAGTCGGGGTGGTCCTCATCATAGCCATGCTGACCATCCCAGCGGCGACGGCAAACCTCTTCACGAAGAAGCTGAGCATGATGATGATCACTGCCACGGTCATCGGATCCGTTCTAACCCTTGCCGGAATAGGCCTATCCATTCTTCTGGACATTCCCTCCGGGACCACCATCGTCCTTTTCCAGGGAATCGCGTTCCTGTTAACACTGGCGGGAAAGTCAATATATAATAGGTTCAGGATTCAAGTCGTAACAGATTAAAACAGGACCAAACAGGGGGAGCAAGATAATGATCAATATCGAACATGTCGAGGGAAGGGACAAAGGGCCCGTCATGCTCTATGCACTATCAACATGCGTCTGGTGCAAGAAGACCAAGAAGCTTCTGAACGACCTTGGGGTGAAGTACGATTATATCTTCGTGGATCTCCTCGAACCCGATGATAAGAAGGAGGTCGAGAAGAGGGTCGAGGAGTGGAATCCCAGGTGTTCTTTCCCGACTCTGGTGCTCAACAACCAGAGATGCATCATCGGATACCAGGAAAAGGACATCAAGGAGGCCCTGGGGGATGCCTGAAGTTGAGATAACGGAACCTACAGCCGATGAAGTTCATCAGGCATACATGCGTCTGATGAAGTTCGCCGAAAAAACCGGAAATAATCTGAACCCGGATGAGGAGTTCACGAAGGAGCTCGTTTGGGGGCTTCTGATGAACCAGAGGCGTTACGGATACTGGGCCTGTCCCTGCAGATTATCCGACGGTATCAAGGAAGAGGATATGGATATCATCTGTCCGTGTGATTACCGGGATCCCGACGTCGAGGAATTCGGAGCCTGCTATTGCGCCCTCTACGTCGACGATGATATCAGGGAAGGTAGGAAGGAACCGAGCCCGATCCCCGAGAGAAGACCCTCAAAGGAAGAGAGGGACAGATCGAGGACAAAGAAGTGAGGCGTCCTCTCTCCGGCAGGTCGATTACGTCAAAATCTATGAAATAGACTTCGTTCCGCTTTATTCAAAATTTTAAAAAAAAAGGGAGGCGGATCACACCGCCTCCCTGTTTGCCTTTTCGTTTAAAATCGATCAGGCGTTTCTCTTTTTCCACCATTCGACGATGACCTCGTAGCCCCACTCGTCCCTGGTCACCTTCATGAAGACCACGTAGACAACGAGAACCACGGCGAGTGCGATGGCGAACCACCACCACTCGAAGATCGGTTCCGGATCTTCGACATCTATTGTGGTCGTGTATTCGTTGTTGTCCTCCAGGGTCTCCGGGACATCGTTATTCGTATCGAGGATCACCTTGATCTCCCTCTCGCCGGATCTCAGCTTGAAGGTGAAGTTGAACTCATGGGTCTCACCTGCACCGATGACGGCTGTGATTTTCTGTTCCTTCACTTTCCGATCCCTGTCGAAGACCTGGATGGTCCAGTTGCTCTTGGCTTCGTAGAGGCCGTCGTTGGCAATGACCACCGACACATGGGTCTTCTCCCCGCCGTTCATGTGATTCTCATCGGGATCCCTGAAGTTTACCGTCCTGACCTGGAGGTCCGGACCGCTGACGAAGAGCGTCTTCTCGGTCCAGTATACCTGACCGGCTTCGTCCTCGACCGTGAGGTTGATGATGTAATCCCCCGGGATATCGAACGTGTAGTTGACGACATCACCGCTCAGGGTTATGTTCTCGTCGTCATATACGAAGGTCCAGGTATAGGATACGATGGCATCGTAGTCGTTGCCCGTTGTCCTCGGATCGTATGACTGGGTTCCGTTGAACTCCACCACATCGCCCTGTGTGACGTCAGGGAAGGGCTTGATGACAGGCGCGGGCAGGGTCGTGTCCCTTACCATGATGGTCCTGTTTGCGAGTTTCCTCTCGTTACCAACCGCATCAACTACCTTGAGGGATATGTTGTAGCGGCCCGGATCAGCATACCTGTGGTCGACCACGTCGCCGTTCACGGTCCCGGAATCGTCCCCGAAGTTCCAGATGTAATCAACGATCTTCGAGTTGTCCGTGGAGTTGGTCGCATTGAACTCAAGCTCCATGTCCTCATCGATGTGATACATTCCCCCCTCCATCATGACGTATTCCTCTTCCTCGGTGTCCCAGAGGGTGTAGTTGTTCACCACGGGTGAGGCACCGTCCGGCATCAGATGGATCCAGTCGGCCTTGGAAAGCTCACCGGAAGAATCCTTTACCTTGAGGGTCACGTTGAAGAACTTGTTGCTGTTCTTGGTGAAGTTCAGGGTTATGATGTCGGCTTCCGTGTCCGCATCCCCCGTCAGGTTGCCGGCTTCCACGACATAGGTCGCGTCTCCGGGTATCGTCCAGATATATTCGACAATCTTGCCCACGGGATCGGAGGATTTCACCCCGGAAAGGGTGATGTTGGAGTTAATGTTCACGAAATACTCCTTGTCCTCTTCACTGTAGAAATCGTAGTAGTTGACGAATTCTATCTCAGCTATTGGGCTCTCCTCCTTCTTGGCAACGAATTCGAGGGGTTCCATGACGCGGATCTGGTTGGAGTTCCCGTCGTAGGGGAAAACAGCCGAATCGTCGAAATCTCCAAGGATCTCGTAGTTGTCCGGGAGGATGATCACTATCTCCTCGTTATCAAGGACGGAGAGGACCTCCACCCTCAGATCGTCGCCCTTCTCGAACTCGAAATCCTCGTGAGCGACATAGGAGTTGGACATGGTAACCACCGGATTGATCCCCTCGTCGGTGGAATTACCCTCGAGGCCGCTGACGGATACCGTATATGAATCCTCCTTGTATGAATAGGCGAAGTCATTGACCTTCAGGAAGTCGTCCGTGTCGATCCAGGCAGGGCCGAATTTTCCGAGCTCCTCCCTGATGGAATTGACCTCTCCTTCGTCAACCGTCTTCCAGTTGGATGTGTAGAACCCGCCCGCGATCTGCATCCTCGGATTCCCGAAGTCATTGACAGATCCGTAGAAGCGGGAGTTTGCGTCCATGGTCCATACAGTCTGTGCCATGGGGGCGCCTATCTTCTCGACGGTTCCCATGTTTATCGTGGTCACCTTCGTCTCCTCATTTTCGATCTTCGTAATCTTGAAGGTCTGATTATCGGGCCTGAAGTAGGTCATCTCCGTATCGAGAACGATATCCTCGTGGAAGAACGCCTCGTAACCATCGGCTTCGATGAGGAGATTGAATTTTGAGGGATAGGCGGGTATGGATAACGCTCCGTCGTCCATTGCGCCAATGGGAACCATATGTTCGTTGTCAACGTCCCAGAGGTGGATCCTGAGATTGGGGACGAAGAGGTTCCCGCTCTTGACGAACCCGAGTATCCTGAAGGAATCCTCAAGGGTCGACGGTTCCTCGACCATGGATACGTTGATCATCTGGTTGTTGACATCGGCTCCGATCACGATCTCGTCCGCCGTGAGCATCCCTCTGGCGAAAACAACCATGTGCAGGGTTCCGACAGGGATCGAGAAATTCGCATATCCCATGGAGTCGGTCATCTTCATCAGATGAACGCCGTTATCCCCGAAGAAGTGTACCTTGGCATTCTTGACGGGCATGCCGTCCGCATCGTATGTCACGTTGACCTTGACCTTGGACTCCCGTCCGGCCTCGGTCAGAATGATGAGATGGGGTACATTATCGTTCTTCTCGGTCAGCATGTACACGACCTCCGGATCATGACCGATATAATTCTCAGCTGAGGCAAATATCTGGTAGGAACCAGGCATTACTTCTGCCTCGAACCAGCCCTCCTCGCTGTTCCAGAACAGATCAGAGCTGGCGCCGGTGTGAACGTTCTCGCAGTAGACCGCCGCTTCGTCTAATGTCTCCATTTTCTGGTTCTTCACTACTACCTTCAGTGTCGCCATGCCCTCTTCCGCGGATCCCAATGGCATTACCAGGGTCGCTGTCAGGGCCAATGAGAGCATCAACAGGATGCCCAACATCTTTCCGCTTGTCTTATTCGACATCAGAAGTTCCTCCGTATTTTACGTCCATTTATACCAAGCGCTAGCTGGGTTTCGTCCATCAATAGACTTTTCTTATTTATAGGTTAGTGCCCATCGGGCATTACCCAGGCTCACGACTATCCAACAAGTCCATAGTTCTGTTGGAGAAATCCCTTTAACCGCTTATATTATATAAACTCAACCCTCATAGGTACTTTGTACATGATTTCGATTAGCTTTTCACCTTTCATTTGATCCCGGATTTTTCATCCGATTTGAATATGAAAAAGGCTGGAAAATCGAAGATGGCAATATCCCGTCTATCCGGAACAATATCTCCGGATCAAGCTTTATGAGGTTTCTTTCCCGGCGTGAGAATGGTCTGCTGCTCAGTAAGGAGTTTCTTGAGCTTGTCAACAAGTGTCTCCTTTTTCATCGTGGAGACAAGCGCATGTGACAGGACCTCCTTGATATTGGACACCGGTATAACCTCAACCTTTCCCTCGAAACGATCCTCAAGAAGGACGTCCCTGAGGTTTGCCTTCGGTATGAGAACCTTGTGAATCCCGGATTTGACGGCCGCCTCTATCTTGGCCGTGACGCCGCCCACGGGCAGTACCTCCCCCCTCACCGATATCGATCCGGTCATTGCTATGCTCTGTTCAACCGGGATTCCCTCGAGTGCGGATATGACCGCGGTGGCGATGGATACTGATGCGGAATCGCCGTCAACTCCGTCCGATCCGATGAATTGAATGTGGACATCGTAATCGGAGATATCCTTTCCCGTTATCTTCTTGATAAGAGCGGAGACGTTCTGAACCGACTCTTTGGCGATCTCGCCGAGCCTTCCCGTTGCAATTATCCTGCCCTCCTCCTTCGATGAGGCGGGGGTTACCTCGGCGGCTACCCTCGTTACTATCCCGGACATCTCGGAGAGGGACTGGTCACCCACCATGACTGCCAGACCGTTCACTATACCGACGGTCGATCCGGTTGACCTGATGTCGGAATATTCCTTCCGCTTCTTTATCATCTGATCGGCATACTGCTGCTCGAGGGATCTGGAAAGCTTCTTACCCTTGATCACATCGGATCTCTTGACCAGGTTATGGTTCTTCTCCTTGGCGTAATCGCCGGCAGATCTCACCAGACCGCCGAGCTCCCTGAATCTCAGCGACAGTTCTCCCCTGACGCCGCTTCTCCTCTGGGCTTCCCTTATGACCTCGGCAATTGCCTCGGATTTGAAATGGGGGATCTTCCCGTCCTTATTCACTTCCTGAGCTACGAATCGAACGATCTTGAGCCTGTTCCTCGGGGTGTCCTTGAACGTATTCTGGACGTAGACCTCGTAGCCGTATCCCCTTATCCTTGAGCGGAGCGCAGGATGCATGCCTCCCACCCTGTCACCGTCAGGGGTTCTTCTTCCGTATACCGAATCGAGATTTCCGGCGGCAACCAGAATGAAATCACACGGAACCGGCTCGGTCTTGACCATCGCTCCCGCCGATCTCTCGGACTGCCCGAAGATCGAGAATTTCTTCTCCTGCATGGCCGTCAGAAGCGCCTGCTGGGACTCCGGCCTGAGAAGGTTGATCTCATCGATGAAGAGAACTCCCTTGTGGGCCTTATGTATGGCTCCCACCTCGACCCTTTCATGCGGAGGGGTTTCAAGGCCTCCGGACTGAAACGGATCGTGTTTCACATCCCCCAGGAGGGCGCCCGAATGCGCACCGGTTGCATCCATGAACGGTGCTCTGGCCACCTTTTCGGTTCCCACGAGTAGTTTGGGAACCATCTCGTCATCCTTCTTGGCGACGGATATGAACCTGAATAGCAGGAATACGCCCACGGATATCATCAGCCCGACGATGAGGATCATTATATCCTGGGCATAGATGAAATATGCAATGGTGATTGCGATTATCATCGCGATGATTATGAACTTGAAGGAGTTCTTCTTTTCCTTCTTCACCTGGGCCTGGGCCTTCTGTGTCTTGACGATATCCTTTCCCTTTCCCCCGGGAACAACCCTTATCCTCGGTTCGTTGGCATCCTCCTGATTGGGATATACCAGTATATCCTCCATTTCCTCGGGGGGAAGATACTCCGTCATTGACCTGGCGATCATCGATTTTCCGGTTCCGGGATCCCCTATCAGCAGAAGGTGCCTTCTCTGTTCCGCCGCTTTCCTGGCGACCTCGACTGCCTCGTCCTGCCCTATGACCTGATCCATAAGTTTCTTGGGAACCCTCACATCCTTTGAGGATTTGATTCCTTTTCCAGCAAGCCACTTCTCGATCTCGTCCACGGATGGGATCTTTTTCATCTCTGCATCACCGGGTCCCTGGGCCCTTTGGTTTTTTCCAATATATGTCAGTAGAGTGAGAGTGTTAAAAAAGGTTTCCCTTACAGAAATCAAAATGATGTCTGAAAACCGTGGGAAAGATATATTCGGCGGAATGGTAATATTGTACCGATGAGAAAGCCGCCTGGGACAGGAACCGGGAGACGATGGGGGAAGAGACCGAAGGACCCGTTCCTCCGCATGCTCTATCGTAATCCGAGAACCGCCGGAAGGATTAGCGCCGGATTGACCATAGCAATGGTGCTGTTCTGGATATTGGTCATTTCCGGGATGGTGCTGGCAGTATATTTTATTCTGTTCGGGGCATGAATCCCGCCCTGGAACGGATCTTGCCGATTATCTGATGCCCTCAATCATCGAATAAGCGAGTTTCATCTCCGATAATGGATCGGACCATTCCGATCTTCCGTGGCCCGGGTGAAGCGAGGACACGTCCCATTCGAGCGATCTTCTTATGGAATCCTGATGTTTTTTCAGGTCCCCGCCGGGCAGATCCCACCTTCCCACACCCCCGTCGCAGAATACCAGGTCGCCGCAGAATAGAGAGCGGGTCCTCTCCTCGATCAACGCCACCTGTCCCCGGCAGTGTCCCGGTGTGTCCTTGACTTCGAACCGCAGTCCGTCGACCTCCAGCACGGGTTCGAGAATATTGATATCGGATACGGATTCCGGTTTTATACCGAACAGGATCGATCCCGTCATCGCGGGATTTCCGACTTTCAATATTTCCGCGCATTCCCGCGAGCAGTATATCGGGGATCCGAATTCCTCTCTCAAACCCTGCGCTCCGCCGGAGTGATCGATATGCTCATGCGTCAGGACTACCGCTGCCAGTTCCGATCCGGCGAGATCGATCCTGATCTTCCTGATCACGGACGGGCCGTGGAGCCCGGTTCCGGCATCTATCAGAACGGATTCGGTGCTTCCTCTAACAAGAAACATATTTGAATCATAGGGTCCGCCCTGGATGGGAATTACCTTCACCATGTTAATCGACCGGAGGGATATACTCGCATCCTTTATTAGTTCCGATCCCTTATGGACGTTCATGGGCGGAGACAGGGTCCTCCCGGACGATCTGAGGATGGAAATACTCAGCTCGGTCAAACCCGATAGGTCCAAGAGGGAAGAGATAGAGAAGAACGCATCCGATCTCCTCGGTGCAGTGAACGAGACACTTCGGGAAATGTCCTTGCATGATGTAAATACAATGCTGGTCGGGTCCGTTTCAAAGGGAACCATGACAACCGATCCGGACCTGGACATATTTCTTATCTTCCCCGCAGATACAGGTGTCGAGGAACTCGAGAGGATCGGGCTTCGGGTCGGATCGGCCGTCCTGAACGATGCGGAGAAAAAATACACGCAGCACCCGTACATGACCGGAACGTTCAGGGGCATGAACGCTGACATAGTACCCTGCCTGTCCATGCCCAGGGGGTCCAGGGTGGTAACAGCAGTGGACAGGACCCCTTATCATACAGAATATATTAACGCCAACCTGAGGGGGGACCAGAGGGACGAGGTGAGGCTGCTCAAATCATTCCTCAAAGGGATCGGAGCATACGGGGCGGAGGATGTGGTATGCGGCTTCAGCGGGTATCTGACCGAGCTGATGGTGATAAGGTTCGGCGATTTCGACGGGGTCATCCGGCACCTATCATCCCTTCGGTTCGACGATCCGCCGCCGGCGTCGTTCGAGGTGGTTAGATCCACGGGAAAAAACCGGAATCCGCCGGAGATCCTGAAGTTCGATTCGGATCCCTACATGAGGGAGGTCCCTCTGGATGATGAGGTATACAGAAAGATGTTCCCCAGGGATTCCCTGATATTCATCGATCCCGTGGATCCCACGAGAAACGTGGCATCTCCGGTTTCCGAGGAAACGCTTTCCCACGCAAACCGGAAGGCGAGATCGCTGATCGAAAAGCCCTCCGTCAACTCTTTCTGGCCGGCGTCGAAACGACCCGTCCTTCCGGGAGACGATATCCCGATCCCGGGGATATTCGGGGATCATATCATTCATATTCTGGATCTTCCGGAAGGAAATCCGGGGATCGTGATATCCCAGCTCAGAAGAAGCCTCGGCCGCTGCAGGGATGAGCTCAAAAGGTCGGGATTCGAATCGGTGGAGATAGGTTTCCCATACTGACATTGGGTGACGGTAGTCTGGACCCGGCATATCTGAAAAACCGGGGTGTCTTCAGGATTTCAACTGGATACGACAGGATAGCAGTTCTCCTCAAGGTTCGCCCACCCCTGCTTGGAGATGAGTTGATCCACTGGGGGCCTCCTTCAGATAATCCCAGAGCAGATGATTTCAGAAGGAAATGGTCCGAACATCATCGGGTTTACCATGAGAAGGGTCGTCTGTATGTCAGGTTGAAAAGGGACGTGCGCGATCCGGGCCGCCTCCTCGCAGGGATCTGGGATGAAATGAGGCATGGACCGGCATTCCGGGGATCAGCCCTGATCCCCGCCGGGGAAAAGGAAATATTCGATACGGACATTACCCACTCCGTCGTCGGGAACGGGGCAGAATAGACATGCCCGGAATTCGGGCAAAGCTTGATCACGATCCCCCCATTTTCCGACGTTGGAGATCAAGGTCCGACAGCAGGTGTCGATCCTTGAAAGATTGACCCGCGACCAAAGAGGTCGTGAGGTTGATCAAACATAGGAGTATTTAAAAGGACAAACGATTGGACGCTTTTAATTCCTATATGATGACGAATCATGCACCCCCTCTCGGAGCAGCGATCGGAGTTGATGTTATTGCCCCTTGAAAGATTTGACTACTGTGCTGATCTGGAACAATCCGCCTCGGACCTGGCACCCATAGCCCATGAATCCAGGAAATGGATATTGAAGAGCATATACGAGGCCGGATCGGGGCATCCGGGAGGATCCCTTTCGGTAATAGACATATTGACCGCGCTCTACACGAAGGTAATGAGGCAAGATCCCCAGAACCCGCTCTGGCCCGACCGAGATCGGCTCGTTCTTTCGAAGGGGCATTCCGCTCCTGCGCTGTACACGATACTTGCGATGTCGGGATATTTCGACAAAGAGGAGCTGCTGACCCTCAGAAAGCTCGGCAGCCGGCTGCAGGGCCATCCCAGCATGAACAAGACCCCGGGAATCGACATATCAACGGGATCGCTCGGCCAGGGATTGTCTATCGCAGTGGGGATGGCGCTCGGGGCGAAACTGGATCGGAAAGACTACCGGGTATACTGCATCATGGGTGACGGCGAGGTTCAGGAGGGACAGATATGGGAGGCTGCAATGTCTGCCATACATTACAAGGTTGACAACCTCTGTGCAATCCTGGACCGGAATCAGCTCCAGATCGACGGCCCGACCGAAAAGGTGATGTCGATCGAACCTGTGTTCCCCAAGTTCAAGGCCTTCGGATGGCACGTTATCGAGATCAACGGCCACGATTACAAGGAGATCCTGAGGGCTCTCAAGGAAGCGGAGACGTTCAAGGGAAAACCCACCATCATCATAGCGAACACGGTCAAGGGAAAGGGGGTATCCTTCATGGAGGGTGCCGTTAACTTCCACGGCAAACCTCCCACGGCGGAGGAGCTGGAACAGGGCCTGTCGGAACTCGGGGGTGATGTGGTATGAGGTGGGAAATGAAGAACATGAGGCCGGGCTTCGGAGAGGCCCTGGTGGAACTTGGAAGCAGATACCAGCAGGTTGTGGCCCTCAACGCGGATCTATCTTCGTCAACGAAGACCTCCATGTTCGACAAGGCCTTCCCTGAGCGGTTCTTCAACGCCGGCGTCGCCGAGCAGAACATGATGGGAATGTCGGCAGGCTTGGCCTCAACGGGAAAGATCGTTTTCGCATCCACTTTCGCCATGTTTGCCACGGGACGGGCCTATGATCAGATACGCCAATCAATAGCATACCCGAAACTTAACGTGAAGATCGTCGCCACACATGCAGGTATCACGGTTGGAGGCGACGGAGCGTCGCACCAGATGCACGAGGACCTGGCCTTGATGAGGGTGCTTCCCCACATGACGGTGATGGCCCCTTCGGACTATTACGAGACAAGAAAGGCCACACTTGCGGCTGCTGAAAGGCCGGGCCCCTGCTATATTCGACTTGCAAGAACGGATACCCCTGTGATCTATGATGAAAACTATGATTTCGCCATTGGGAAGGCGGATGTTCTAAGAGAGGGAGACGACGTTACGATAATCGCCATGGGCCTGATGGTCAGCAAGGCCATAGAGGCGGCGGATGAACTCGAAAGGGAGAAGATCTCATCCCGCGTAATCAACATGTCCACCATCAAACCGATAGACAAGAACGCCATTATCGATTCGGCCAGAAAAACAGGGGCCATCGTGACTGCTGAGGAACACAATATGATCGTCGGAATGGGATCGGCTGTCGCCGAGGTCCTGGCCGATTACGAACCGGTTCCACAGAGAAGGGTGGGTATTCCCGACGTATTCGGCGAATCCGGAGAATCGGATGATCTGATGGAGGCCTACGGCCTTACGGTGAGGAACATTGTGGAGAATGCCAAGAGGGCTGTTGCCATGAAGAGGTGAAATCATGAAGATATTTCTCGACACCGCGAATATTGACCATATCAGAGAGGCCAACGAACTGGGAGTGATCGACGGGGTGACCACCAATCCGTCCCTCATCGCCAAGGAGGGGCGGTTATTCGAGGAGGTCGTCAAGGAGATATGCGGAATCGTGGAGGGGCCGATATCGGCGGAAGCGGTAACCGAAAAGGCGGATACCATTGTGGAGGAGGCGGTGGAGCTCTCAAAGATCCACAGGAACATCGTCGTCAAGATCCCTATGACCGCCGAGGGATTGAAGGCGGTAAAAAGATGTTCGGAGCTTGGCATCAGGACCAATGTGACCCTGGTATTTTCCGCAAATCAGGCCCTTCTCGCCGCAAAGGCCGGAGCCACGTACGTTTCCCCTTTCGTGGGGAGAATAGATGACATAACCGAGTACGGTATGGAGCTCATCAACAGAATCGCTCTGATATACGAGAATTATAACATCAAGACCGAGATCATCGTTGCTTCGGTCAGAAATCCGCTCCATGTCCTCGAGGCGGCCCAGGCCGGAGCGGATATCGCGACGATACCGTACAAGGTCCTCATGCAGATGATCAAGCATCCGCTCACCGATATCGGGATCGAGAGGTTCCTCTCGGACTGGGAGAAGGTCCCCAGGGATTGAGAGCGGTGTATAGGATGAAGGTCCTTGTGGTAGGTGTCGGATCGAGGATCCGGGGAGATGACGAGGCGGGACCCAGGGTGTGTGACATCCTGAATGAAAGAATCGGCAATGGAGAATCTCCCGATTTCGGAACAATCGAGGTCATCGATTCCGATGTCATGCCCGAAAACTTCTCCCGGCCGATAAGGGAGAGCCGGGCGGACATAACGGTTTTCGTGGATGCCGGCGACATGGGAGTCGAACCGGGCGGGATCAGGAAGATCCCCCTGGACAAGATCGGTGCGACACTCCCATCGACACACACGCTTCCTCTCAACCTTTTCATCGATCATATATCGGAGGATGTCGGGGAAACGATCGTTCTGGGCATACAGGCCGGCAGCACGGGACTGTTCACCGAGATCTCGGATGAGGTTTCCGATGCCTGCAAGAGATTGGCGGATATGATCTGGAACAACGATCTGGATTCCATCGATTCGGCATGAACGGCCTGGCTCTCGAACTTGTAAGAAGTTGCAGGCGCAACTTGAGAAAGAAAAACCCATCATGGGCATATTTGATCATATGTGAATCATCAGTAAACGTGTGAGGCCAACGCATAGGAAAATGGTATATACCCCGATCCCTCATATTACCCGTGATGGGAACCGCATTTCATGGGGTGTTACCGTGGGAAGCATCAGCACAACGATTCTAGGGGCAGCACTGCTAATATCATCCTCCTTCGCCTCGATGTTCATCCTGGAGGCGCAGGGCCAAGCATTGTATGGTAGTCAGAAAGACGGTCCCTTTCCTTCGGCATCAGGGCTTCCGGAGATCACAAACCTGACCTCGAAAGATCCCACGACCGGGGAGCAGTTCTCTCTTCGAGCTGCGGTTACGGATCCCGACGGGGTCGTCAACGTTTCCGCGGAATACTGGTTCGGGACCGGTGCGAGAACGAACAGCTCCATGTCCCCGCTTCCCAACAACCAGTACTCGCTCTGGATCTCGATACCGTCCGGATCGGTCGAACCGCTTCATTACATATTCCATGCGAACGATTCCCTCGGGAACTGGAATCGGAGCTCCGAATCCGTCGTATCGGTGACGGACAACGACGATCCAGTATTCGGTTCCGATTATTCGGATACCGATCCCTCCACGGGAGATGACCTCGACCTTCTCGTGGAGATAACCGACAACATCGGTGTGACCGCAGCCGCGGTGGAATACTGGTTCGGATCGGGATCCCATGTGAACGTGTCCCTCTCCAATATCGGTGGCAATCTCTGGGGAAGGACAGTGGTGATCGCTCCGGCTGCCGAATCATTGAGATACCGCTTCCACGCGTTCGATTCGGCGGACAACAGTGCGGATACCACCGTCATATCAATCGCGGTCACCGACAACGATCGGCCGGTTTTCACGGATATATCACTGATATCATGGGTTGGGACCGGAGATACTGTGAATATAACGGCAGAGATCAGTGAAAACATAGGTATCGATGACGTATCCCTCGAATACTGGTTCGGGGAATCCGCGCATGCGAACGAAACCATGATCCAGGGATCCGATGATTCGTGGTATCTTCTGGTTGCCGCGCCGGATAACGCATTGGACGATCTCAATTACACATACCACGCAGTGGATCTCTCGGACAATTACAACTACTCCGGCCCGTACAGCATCAAGGTGCGTGATAACGACGCGCCCGTGATCCTGAACGACATGTCCGATCAAAACGGCACGACAGGCGATCCATATGATTTCGAGGTGAAGGGTCGGGATAATATCGGTATAGCGAACGCAAGCGCCTCATACAGGTTCGGCAGCGGTAACTGGACTCATGTCAACCTCTCCGATGTCATGTATGAAAACTGGACCGCCACGATCGTGATACCCCCGGGAACCATCCATCCGATGGAGTATTTCATTACCCTTACGGACGGATCGGACAACCATGTAAATTCCACCGCCGCCTTCGTGCCGATAGCGGACAACGACGATCCATATGTCCTGGAAGATGCCACCTACGACAACGCCACCACCGGTGAATATTTCAGCTTCTCGGTCTACATCGAGGATAACATCATGGTCCGCTCATCGTTCGTTGAGTACTGGTTCGGGACCGGCGGACACGTGATCGAACCGATGGTTGGTATGTGCCAGGGGCCTCACCTGTATTTCTTCATCATACCGTTCAACTCCACGGACGATCTCTTCTACCGATTCATATTCAACGATACCTCCAACAACACCGTTGTCACATCGGTGAAGATCGTGGACGTGTGGGACAACGACCTGCCCGTATTCGGCCCGGACATGTCCGGATCGAACGCAACCACGGGTGACGAATTTCCATTCAATGTCACGGCGATGGATAATATCGGAATATCCGGGGTTGCAGTCGAATACGGATTCGGCGCTGGGACCTACCTGAACCTGAGCCTCTCGAGGACGGTCGGTAAAGGTCCATGGATCGGATCTATCATCATTCCCCCGAACTCCCTCGATAAGCTGAGGTACCGTTTCCACGCCGAGGACCCGTCCGGAAATCATAACATGACCGGATGGTTCGTCAGAACGGTCGTGGATAACGATCCACCGATCATCCTGCTTCCTTCCCCGATCCCGAAGGGGACAACAGGCGACATGTACAAATTCACGGTCGAGGTCTCCGACAACATCAACATCCACGAGGTCAGGCTGGAATACTGGTTCGGCGGCGGAAGTCGGGAGAACCTCTCCCTCGCCATGGGTTCCGGATCGGTTTGGACCGGACAGATACCGATCCCTCACACGATGGAACGGATGAAATTCACCGTTCACTCATGGGACACCCGCGGAAATAAAGGAGAAGAGGTTTCGGGTGAGGTGGAGATTTTCGACAACGATCGACCCGTTCTGGTCGCCGAGAATTCGACGAGAAAGGGCACAACGGGGGAGATCTTCACATTCAGAATAAGTGCCAAGGACAACATCGGCATAGCCATGGCATCGGTGGAGTACTGGATACATATGAATGATCACCGTATGATAAACATGTCCGGAACGGGGACCTACCAGGTCACTGTCGGGCTTCCGGACAACATGACAGGGATCCTCCATTACATATTCCATATCAATGATACATCGGGCAATCTGATGACATCTTCCGAATACAGCCTGAACATAACCGACAACGATCCGCCTGTCATATCGGATTACCATTTCGAACCCGATGCGGCGGTCATGGGAGGGAGGATAAAGATCTCCCTCAATGCCTCGGACAACATCGATGTCGATACTGCCGTGGTTTTCTACAGGTTCGGTACGGGCAGTATATCCACCTTGATAATGGAGAGGGGGGAGGTCCAGTATACCGCTTTCATCGATGTTCCTGACGGGATCATGATGGATCTGGTGCTCATGATGAGGATTACGGATCGATCTGGAAACGGAGCCGAAACGGACTGGATCAATATAAAAGCCGAGGACCGGACCCCTCCATCCATCGAGAATATAGACGATGTGTACATGTACCTAGGCGACAGCATAAACCTCACTGCTGTTGTCGATGATAATCACGGGGTATCCAGAGTAACATGGGTCTGGGACACCTCCTCGCATGAGGGATCCGTTCTCAATATCAAACCGGAAGGTGTAATCAATACCACTGTTGTGGTTACCGTCTTCGATCTTTCCGGTAATACCGCATCAACAGGGTTTGGACTTATCGTGTGGCCGGTTGACCGTGACGCGGACGGCGACGGAATGCCGGACCTTTACGAGATCCGGATGGGATTCGATCCTTGGGATGAAACGGACGCTTCCGGCGATCCGGACGGGGACAACGCCACCAATCTGGAGGAATACCTGAGCTCCACGGATCCCTGGGACGGGGACTCCGACAATGACGGGATGGACGACGGGTGGGAGCTGAAAAACGGCCTGGATCCTCTCTCTGATGATGCCGGACTCGATCCCGACGGGGACGGCAGATCGAACCTGGATGAGTATCTGGCAGGTACCGATCCGCATGGTTACAATCCGGAGGAAGATGAAGGGAACGAGGAGGAGGATTATCTGGTTCTCATAATACTTGTTTCGATCTTCCTGATCTTCATGATTATCGGCCTCTACTTCTATTTCAGGGAGAAACCGTCGGAAGAGAACATGGTTTCGGCCGAGATGCTTTTCGATGATGATGACACGGATTACCATGCCATCGGGGATGATGAGGACCTTGACCGCGATCTCGAGATAATCCAGGAAATGGGAGATATGGACATCCCCGATGATGCAGAGGCGGATCCGGTGGAAATCAACGGAGAGGATGAACCGGAGCCTCCCGAGGAAGAGGACGATCTCGATGATATGGACCTCCCCGAGGAAGAGGACGATCTCGATGATATGGACCTCCCCGAGGAAGAGGACGATCTCGATGATATGGACGAGATCGATGACGAGATGGAAGAGGCGGATACCTATCCATGATGATCCGAGACTGCCGCAAAAGACACCTGCTGTCCCGAAATGGAACCAAGATCACTTCTTTGGCTTTGTGACCTTCTTTTTTGACGTTCCGGATGCCTTCTTCTTAACGGTTTTCCTCACCGGGGGCTCGGGTGCCTTTTCCGGCTCCTCCTTCTTGCCCTCGTCCGTGAAATTGCCCGAGTCCAGAACTATCATATCCTCCCCGTACTTGTCGAGGTTCGCCATGAGGAACTCCTCGGACATCTTGAGGCATTTCTTCGGGCAGATCTCGGTGCAGAGCTCGCAGAATGTGCACCTTGAAACGTAGATCTTGACCTTCCTCCCGTCCGGAATGAACTCTATGGCCTGGGAGGGGCAGACCTTTATGCACATCTGGCAGCCGATACATGCCTCGCGGTCGTACATTATCTTGCCCCGAAATCGGGGTGGTATGTCCACCGGCGGTATCATCTTCTTCCTGCCCTGTTCAACATCCTTCAGTACCCTGTGAACGTTCTGCGGCGCATGCGGGACCGGGAACAGATTGGTCGCCGGGTCCGAGAAGAATTGTTTCAAAAGTTCGAAAAAAGCGTGCGTTACCATTCATATCACCCCACTATCGTATCCAGGTACAGGAGGAACGTCCCCACTATCGCGATCACTGAGAGCGGTATAAGATAAAGCCAGGACATGAAATCGATCTTCAATCTGGCGGCCCCGACCCTTATCACCGTTACGGCCAGGAAGTACAGGACCTCGATCTTGATGAACCAGAATGCCATGTCAACCGCAAAGGCGGGCCATCCGTCCAGTCCCACCACAGGTGAGAAATTGTAAGGGAAGAATAGGGCCACGGCAAGCGCCGTGAAGGCCAGGGTCTTCACGGAATCGGATAGATAGAACATGGCCAGATTTGTTCCGCTGTATTCCGCAATTATACCTCCGCCGATCTCCGTCTCGGCTTCGGGAGCATCGAAGGGGATCTTCGACAGCTCGGATGGTATGATGAGGAAGAATACCGCAGCCAGGAGGAGCAGCCCGATGATGCCCATCGGGCCCATACCGGACTGGTCCCAGAGCGCATTGGCGGGATCGGCGATCTCTCCCAGGTTGAAAGCCTCGATTCCAGCATCAAGCCTGGAAACCCTCCAGACCACGGCCAGGATAACTATGGCCAGGGGGAACTCGTATGACATCATCATGACCATCTCCCTCTGGGCTCCGACCGTAGCCAGTGGGGATCCCGATGCGAATCCGCCTATCGCCATCATCAATCCCGGGATTGCCATGAGGTATATCAGGAGGATGATATCTCCGTAACCCCCGAGTATTGGATTGAGCCCGCCCAGTTCCTCCATCACCCCGTCAACCGGTCCCAGGGGAACGAAGAATAGAAGAAGGAGCGAGGCAAGAAAAGCCACAAGCGGAGCTCCGTTGAAAGCCCACGGTACAGCCCTCTCGGGGACCACGTTCTCCTTCTGGAACAGCTTGAACACATCCCAGAACGGCTGCCTGATCGGAGGCCCGACCCGTGCCTGAAGCCAGGCGGCAAACTTGCGATCGATACCCTTGAGGATCAATGAGACGATCAATGCCGCCGCAAGGACCAGGATGCCGGCTCCCAGGCGGAGTCCGATCTCATACAGCTCGTTCATCGCATCAACCTCCTTGTCTTCCTGACGGACATATCATGCAGAACGGACCAGTCGAGGATCTTCTCCCTGCCCGTCCCGCTGTCAACCATCGTTACCCGATCCATGCATCCTATGCAAGGATCGATGGACGCGATGATTATCGGTATGTCCGCGATCTGCTGATCCTCGAACATCGTCAGCCAAGACATGATGTTCCCATATGTGGGAACCCTCACTTTCCAGGAATCGATCTCCATCTTAGCCTTCTTCAACCGAACGTAATGAATATCCTCCCCTCTGGGAGCCTCGACTCGGGCGATGCCCTCGCCCTCGGCCATTCTCAGTTTCGCCATCAGAAGCGCGGAGAGATTGGGTTCGGATGTGATCGGACCGTCGGGCAGGTTATCCAGACACCAGCTGACCATATTGATGGACTCGAACAGCTCCACCAGCCTGACAACCACCTGGCTGAACACATCGCCGTTGTTGGGATAACCCAGATCCTCGGGGATGATGGCGTGGAAATCCTTCATCATGTCGCCGTATGCGGCATAGGGCCAGTCGAACCTGATATCCTTCCGCATCCCGGTCGATCTGGTAAGAGGTCCGCAAGCGGACAGTTTGACAGCGTTCTCGTAAGTCAGAACGCCGACGTCTATCGTCCTGTGCTTGATCGTGGGATCCGAAAGGAAAACATTGAGGACGGTGTCCTCGAGCTTCCTGTATCTTGCCAGGATCTTTCTTGCCTTTTCTATGTTCTCCGGAGAGATGTCCCTGCGGACTCCCCCGAATATGTAATAGGCGTGGTTGACCCTGTTGCCGCTTAGAAGCTCCAGGAGATCCTGAACGTCCTCCCTTACCTTCCATGTATAGTGGAGGATCGAATCGAATCCCAGCTCGTGGCCGGCAACACCGGCCCAGAGAAGATGGGAATGGATCCTCTCGAGTTCCGCAACAATGGTCCTCAGATAATCCCCTCTCTCAGAAGGTATGATCTCCGCGGCATGTTCAACGGCCCTGACGAATACGAACTGATGGGCGGCGGAGCATATTCCGCAGACCCTTTCGGTGAGGTGGAGGACCTGAAGCGGATTTCTCTTCATTCCCATGTACTCGACGCCCCTGTGGTTGAAACCGGGCTGGAAATCCACGTCAACCACCCTTTCTCCCTCGATGGTGAACTTGAACTGGGTCGGTTCCTTGAGAGCCGGGTGGATGGGTCCGATCTCCAACGGATATGGGGGTGCGCTTGCCATTACTCATCACCTCCCTTTTTCTTGACGATGGGAGGACCACCCGGCGGATGCGGGCTGTAATCGGCAATAACCACCGTTCCGTCTCCGCCGCCGGATGGATCCTCGTGGATCTTCCTGACGAGCTTCTCCGGTCCGTATTCGTCCTTCCTCCAGGGATATACCCCGACCGGAACCGCGTGGGTCAGCCACATCCTCCGGTTGTCCTTGATCCCGTCGATGGAGATTCCCAGGAACTCCTGCTTCTCCCTTTCCGTTGGAGTAACCGCGGGGAATACATCCGACAAGGATGGTATATGCGGATCGTCCTTCGGACATCTCGTTCCCAGTGTAACCGGAACTCCGTGGCCATGGCTGCAGGAATGTATTTCAAAGTGGAATAGGACCTCGATCTCATCGCCAATATCCGATCCGGATGCAACGGTGTGATGTGGCCAGTTCTCGTCGAGATCCCGCAGGTGTCTGGCAGCCTCCACGAACCTCTCCCTCTTCACCCTGATGAACACCTGTTCGTACCTGGTTCTCTTCACGCCGTTCTCGAAGGCCTTCAGATATGGCTCCGATATGAAATCCCCTTCGAATTTCTTCTTGAAACTGTCAATTACGTCGCTAGCCGTGAGATACTTCGCACTCATCAGGCCTCCCCCCTTAGCTTCTCGAGGGCTTTCCAAGCCTGGACCACACCGTATGTGATCGCTTCAGGTCTTACCGGACACCCGGGAACATAGACGATTATCGCGTTCGGGTCCACCTTCTTGATGAACTCGTCGAAAGGTCCCTCGATGCAGTATGAATCGTAATACACCCCCGAGGTGGATCCGCAGTTCCCGCACAACAGGACTGCCTTGGGGCCCGGTGTCTGCTCGTATATCCTCCGGACCCTGTCCGCGATCTGCCTGTTTACCGGACCGGTTACCAGAAGGACGTCAGCGTGTCTCGGAGTGCCAACGAGCTTTATCCCGAACCTCTCGACATCGTATCTCGGTGTGAGTGCGGCGACGATCTCGATGTCGCATCCGTTGCATGAAGCGGCGTTCACGTGGAAGACCCAGAGGCTCTTGTCAAATGATTTCGTCAGTTTCATAAGATCACCACCCCACGAATGCGAGAACGAGCATCAGAACGACCATCGAACCCACAAACCAGAATACATATTCGTTTATCAGTCCTGAATGAAGCTTCTCCATGGGCTTGTAATACTTGGAAAGAGCCTTCGTGAAGCCCCAGTATACGTTGGAGCCGGGAATGGAGATCGGAACCCCGTCTATCTCCGTCGGATTTCCGAACAGATAGGGTTTCCTTCCCTCTCCCTTGGGGGTGGTGCCCTTCTGTCCCATCATCCTTATCAGGACGGCAATGGCACCGGATATCACGATAGCACCGAGCAGGACAAGGGCATTGTAGGCTCCCTCTCCCGAGAACAGGGTCAGGTTGAAGGAGGTTGATCCCTCGACACCCGTCAGCGAGTAAACGGCCGGATCCACCAGCGATCCGATAACAAGGGATGGAACGAAGGTGAATACGAGTATTATTCCGGCGAGGATCGCCATACCGATAAGCATCGGAAGGGGCACCTCTCCTTTCTTCATATCTTCCCTCTTCGGACCCATGAAAGCCGAGTAGAATACTTTCACGAAGGATGCAAGCGTCAGAAGGGATACCAGCATCGCAATGGCGCCGATTATCGGGTTGAACTTGAACACCGACTCGTAGATGAGGAACTTGGATGAGAATCCGTTAAGCGGCGGCACGCCAGCGATGGCCAGGGCGCCGATTATAAAGAACAGAACGGTCAGCTTCATATCTCGTCCGAGTCCTCCCATCTTGTTGAGATCCCTTGTGCCCGCCTTGAATATGATCGCGCCGGCAGTCAGGAACAGAAGACCCTTGTAAAGGGCGTGGTTGAATATGTGGAATATCCCTCCTGCCATGGCCGTCCTTCCGAACTCCACGAAGCTGTCGGTATTCCACACGGCCATTCCGACTCCGACACCAAGGAGCATGTAGCCCGTCTGGGAAATGGCGTGATATGCCATGAGCCTCTTGATATCCTTCTGAACAAGGGCCATGGTGACGCCGATGAACATGGACAGGATCCCAAGTACTATTATTGCGTACCCCGCGATGTGCACCCAGTTGACCGTCACGCTCAGATTTGATCCGTAGAGAGTGAACACGCTGCGGAAAAGAGCGTAGAGGCCGGCCTGGGAAGCCGTCACGAACATGGCCGTAATGGGTGCGGGAGCCTCGGAATATGCATCCGGGGTAGCCATGTGCATGGGTACGGAACCCGCCTTCAATGCGAATACGGCGATCAGGATGCCCAGCACGATCTTGTCCACCAGGAGCATCTCGGTATTTCCCCCGATCGCATTGGATAGATATATGATGTTCAGATGGCCGTATTCCCCGTACAGTAATCCCACCGCCATCAAGAGAATGAGACCCGCTATTGTGGAATAGATCAGGTATTTTATCGCACCCTCGAATGCCTCGCCCCTGTTCGATCTGAATGCTGTGAGGCCGCAGACCGCAACTGCCGATATCTCGAACCAGACGAACAGGTTGAACATATCCCCCGTGAATACCATTCCGAAATTGGCGGCGAGCATGAGAAGCAGAAGTGTGTAGTACTTGTCCTGACCCGTGTATTTTTTCACGAATGCAATCGAATATACCACTGCCGCAAATGCGATGGTCGCCATTATCAGGCCCATGAAAGCGGACATGCCGTCCACGTAGAATGTGATCCTGGCAACGTTTCCGCCCGTCAACGGCGTCAGCATTCCGTCCTTTCCACCGAACACGTATACACGGTTCACGAGCCCGCTCTCCCCTTCCCCGAGCAGATCCCATGCAAATACATACATCAGCACGGCCGTCAGGAATACGCCGAAGAATGCCCAGACTTTCATAAGGCTCTTGTTCAGCTTTCCGAAAAGGGGAGTTGCGAAAGCAAAGAGCAGAGGGATCGCGACCATCAGGGCGGGCGCTTCCTGCATGAGATTGTCGAAGAAGCTCATCCTCTCAACCTCCTGAGTTCGTCAGTGGAGGTCACACCCATCTTCTTGTACACCTGCATTATGAAAGCCAGAAGAAGGGCCGTCGTCGCAACGCCGATGACGATCGAGGTGAGGGTCAGGGCGTGCGGGGTCGGCAGGGAATAGGTAGCGTCCCCGAAAAGCTGATTGGTGAATACCGGTGCGGCCAGCCTGTCCCCGCCTCTGTAGGCCAGGGTTATCAGGAACAGGTTGACACCCGCCTCTATCAGGGTAATCCCCATCGCCAGCTTGATCAGGTTTTTCTTGAACATGATGATGTACAAGCCCGTGGCAACGAGTGCCACTACTGCCAGATATGGTAGTTCGGCCAGCATTCTATTCACCCTCCTTTCCTTCGAAAGCGAAAAGTCCCATTGTCACTATTATCAGGGTGATCCCGGCGATCACTTCCATGCCAACGGCGATGTTCATGATGGGGACGGTCCCTCCAGTCATAACGTCGGCGTAGTTGGGGAACACTCCTCCATCCCACACCTTCTGACCGAAGATCGGGAATCCGGTGCCGGCGATGAAGTTGTAGAAGAAATATCCTCCCGTGAGACCAAGGAATGCCGTTCCTACGAAGGCCAAGAGACCGCTGCTCTCGATGACGGATAACATCTTCTTTCTCCAATCCGCCTTTCCGAAAGCGACGAGGACCAGGGCCATGAGCGTCGCCACGATGGCCCCTCCCTGGAAACCGCCGCCGGGTGTAAGATGTCCGTGTATGATGATATAGAAACCGAATATGAGGATCGGAGCGAAAAGGAATTTCGTTATGGTCCGCACGACAGGTGACATAGTCTTCATCCTGACATCCGCCCTTGCCTTCTCCTTCCTGGTCTTTTCCCTGTTCTTCTTCGATTCCAGCGCGATCCTTATCGCGACGAGAACGCCGGTTACCGCGGCGAACAGGACAGTTGCCTCCCCCAGGGTATCGAAACCCCTGTAATCGAAGACGATCGCGGTCACGGCGTTCTGGGTTGCCGTTGCATTGGACTGGGTGTTGTTCAGGAACCAATCATCCATCTGGGTCCGCTCGACCTCGATCCTGGATCCCGTCTCGTTGTCCCAGAGGTATACGGTGGAATCCGATTCCGTCCCCGGTGCGGGATCATCCGGGCCCGGCTCTCCGAAATCCCTGATCTCCCATACGGCAAATGAGAGAAGTCCGACCATAGCCAGCAGTACCACCAGCTTAAGACCTTTATTGATCAATACTCCTCCCTCCTTCGCGTGGATTTGATCGCAAAGATGATGATCGCCGTCGTAAGACCGGCACCGACCGCAGCCTCGGCTATGGCTACGTCAGGGGCCTGAAGTATGAAGAACTCGAGCGACAGAAGCAGGCTCGCGGAGGCCAGTGCTATGGCGGCCGAGATCAGATCCTTCATCCTGACCACGAGGAAACCGGATACCACGATTCCCAGGAGAACGGCTATGTGTATGGCGTCGTAAAGGTTTGCATATGACATCTACTCCACCTCCTCCCATTCGTCGATCACCGCCTGCTCCGGTTCGATACCCGATCTCCTGGCGGCCTTGGCTATTGCGTGAGCGCCCGTGGGATTGGTCAGGAGGAGGAATATCAGAGCAAGGACCGTGTGCGAGATCAGAGTTATGAACACGGCTCTGTCCCCGCCTTCGGTATCCACGAATTTCTGTATACCGTAGATGATCACGGCCAGCGAAAGGAAGATCGAGCCGAATGTCGTTGCCTTGGTGGCCGCGTGAAGCCGGGTGAAAACGTCCGGGAACCGGTGCAGGCCGAGACTGCCCAGTATTATGAACAGTCCGGATATTGCCACCAGTATTATCATAGCAATAAGCCATCCATCCATCTCAGCTCACCTCCTCCTTCTCCTTCATGCCACCGATAAGCTTCGCAATGAACAGGGTCGTAACCCATGAAAGTATGGCGTAAACGATGGCAATATCGATGAAAACCACTTCCAGGTAATAGGCGCCCAGAGCTATCATAATGCCCACGACGAGGGTATTGACGGTGTCGAGAGCCACCACCCGGTCCGGGGCCGTCGGTCCCAGAAGAAGCCTTATCACGCTTATCAGAACCCCGACCATGAGGACTCCTGCGCCTATCAGGATCAGATTTGCTGCTGTGAAACTCATTCAGATATCCTCCTTGCCCATTCGGGGAAACCTCCGCAGACCCCTCTCATCTTCTCCTCATCCGTCTTGGTGTCCTTGACGTTGATCCAGTGAACGTAGAGATCTCCCTTCCTCTCGTCCACATCAACCGTCAGGGTCCCCGGCGTCAGGGTGATCGAGTTGGCCAGGATAGTCCTGCCCAGATTGGTTTTCAGGTTCGGGCTGATCTTGACGATCCCCGGTCGTATCCTGCCTGTTATCACACGGTAGGCTACATCCAGATTTGCCATCGTAAGGGCGGCGAACCAAGGGACCAGATAAACGAGGAATATCCCTATCTTTACCGGGATCATCCAGGGTTTTGCTATCAGTTCGTTCTCTCCCTTTCCAAGCATCAACCTGGCGATACCGGCAACGGCCAGAGCGACGATCACACCGATTATCAGCTCCTCGAAGGAGATGAACAGGCCTAATCCCTCGCCTGACGGGTTCCCGGCCACCAGAAGCACATACAGAATAAAAACTCCCAAGGCGGTCACAATAAATGTTATCATATCCTGGGCCTCCCACAGTCGTGACGGGTAGTAGAAAACAATTGGGAAAATAATGTTTTACTATTTAAGTGATTATTATATGTCCTATAGTGCACATCGAATGCACGGAACGAAAGATCCGGTGTCCGTCATCTTGATACAGGACATCTTTCTGGAGAAATGTTCTTGAAAATCGCTATTCGGTCCTTTCCACTACAGATCTTCCAGCAAAACGATGGTATCTCCCACCGAGATGTGATCGACGTGCTTCCCCTTGAATGTCCAATCCCTCTCTATCTCGACCATGTCGGGGGTGAGTTCCACATCCCCTCCGCCGTCCCTGGGATCAAACACGATCCTTCCGTTCCTCTCCAGATCCGCTGCTAGATCGATCGAAGCGGAGGGATCTTTCAGGACCGAGACTATGCTGGCCATCCTGTCTTTATACACGGGTCCGAGAGCTCTGAACACCGGTTTCAGACCGGAGATCTGAAGCGACAGGTCCTCTGAGCTCTCCATCGTGACCTCCGATGACCTCAATGTTCCTTTGATATCCTCGAGCGATCCCAGGACATCATCGCCCTTCTCGCTTATCAATCTCAAAGGTCCCATTTCCGATCCGAGAGAGATCTTGTTATCCGCCTTCCATCTCCTTACCGCCCTTATTATCTCGGATACATGCAGGCCCATCCTGAAGCCGTCCTCATCATCCAGGACGGGTTCGGGCCACCCGGAGATGTGAACGGACCTATCGCCCTCTGATCCGACGTAATATGACTGGTATACTTCCTCGGCTATATGCGGTAGGAACGGAGCAAGCATCTTGACAATGCCCAGACCGAGGGTGTAAAGGGTGTATATGACGCTCCGGTCTCCGGAACCTATCCGGTGTTTTGCCATCTCCAGATAGTGATCAGCGGCCTCGAGCCACATGAAATCCACCGCGGCCTTCACTGTCTTGTCGAACTGATATGTATCGGCTGCTTCCGTCGCTTCCTCGACCACCCTTGAATACCTGTGAAGGATCCACCGGTCAACGGGCCTCAGAAGGTCGGAATTGGATGAGAACTCGTCGAGCAGGTCCCTTATCTCCTCGGGGGTCATCTCCTTGAATGAACTGTACATCAGCCTCTCCATGTTGTACAGCTTTCTAACAACCTGGGCCCCCCTCTTCACATCCTTTATCCTGAAGGGATGATCCTTTCCCAGGGTGCAGGTCGCGGCGTAGTATCTTATCGGATCCGCCCCGAACTCGCGGTGGTACTCAAGGGGATCGACGGCATTTCCCTTGGATGCATGCATCGGGGTTCCATCGGGTGCAAGTATGAATCCACCCATCATTATGCTGGTCCATGGTCTTCCCCCGGCAAGCTTCAAACCTCTCACGAGGGAATAGAAGGCCCAGGTCCTGATGATGTCGTGGGACTGCGGTCTGAGGGACATAGGATAGTACTTCCTGAACATCTCCTCATCCCGGAGCCAATAGCTGTTGTAGAGCGGGGTGATCGAGGAATCCATCCACGTGTCGAAAACCTCCTCGGATCCCTTCAGCTCCCCGCCGCATTTCGGACATGATTCGACAGGGGGTCTGTCAATGGTCGGATCGACGTAACAGGCATCTTCTTCGGCCAGCACAGGTTCGCCGCATCTCGAGCACTCCCAAACCGGGATCGGGGTGGCGAAGTACCTCTGCCTTGAAATGACCCAGTCCCAGGAAAGCGAGTTCACCCACTCCCGAAGCCTGACCTTCATGAATTCCGGATACCACTCCACCTCGTCAGCGGCTGCCAGGACCTCATCCTTCATGTCGAGGATCCTTAGGAACCACTGGGGAACCTGCAGATATTCTATCGTTGTATGGCATCTCCAGCAGGTTCCCACATTCTGGGGGTTGTCCTCCTGTTTCACGAGAATCCCATCCGCCCTCATGTCCTCGATGACGGCATTCCTGGCATCCTTGAGGTCCATTCCCTCGTACTTCCCCGCGATCGAGGTCATGCGTCCTCTCTCGTCTATGCCTTTCTGCAGTTCGAGATCGTACTTGAACACCCATCTCAGGTCCTCCTTGTCCCCGATCGTGCAGATCATAACGACGCCGGATCCGAAATTCCTCTCCACGACCTCGTCGGCAACAACAGGGATCTCCCTTCCGAAAACGGGCGTTATCATTGTCTTCCCGACCAGATCGGCATACCTCTCATCATCCGGATGAACAGCCACAAGCTGGCAGGTGCAGAGCAGTTCCGGTCTCGTCGTTGCGATCTCGACCGATCTTCCGCCCTCATCCTTCACCTTGAAAAGGATGGTGTTCAGCTTGGTGATGTTGTCCCTGTACTCCACCTCGGATTCCGCAAGTGCGGTGGAACATCTCGGACACCAGTTAACCGGATGATTGGCCTTGAATATCCTTCCGGATTCGAACAGCTTGATGAACGATATCTGGGTGAGCCTCCTGTAGTATTTCGCATCGGTCTGATAGTAGACCGAGGGATCCATCGACTCGCCGAAGATCCTGAACTGCCGGGTCATCTCGCCGATATTCGAATTAGCGAACTCCTCGCAGAGCTTGATGAACTCGTGCCTGTCATATTCCCTCATATGAATGTTGTACTTCTTCTCGACACGGACCTCGATGGGCATGCCGTTAACATCGAAACACAGCGGGAACATCACGTTCTTTCCCTTCATCCTCTGATATCTCGCAACGAAATCGATATGCGTGTAATGGACAGCGTGACCGGCATGGAGCGGCCCGGAGGCGTATCTCGGCGGATTGTCTATGGTGAACGGCTCCTTGTCCGAATGGGGATCGAACCTGTATACCTCTTCCCGGTCCCAGAATTCCTGCCATTTCTCCTCAACGGCATGGATGTTGTACCCCGAATCACCCGATTCTCCAT
>JBLIRG010000030.1:0-38115 GCA_049472195.1 Thermoplasmatota archaeon
GGCGAGCAATCGTGCGGGCCGGGATTGGGCTCGGCTTTGTGGTCGATGATGGTTACCCAGGCATTGTAGCATCGGGCCCAGTTTCGAAGGAATGAGACCATCTCAACTGCTCCGGCGATCCCGAATGTCGAGAGACGGCTCATGCGGGCCCACAAATACCCGGCATATTCCTTTCCATGGAGATCCTGGTCAGTCGTATTCACCCCGGTTGCGTTCACCCAGTCGAGATCTGGGGACAATCTCGTCCATATCCCGTTCTCATCGTCGTATCTAAACAGGGAGAGGGTGCTCTCGTTGAGATCACCGCCCCCTTCCAGTTTCAGATCCTCCCCTGTATAGTAGATCTTGATCTCGCTTCCCTCGATCTCCTTGATCTCTCCCGATCCATTGTAGATCGCGACATGAACATATTTGCCGAGGGTCTCCTCCCCGTATTCCAGAACGTTTTCATCGGATAGGTTGTCCAACGGATCCGGATCCGAGAATTTCTCGATCTCCACCCTGAATGTGAGATTGTATCCGAATTTGCAGAACAGCTCGGTATCCGTTTCCCGCGTCGATGATACAGTATCCAGTAGGAAGCAGCCCCTGGGATTGAGATAATTGGCTACCACCTTTCCCGTTGAAACGGTCATTCTCATGCTCTTGAGAATACCAAGGACCCTGTTCACGTCTCCCGGATACGGAGATGACAGCATGACTATTGTCTGGGTTTCGGTGAACACCCCGTATCTGACCTGACACCGATCATCATCGGATGCCTTCATCAGATCAAGCGCATCCCCGGTATCCTTGAGAAGATCGGTGATCAGTTTCCCGGCGGTTCCGTTCGCGACCTTGGGCCTTCCCACGATCACGATATATTTCGATTCGAGATCCTGATCGGTCACACCGGCGGGATCGACGATCCGGGTTTCAGTCGATCCGGTGAAGTTCTCCACGAAACCGGCAACTTTCGGGCCCATGTCATAGATCAGAACCACGTCCTCGTCCAATGTCAATTGGAAATCCATGTCCTCGCCGTCGAGTATCCCGTCCCCGTCCGAGTCCCTGCTAAGCGGATTGTATCCGATCTCGATCTCTCGTCCGTCCTCGATCCCGTCCATGTCGGTGTCGTTCGACATGGGATTCAATCTCAAGGATACTTCCCTTCCGTCAACTATCCGGTCACCGTCGCAGTCGCCGTTTCTGGGACTGGTATTGTGAAGGAACTCCATCCCGTCGGGAAGACCGTCCCCGTCGAAATCGGGTGAATCGGAGGGAGTGCCCATCAGGTATTCACCGAGATCGAACATGAAATCCCTGTCCTCGTCGGGATCCAGCGGATCCCATCCAAGGCTCCATTCGATTGAATCGTTCAGTCCGTCCCCGTCCGTATCGGGATTGTTCGGATCCGTCCCAAGCAAGAATTCGGTGTCATCCTCGAGACCTTCACCATCGGTATCGTTGTCGAGGGGATCGCTCATGAAGCTGATCTCCAGGGCGTCGTTCAGGCCGTCTCCATCGGTATCCCAATGGGACAGGTTGGTTCCCAGGATCCATTCATGATGGTCGGAAAGACCATCCCGATCGGTATCCATCTCCATCGGATCGGAGGACTCGTTGAATTCATCCATGTCGGGAACTCCGTCATGGTCGGAGTCCGTCATCTTGATGTTGGAAGATACCTGATAGGATGAAGTTCCCGTCTCGTAAACCGCGTTCACGGTCCAGCCGGTTTCTTCAGCGCTGTCTTCCAGGCGGTCACCATCTGTATCGATGAAGTCAAGTTCCTCGTGGGCTTTGTGGAACGTGATGTTCTGATGCAGCTTCAGGATCCTGAATATCCCGTAATCATGGTTATCGTCTTGGATATAGATTTCATTGTTATCATCAACCCAGATACTTCTGGGCGTTGTCCATTGATATTCATCCTCCACCGAGAAATTGTACTGAGCGATCAGTCTGCGGTATCTGTCGAATTTCTGAATCCTCAAATTACCCATATCGCAGATGTACACGTTATCCTCATCGTCGATGAAGATGTCCCCCGGACTGATGAACTGACCGATGCCGACCCCCATCTCCCCCCAGACGAATGAGAGATTTCCCTGAGGATCGAGGATCTGGATCCTGTGGTTTCCGGTGTCCGATACGAATATATAACCCCTGGAATCAACTGCCAATCCATTGGTATTCCATTTGAATTGTCCGGGTAAGGCTCCGTTATCATATCTGTGGGATGAAACGAAAGATCCGTTCCTGAGATATTTCATCAACCACGGATCCTCCCCTGTCCCCATTCCGAAATAATAGATATAATCGTCGTCGACCCAGACATCATCGGCTGCCCACATATCGAAATTTTCAATGGTCATGTTAAGGGTGCCGTTCGGATTGAAAATGAGCAAATCGTGAACTTGTTGTACTTCCCACATGCCATCCCCGACGATGAGGCGATCCTCATCATCGACGAACAACGAGAACGGTCCGACGAAATCGTATCCATCCTTCCACTCCCTGATGAATGTACCGTTTCGATCGATCTTGATAATGGAATGGTTAATGGAGGATGCGATGAATATATTGCCCTGACTGTCCACGGCGATATCATTGCTTCGACCGAGGATCAAGGGCTCATCCTCGCCGAAGGTCCGGATGAATTCGAATTCCGTCGTCGTGTAATCCCTCAGCTCATCCTCCATTCCGTCTCCGTCCGTATCCTTTGACATCGGATTGAGGAGGCACAGATATTCCAGGCGGTCGTTCAATCCGTCCCCGTCGGTGTCGTTGGAGCTGGGATTCGACCTGATGTGCCACTCGAAGAAGTGCCCCTCGTATGTGAAGTTCACCACCCATCCCTCGCATTCCTGATAATCGGTTAACCCGTCGTGATCGGTGTCGGGATTGCTGGAATTGCTGGTCCCCCTGTGTTCGTAGAAATCGTCGAGGCCGTCCAGGTCGGAATCAGCATCGGTCGGATCGAATCCGATATCCATCTCGTACTCGTCGCCGAGACCGTCCCCGTCCGTGTCCCATTTCCACGGATCGGTGTCCACTTCCTCGGTCCAGTTCAATCCATCTCCATCGGGATCGGGTGATCTCAGATATTTCCAGGAGGCGAGATCGGAGATCGTACCCGGCATCACGTCGAAATGCTGAATGCTCTTATCCCCGTCCACGGAATCGTATTTGGTTTTGGTTCCGCAGTGCCATCCGAAGAACCACCAGCACTCCTCGTAATAGACCTTGTAATCGTTATGAAGCCAGATAGTAACCGGGAAGTTCACCATTCCGACCCCGGGCTCTACCCATGCTCCGGTTTCATATTCCGTGTTCTCGTACCAGTTGTAATCGGTATGGCTCGTCACTTCCCTGGTATAGCCCCCCGTCCTGGATCTGGACTGCCATGGTACGCTTATCCTGTAGGAGGGCTTGATGTAGCTTTCCTGGACGTTGCCGTAGCTTCCGTCGGATGTTCTGGTTACCTTTCCCAACACGCTGCTGATGATCTCGATGCGGTCTCCGGCATCCACTCCGTTCTTGTCCTTGTCATCGATGTTGATGGATGTGCCGAGGACCTCGAGGTCCACCTCGGTCCTCACGTTGAAATCAGTTATGAGGTCAATTATCCATTCCATGAACATCTGGAACCAGCCCTTTCCGAAGATCCAACCCACTATCAGATCGGATAGTGCGATCACCAGTGCTATCAACCAGCCGACGACCGGAATCGCACCGATTGCTATCAGTACGATCGCGTAGGCCAGCGACATGACCGCATACAGAACGGCAATTCCGGTACCCACCGCGGTCCATCCCATGCTCTCTCCTATGGAATACAATGCGTAGAGCGACATGCCGATCGCGATCACGACGCCGATCACGGTGAGAACCTTCCCCATTGCCTCGAAGAACTTCGGATTAGGGATCTTAACCTTGCTGAAGGCTTTCAATCCCATCGTCATCCGCTTCAGACCGTTGACACCCTTGTCCACGGCGTTGAAATCGAATCTCATGAAATGGACGAACTTGTAGACGACCCTGATGGAATCCATCGTGAGCTCAAAGGCGGAGTGGCCCATGTCGATGATATCGAGAATATCACTCGTGGTGGTATCGGGGACCGCGAATATTGTAATGTTGCTGCCGACCGAGATGACGGTCATCTCACCGGTATTCCACGCGAGAAGGAGCGTTATGGTGGGGGAGATGTATTCATCCTCAAGGTCCCACGACAGGACCTCGTCCACGATGACCTCGGATCCAAGCGGTTCCGTGGAAGGCGTCCCGTACCAGTTGGTACGGGTCATTCTGGAAACGACCGGCGGTTCCCCGGACATATCCATGATGAAGCCCGTAGATCCCGTAGATCCGGTCCCCTTCAGATCCGTAAGACCGACGGTTCTCGCTCTTGTCTCGAATGCTGTGATGACGGGAAGGACCAAGCCTTCCGGCAGTGATGAAATCGCATCCGATGTCATCTCGGTCATGAGCATCTTCATGGCCGTGTCCTGATGAGGGTAGGTCCTGATATCATGGTTGATCACCGCCCCGTAATCCTCCAGGATGGACGGCATATCATCGAGTGAATTCGAACTGTTTCGAAGGTAATCGTACGAGATGGCGAGGTTTGAAGCCGTCAATGATTCCATGTCCTCGCCGTAAAAGATTCCGACATCCGTCCCGAAGTTCTCCAGGAATGAGAAACCGGTCAGCGTGAACCTGTCAGGATATACAGCCAGATTGATCCTCTCGCTGGTAAATCCTGTATTGATCATCTTGAATAGAACCCTGGCAGAACCGGGGTCTGCTGTCGATCCGATCGTGCCGTCCTCGAACAGTGATATCGGATTGTCGTTGAGATCCCAGAGCTTGATGACGCCGTCTGCTTCCAGCTTGTATTTGAATGTCGAGCCGTTATCGACCCGATCGCTGTCTGCCCTGACGATACCGTCGGGTCCAGAGGAAAGGTAATTGCCGTTGCTGGCGACAAATGAAACCCTGTCTCCCCCCATATCTTTCCAGGTTAATTTTTCAGCAGCACCGATACTCGAGCTGTTGGCCTTTACCGGTCCCTCGTTTGCCGATATGTAGAGAAGATTCTCCCCGTGCAGCGCCACGGTTCTGAAATCCGTATCCCCGCTCACCTTCCAGATGAGTTCGACGTCGAGATCGAGGTCCTTCGGGTTGGTATTCTCCTTCGGATAGTAGAACCTCCCCCTGAGAGCGACGATCCTACCGTAGTCCCATTCGGGGAACAGCGGGACGAAGGAGTCGTTTCCCATAATGATCATTCCGTAATCCCTGATCTCCTCGGAATCCTCTGGAACATTGCCGTTGATCTTCAGCATCGGAGCCACATATACATCGTTTTTCGAGTCGTCCAGATCCTGCATGGTGCTCTTGTCGTCGAGGGGCCAATCCAGTGCGTTCAGCATCAATTTGATGTTGTCCGGATTCTCAGGCCTCAGCTGGAAGGATAGATAGGAAGGTCCAGATATGTTATTGATGTCGAAGTTGTAATTCCAGTTCAATTCAGTTTTTGAAAACGGGGATAGATCGATCTCGTCCCTTACCCCGTCGTTATCGTTATCGTCATCCCAGGGATTCGGGATGGAATCGTCGTCCACGTCCATCGGTACATCGGTTACTTCGTGAATGTCCGGGTATCCGTCGAAATTTGAATCGGGTTCCAGGGGATCTATGTTGAAATTCACTTCCGCCGAATCATTTAGTCCGTCATAATCGGAATCCGGTTCGTTGAGATCCGTTCCGATGATCCTTTCTATGTTGTTTGGCAGTCCATCCCCGTCGTCATCGGTCCAGTTTGTTGTTACCGCCATGAGGTCCGAGACCAGTTTCTTGAGGTTTCGATACGGTCCCGGAACCGGATCCAATCTGGTTGGCGGGGAAACCCTTCCCTGATCTTCCCACCAGCTTCCCACCACCGGTTCGCAGGTTACCAACAATAAAATCGAGATTATGAGAACTGGAATTACCCTTGATCTTTTGGACGACATGAGATCTCCTCCGTGAATATCCCGTAAATTGGAATTTGTCGATCTAGTATTTAATATAAATCCAAATGCCCATTAAAAACAAATTAACAATTCCAGTTGAATAGTCTAAGTGAACGATACTCTGGTTATGATCGCACCATCGAGATAATCGATGATCCAAATTGATCATTCTTCAAATGTTGTCTTTTTCCGTTTCTCCGTCCTGAAGAAGATCAGGAGAAGGAGAACGATGTTGAAGAAGGTGAGCAGGAGGATCAGGGCCATGAAATAGATCCTGGAGTTGTCGGCGTTGGTCTTGATGTTATCCTGCTGGACCGCAAGGTTGCTATCGATCTTCTCGACGTCGTCAACGATCTCCTGGAGCTCGGTCAGTGTTTGAAGAGTGTTCTCGATCCTCGTGAGATTGTTGCCTTCCGCGATCTCATCTGACAGTGATTCTTTGATCGCTTCGATATAATCTCTCAGGGTATTGAATCCCATATCCACATATGTCCACAGATCATCGAGGTACGTCGACAGGTTCTCGTCCAGATCCTCGATGGTCATATTCAAGGTTTCATTCTCCTTGGGGATCGTCAGATTGATATCGAGTATGGAGAGTTCGATGTTATCCAATCTCGAAAGGATCTCCGCAAGGCTCAGCGCTGTGTCCAAGCTGATGCTTTCATTCATGGAATCGAGTTTCATCATGAGGTTGGATTCTACAGAACTGATCCTGTCTATCAATTCGGTCTCGATCAGGATCATACTTGACATGATCTCATCCATCTTCGCATCCAGAACATTGTTCGGATTCAGAGGCTGATCATCCTCGGTGTCGTTCAATCCGTCGTTGTCATCGTCGGTATCTGCGTTGTTTCCGATCCCGTCGAGATCGGAATCGATCCACTCCGTGTTATTGAGTGGGAACATGTCCTGAAGATCGATCACACCGTCGTTGTCCATATCTGGATCTACGTTGTCTCCCATCCCGTCTCCATCGGAATCCATGTATTCGGTGGGATTGCTGGGGAACGCATCGACGGAATCCCCCACACCGTCGTTGTCCATGTCCAGGAGCAACATGTAAACATCGGGGTGTCCGTACCTGTAGTCTATCCAGACGATATGATCTCCTATGATCTCTGGATACTCGTGATCGAAAAGACCGGTGGAGATATCGGTCTCGGTGCCTGAACTCACGTCATACATGAAGATGTTGTAATAACCATTCCGGGGGTCATGCCATGTTATCCTGTCGCCGTAAATGGCATGACCGTTCTGGTCGATAGGATCATCTGTTATCTGGAATTCTCTACCTGCGCTGAGGTCATGCACATAGAGTTCCCAGTTCCCAAATCGATCGTCCTTGAATACGATGAGGTCCTCGTAGATCACCGGATCGAGCTGGTCGTCAACGTTGGTGGTGATCTGTATCTCCTGACCGGAACTGATCTCGTACATGAAAATGTCCCAGTTTCCGTTTCTGGCATCATGCCACACTATCCTGTCTCCGTAGATGGCAGGAGTGTATTGCAATCCCAGATCGGTGGTGATCTGTTTCTCCACATCCATGGTGATATCGTACATGTAAATATCCCAGTTTCCTTTTCTGGCATCGTTCCATACGATCTTGTCCTCATATATGTCCGGAAATGCCTGACTGCTTGCATCATCGGTGATCTGGATTTCCGTATTCGTTTTAAGATCATACATGTAGATATCGGAATTTCCGTTTCTGTTGTCATGCCACACGATATAGTCTCCGTATATGACCGGATTCTGCTGGTGGTCGGGATCGTCCGTGATCCTCCTTTCCGTTCCGTTCTCGATATAATACAGGTAGATGTCGTTGTTCCCGTGTCTGTCGTCATGCCAGACGATCTTTCCATCATGTATTGTTGTCGAGAATTGGTTATCAGGATCGGTAGTGATCCTCTGGATTATACCCGGTGAAGTGGCTTCGGCCTCCTCCGGCAGTGGTATTAAAACCATCAGTAACAATGCTGTTATCGCAACGGCTGTCAATTTCCCTCTCAAATGATCTCCCCCATTTGGTAATAATTTGAATAACATTTCAATTATTTATTATTCATTGCGATTATTCAAGAGATCCTTGCCAATTTCATGTCTGGTATGATCCGGTTGACTTTTTCCATTTCCTTTTTATACATCACAGTTCAATATATCTCATGGGTTGTGGTAAAATCAGATTGTATCTGGTGCAGCACGGGAAGTCCGCGAGCAAGGAGGAAGATCCCGAGAGACCGCTGACGGATGAGGGAACAAGGGATGTAAAAAGGATCTCGGATCTCGTTATCAGAGAGATCGGCATCGATCCCGCCGTGATATATCACAGCGGAAAGAAGAGGGCGAAGATAACCGCGGAGATCATCGCGAGGGATCTGAATGCAGGGGGAAAGATCGCCGAGGGGGAGGGTCTCGATCCCCTCGATCCGATAATTCCATGGGCCGGCAGGATCGAAAAGGAGGATCGGAATATGATGATCGTCGGTCATCTCCCGTTCCTGAGCAGATTGGCGAGCCACCTGCTTATCGGTCTGCAGGAGAAACCCATCGTCAATTTCAAGATGGGCTGCATGATCTGCATGGAGCGGGATGAGAGCGAAAAATGGGTCCTGGACTGGATGATCATCCCATAGAAATGAGAGTTATTCATCCAGGTCATGATCATTCGTATATGAAACGGATGGGCGCCTTGTTCAAACGTCGATATCTTTTCAATTTCAACCTGATCTCCCGATTTTTAAAAACGACGACAGCTATCGCTTCCCAGAGAAACACCCACCCTCCGATGAACAATCCCTCGACCAGTGTGATCAATAGAAAATGGTCCGGTATTATCGAACTTAGGTAATAGGCCAGCAGCAGCAGGACGAACGAGCAGATGATGTATACCCCTCCTTTTCGATATTCATGTGAGATCTCCTTTTGGAAGGTCCTGATGATGAATTGAAAATATGTCTTCAATCCCAGGATCACCTTCTTCTCCTTTTCCCTGTCCTTTATCTGTTCAGATGCGCTGAATTGTAATGATATTTTGTTCTTCAATGGTATGTCTATCGAGGAATCCTCAAGATATGTCCTCAGGTCCGGATCCAGGTCCCGCTTTCTGAACGGCGCGGGATCGAGATCGTTGAAGATATCCTTGTAGCTTCTGATGGATACTTTGATTATGAATGCGTTTGAACTCGAATCCTTTTCATAAACTGTATCCAGAATGGAGGATCTCCTTGTCATAAGTATTTAACAGGTCTGTATGCGTATATAATCCCTTACATATGCCTTTCGCGTTTATTGGAAATTTGATCAGGATCACATTTGGATTGGGGGGATTTCTTTTGTAAGTTGCGCTTAAAACCTGTTTCAAGTGCAAGATCCCTTACATCTCTAGATTTATATACCACATTGTAATCAAGAAGATCATGGAGTTCACACTCTACGAGATGGAGCAGTGCCCTTTCTGCAAGCACTTTCGGAGACTCTTCTTCAAAACCGTTCCCGAAGGGAAGAACGTGATCCTCAAGGATCACCACGATCCCGGGTGGATCGATCACGATCTTGAATTCGTACCCACCGTGATCGCCACCGAGAACAACAGGGAGATATCCAGGATCGTCGCCAAGGGGATGGTGGGGATCAAGAAGGAGAAATGGGAAGAGTGGCTTGACGATCTCGAAGTGATCTGAGATCTTCAATTTTTTCTTCTGAAATTTCTGAAATATTTCAATATAATGTATTTTTAACACAGAATATATTCCCCTGGATTGAGGAGTTACTCGAATGTCAAATTGATTGATCGATAGATGAAATATTTCTCAACATAATGAAAACACCCCCGCAATATTATCGAAAATGGAAAGCCTTTTCTAGTAAATATCACCATGGATATTTCGAAACTAAGGGAGGGGTCTCCAATGAAAGATCAAACGAAATTGATCTCCGTTTTTATTGTTGCTCTGATGTTGATGGTGTCATGCAGCGCTCTGATAACCGCCTATGTCAATCCCGATAATGATCCCGAAAGGGGATCGGGCACTCTTGACAGTCCTTTGAAGGATTGGAAGGAGATCTTCGAAGCCCTCCAAGCGGTCACCACAAACACGACGGACACGGATGATGACGGGATCTACGATTCGGTTGAAAGAGTTCTTGGAACGGATCCCGAGTACGGCGATTCCGATTTCGATGGACTGACTGATGGGTACGAGGTTCAGAGGGACATGAGCCCCTTGGATGCCGATATAAACGACGATGGATTACCAGACAATCACGAGGTCTTCAACAAGTCCGCGGACCACGATAATGACGGAATAAGGAACCAGTGGGATGCGGACAACGACAACGACGGGGTTCCGGACGGCTCCGATATCTCACCGTTCGCAAGATCATCCTTCGGAGACCATTTCAACATCAACATTACCCACACTGGAAAACCTTTCGAGATCAACTTCCAGATAAGGACCGAGGACCCTCATCATCTTAAATTGTATTCCCAGTTCTGGAACTGGCCGAAGGACGAGACCGGTTCCATGAACGATCTGGACGACTCGGAAAAGGACGTCACGGTGATCCCCTCCCTCGTTCTCGAATGCACTCATACCCCTTCTGAAGAATTGATGTCGGATCTGGGGATCGTCGAAACCTCGGATGGACTGATGGTTCCCCTGGTATCCGTCAGGGACAATGGTCAGATAGTCGGTTTCGGGGGAAAGATCGCTTTCCAGGGAATATCCGCCGATTACATCGATATCAATGCCCGCCTCCTGTGGAGGGTTCATGGCCTCTCGGATGTGGAGGTCCATGGTTTCGAACTGACCGACGGAAGGAGAATGTACGTCGACGAGGGTGGATTGGTGATAGCCAGGGAGGGCGAAACCGATGACAACAATTCGTTCTTGATCGAAACCCAGGAGGATGAAAGGATCGCTATTAGGACCATCGGTGGGAAGTATCTGACAGTCCGGGAGAACGGTTTACTGGAAGCGTCAGAAACAGAAGTTACCGATGCCGCCCTTTTCAAAATGATGGAAAACGGCGATCTCGTTACACTGATGGATCACAGGGACCGGAATATATCGGTAGGTCCCGGTGAAAGATTCATGATCGTAGAATCGGGACCGGCTGTGAACATAAAGCACCTGGACCTCGGCTACCGTTCTCTTGTGGTCCTTCTGAGGGACTACTGGGATAGATTCGCCGTAAGCGGCATGGACATCTACGAGGACCATGGAGCGGAGGCGGGGGTCTTTTTCAGCGGGAAAGATAACATGACGATGGGAGGCCACATGGCGCTGGCCTTCGAATACCTGAGGAACTCAAGCAACTCGCTATCGGATGCGGAATCCATTTTCGAGAACTACAATGTCACGGATATCGAGAAACGTATAGTTCAATCATCCACGAAGGTTGAGGCTTTCGACGATATGATCAATAACCTGATACCGTCCGCACTGGACAATATGACAGTGGGTGATATGGTACCGTTGACGATTGCTGTCGGCGATCGATACAAGAATTTCGACCTTTCCGACCTGAGCCCGTCATCCGGCATTGCGGGATCAAATGTCGATGTCTCCATGGTTTCGGGCGATGTTATGGAGACGAGATCGTTGAAGATGAACTGGTACGACACGAAGACCGATGCCCTCCATGATGACGAGGGTGCCTTGACCTGCATAAACTCCTTGTCCCCTTCAAAATCCTTGAACAACGATTATCTTTCCGTTTTTCTCGCATGGTCGTACGGTGAAACGGAGACCTTCGGCGACCCCATCAAGGATTTCAATTACGACTTCGGACAGATGGGAGAGATCGGAGGGAAGGATGTCTCGGTAAAGGATATCATCGATTTCGTATCGGGAGCAGCGGAACTGCCGAGCGAATTGAGAATTTGTTGGTATGAATATCGTTTTCCCAGCAAGATGACGAGTCGATTTCTGGTTCTAGATCAAAACGGCAATGCTCGTTACATATACAAAATGGATAGTGTTACAAAGGTAGGACCCAGAGAGGTACCCAGAGCGATGCTGAAAGAGCAAATGAAATCAAAATCTGTCAGGAATTCCGAACGTTTCGGGAACACTATGGCCCAGTTCGCGGTGATCGTTGAATCGGTCGCTGTGGGCATCGCCCTGTATTCGATCCTTTCATGCTCGGACCTGAACCCGATGATGCTGGACTATTTCCTGACCATGACGTTCATGGAATATCTGTTCAACATGATGATCGTGATGATAGGTCTCATCCCGTACGTTGGCTGGATAATTTCCCTGCTGGTCTCCATATCTGACGCCATTTTCGACTGGTCGGGAAATCTCTTCAAATGCATCCTGGATTCCATGATCTCTGTTCGGGACAGGGTTACCCCCTCGGCTAAGCTATTAAGCCAGCCAAGGATCACCACCTACGATCTGGACAACAGCGGGCCCGGACTGGATGTCGGGGACAGAATAGAATACAGGATAAACGTCAGCGGAAATGTGAGCGGAAGCAACTGGAAGATCGTGTCCAAGAGCGACAATTACCCCTTCTACTCCGTGAGCAACTGGGATCCAAACGCGAATTACGGGTATCTGTATCAGCCCCTTGTCCCGAATGATCCCGGTTACAACGGTTACGGATATTACGCGGCTCCTTACAATTATAGCACGAGGACCGTATCCTACAATACTCCCGATGATACTATTCCTGGAAAACCCTACTGGAAGAACATATCATACGAAACAGGGGTCTGGCTGGAACCCGGAACACCAATGGTGAACTATCCCATGACCCTGCAGCTGAAGACCCATTACGAGCTTTACTACACCTATGACGTGTTCTACTTCTTCGTTTTCTACTGGTGCACAAAAACCCACACCGGGGTCAGCAGGGGTCTTTCAAACCTTGGAGATCCCGTAACCCTCCGTTACGATATCATGCCCGACTCCTTGAGCAATTTTGCGAGCTGGAGATCGCTGAAGCCCCTCGACAGTGATCTGGATGGTATAGATAATTCAAACGAGGTGAACTCTTCGAAGGACAAGAGCGATACCGACGGTGACGGCCTCTCGGACAAGTACGAGGAGGATATCGGATTCGATCCGGCGGTCCCGGATCAGGACCTGGACGGTTTGAACGATCTCACTGAGCATGATATCGGGACCAATGCGACGATGAACGATACGGACGGCGACGGCCTCACCGACTACGTTGAGGTCAAGGGATGGGTCATCAATTTCACATACTGCGGGGAGATCTTCTACTGGCACATCAGATCGAATCCCCTGATCAACGACACGGACGGTGACGGACTTCTTGACGATATCGAATTCCTCTGCCTGCTGAACCCGAGGTCCAAAGATACGGACGGAGACGGGAACGATGACGAACTTCTCGATTACTACACGACCGAGATCGAGTTCGACTCATCGTTCGAGTATACGGGTTATATCGGACCAATTCATGATTGGGTTTATTTTTATGACGACGATGTCGCAGTGGATCGGTTCGGAAATATCTATATAGTTAACGGGAACAGTTCACTGACGAAATTCGATCAAAATGGATCGTTCTTGAAAGAATGGAACGAGGGATATGGTTTCAAAACCCTCACATCGGTATTCATAGATGATGAGGGATACATGATCACGGGGGACGTGAAAGCTCATTATAACCTAACAGTTGTCCATCTCCTCAATCCCGACGGGACTTTAAACAAATCATTTGAGGAACCGGATCTGTGGGAAGCAAAAGAGATCGACGTCGACAATGACGGCGATATTCATGTCCTCGGAATTGGAGAGGGTGAAGATTATTGGCTTGTCGAATTTGCACGGAACGGAACGGTCCTGTCAAAGACGTTATTCCTATCTGGGTCCCAACCGGGTAATATCGGATATTATCCGGAAGGTCTTGCCGTAGACAGCCGGGGTTACAGATATATCTCCGATACGAAAAGCGACAGGATATATGTCGTCGATCCGGATGGAAACATCACCTATACGTGGGAGGATCCTGGGACCGGGGCAGGTCAGTTCCTGGCCCCCAAGGACCTGTTTATTGACGGAGATGACTACATATACGTGTGCGACAGCGGCAATCACAGGATCCAGAAGTTCGACAAGTACAGAAGACCCATAGCATGGTTCGGATCGGAAGGGACCGGTGACGGACAGTATACCGATCCTCGCAGCGTATGGGTGTCCGAGGATCATGCCATTCATACCATCGATTATGATTCGATAGGCAATGTCAGCAGGATTGAGATACTACGTCAGAACATAACCTTCCACGAGGCCGAGGAAAGCATCGAATTCGTAGACACTGATGAGGACGGTCTTGAGGATGTGCAGGAAAAAGGTGGATGGATCATCAATGTGAAACTCCCCACGGGGATGGTGGAATATCCAGTCTTCAGCGATCCTCTTCTGAACGATACGGATCAGGACGGCCTGAGCGACATGGAGGAGTTCCTGTATCTATCTGATCCGAATTCCACCGATACCGACATGGATTCGATACCCGATCAGATGGAGATCGAGAAGGGTACCAACATCATATCTTTCGACACTGACGGGGATCTCCTGGATGATGGAACGGAAGATTCTTTCGGCAGTAATCCTCTTGATGTTGACACTGAGAATGACGGCGTTGACGATCACACCGAATACATGTTCGGAACACGTCCCGATTCGGCCGATACCGATCTCGACGGCGTGGACGATAATTTCGAGATTACCTCGGGATCAGAACCCTGTAACCCGGATTCCGACGGGGATACCGTCTTCGACAGCGTGGAATTCGATGAAGGGACCAATCCCATGTTCTCTGATTCTGACATCGACGGACTGGACGACGGATTCGAGAAGCTGTTCCTAACGGATCCCCTGAGCGGGGACACGGATGATGACGGTCTCAACGACCTGTATGAGATCAAACTCTTCCTCAATCCCCTGATCAACGATACCGATATGGACGGTCTTCTTGATCTCCGCGAGATCGATCTGGGAACGAATCCAAGATCGAACGATACCGACGGAGACGGGATCCTCGACGGCGTCGATATCGATTCCATATCGAGCATAATAGGGAATGTAACGGTGTGTTACGATGATGATGATCTGACGGAGCTGATCACGGTTCTGGGTAACTACGTAGATATTACTCCGGCCGATCCGAAACGGCTGGTGGAGGATCACGGAAACGATGAGAAGATCCTGCTTCTGGGAAGTTCCGAAGATCAGGAAGGAGATACCGACAGACTGATCAGGGAGCTTGAGAGCGGTGATATCGGTGAGAGGATCGATCCCAATTTCGGTATGAGATATGGTGTTTGGTCTGAGAAGCAGACGGTAGTATGGATCAAGGATCCGAATGATCTGGATATCCCGAGGATCCTGGAATATTTCAGGGGAAAGACGATCACCATGAAGGAAAGGGGATACGAGATAGATTATTATTCGAACAAGTCCACCCTGAATACGTTCTGGCCCGACCTGCTCAACGTCTCATCGATCGTCTCCTATATCGAACTTGTTGGCCCGAGGACCGCTGGATTGAAGGTGGAAACGAATTCGGATCCGGGCGGTGTGCCCAAGCTTGATGTTGAAAATGGTATGTTCTACGGCGATGTATCATTGAACAGATACACGAGTATCGATGTTTCCGACAACTCCGAGGAAAATCTCCCGGATCCTGTCAAGGGAGCTTATGTGGAATTCTATTACACCGAGGAAGAACTCGATCCGGACGGGGATGGCAAGGGCCTGTTGGACGAAGAGAAGCTGTCCGTTTATCATCTCAATGAAACTGACGGAAGATGGGAGAAGATGAACAGGTCGATGGATTGGGTTTTCGAGATTGGCATAAACACCACGGACCAAGCCTTCATGGGCATGGAATACGAGGGAAAGATCTGGATATCCGTTGATAGATTGTGCCTCTTCGCTCTTGCCGGTGAGAGAAATGACGGGATGGAACCGCTCCCCTGCATTGCCGACTGCGGGCCGGATGTCACGATACACGTTGGAGAGACGGTCATATTCAACGGATCGCGGTCATCGGGCAATATAAGGATATTGAACTATACATGGTCTTTCGAGTTCGGGGGGAATACAATCGTTTTGTACGGAATTACAGAACAGTTCAAATTCGATATTTCCGGGATATACAACGTAACCCTATCCGTGATCGACGTCTATTCGTTGAAAGCATCGGACATAATGACCGTAACGGTTTTACAGGATGAGCCGCAAGTATTCGTTCTCGAGGTAGGCCCCGTCATGAACATGTCCGATGGATTGATCGAAGGGGCGAATGTGACTTTGGATTTCGGGCTTTTATCCTTTTACAATCTGACCGACCACCAGGGATTCGCATACTTCGAGCTGTCGAACCTCCTGTTGAATACCCAGGTTGATATAACGATACAAGCCGAAGGGTACAAGATCCTGACATACACTACAATGATCGACGGGAACGGGACACTTTTACAGCAACCGCCGCGAATGGAAGAGGAGGAATCCCCGCCTTCTCCTCCCCCCAATCCCGACGATGATAAATTCCCCACCTGGATAATCGTTATTGTGATCCTGCTGATCATTCTGATATTCGCAGGTGTTCTCCTGATCATCTGGAGGAAGAGCGAATCCGAAAAGATCTCGGTTGAGGAGTAGAATTCTCGTAAGAACATTGCCAGCACCGTGGGAAAAGTGGGTTAATAGTCCGGAATTCAACGCTTTTCTTTCAGTTTCAATCAATTATTGTCTAATTTTTTGTTCCAATATACTTATATAATTGTCAAAGGGGTGTTCCAGTCTTAATTAATAAACAGATCCGCATATTTTTCAATCGGTGTTTGGATGAAAGCGATGTATCTGATAATGATCTCCATCGGATTTGCGATCCTACTGGCAGTTCCAGCGGGGATCTCCGCCCTCGATACGACAGAGGCAGGTGAGAGCGTCATTTTGGAGTCATTCGGATTGAACGTGGACATAATGAATCACTATGCGGTATCCGAAGCAGTTATCGTGTATTCCAATCCTTCCTCCGAGGTCAAGGAGATCAGGTCATCCTTCGAGAAACCTTCAGGATCACTTCTATCGAACATGTCCCTGACGATAGACGGGGAGATATTCTACGCGGAGATAGTGGAGAAGGCCGAAGCAAATCAGAAGTACGATGAGGCGAAGGAGGCGAATAAAACTGCCACCAAGATAAGCGCAACGGCCGATCCGGATGTATTCGCGATATCGCTGAACATCGAACCCGGCGAACAGATCACACTGAGGATCCGCTTCGAGCAGATAATAGCCAAGGTGCTCGGGGAGTTCAGCTACAGGGTTCCCCTGGATCTCCTGATAGGATACGAGAGTTTTCTGGAGGTATCCGCCAACATCGATCTGAATTCCAGCCAGCAGATCACCCTCCTTGAGACATCGGGATCGTCCATGGAGCTGACTGAGCTTTGGGAGGATTCCACGTCCGTGAAACTTTCCTATACCACCTCAGCGCCGTCTCTCGGGGACATCATCGATATTATGTGGAAGGAAGCACCCCTCCCCATCAACGGGACCATGGGGACCTATATCGACGGTACCGGGGGATATTTCATGCACGTCTTCTCCCCCCAGCTCTCTGACCTCGGGTCCTACATACCCAAGGACATCATTTTCGTTCTTGACAAATCAGGATCCATGAGCGGCGTCAAGATCGACCAGCTCAAGGACGCCTTCGACGAGATCCTTCACCAGGTGCATCCGGAGGATCGGTTCAACGTGGTATACTTCGACTCATCGGTGTACACCCACAGGGAGGAGATCCAGGAAGCGGACGAGGAGAACATAGACAACGCCGCCAACTTCATCCGTTCGATAGATGCCAACGGCGGCACAAACATCAACGAGGCCCTCCTGAAGGGACTGGACATGTTCACCGGAAACGAGGAGGCTGTCCCGATTATCGTGTTTTTGACCGACGGCAACCCCACATCGGGAGTTACCTCCCCGAGCCAGATCCGGCAGAACATACTGACTGCCAACCAGGAGCGGGTTGCCATCTACTCGCTCGGTTTCGGATACGATCTCGATTTCAACTTCATCAACGCCCTCAGCCTCGAGAACGACGGATACGCGGTATCCATTCCCGAGAGCGAGGACGCCGGGAACATGATGACGGGATTCTACGATACCATCTCCATCCCCCTCCTGAAGGACCTCGAGTTCAGATACACGGGATATTCCTACGACGTGATCCCGGAATGCATGCCAAGCCTTTTCGACGGATCGGAGGCAGTGATCGTCGGCCGGTTCGATCCGTCAATGGAATACATTGTGTCCACGGTAAGGGCCGATACCGCTTCGGGAGAGGCGGTCTACGAGGAGAGCCACGAGGTATCGGATACCAGCGACATGCCCTTCATATCCCGGCTATGGGCCCATAGAATGATCGAGGAGCTCATGAACGATATCGCCGTTGAGGGAGAGACCCAGGACCTCAAGGATCGGGTGATCTCCATCGCATTGAACCATTCATTCGTCACAAGATACACCTCTTTCATACTGGTCGTCGAGAGAGAGGAGGAACCGGACGAACAGCCTATAAACGAGCCGTCGGATGAGGACAGCGACGGTGACGGGATCGGAGACAACACGGACCCGATGGATATCGTTCCCGGAGGGGGAGGTTCCAGTGATACAACCGATTCCGACGACGATGATATTGAAGCAGATACCAAAGACGATGGATCCGGGATCCCGATCTTCCCGAGTTATCCACGGGGAGAAGGAGCAAATGACTCGATGCCCGTATTCATCTTCCTTGTCCTGCCGATCCTGATCATCATCCTGATCGTGATCATATTCGGGTTCAGCAGGATCAGGAAGGATTTCCTTCTCAATCAGGAGAACAGAAAGAAGATCTACGAGCATATAATCGACAATCCCGGAGACTACTTCCGGTCCATACAGAGAGCCGTTGATCTCGAGGTCGGTGTCCTCTCCCACCACATCAACGTCCTGGAAAAGGAGCAGATGATCGTATCCGAGCAGGACGGAAACAACCGGAAATTCTACGCAGCGGGAGTGAGAAAAGGAGACGAGAAGATCAGGCTCTCCAGGATCCAGGAGAACATACTCAAGAGCATCCGGAAGGATCCCGGGATGACCCAGGTCCAGATCGCAAGGAGGGTCGGTGTCAGCAGGAAGGTGGTTTTCTACCACGTGAAGTTCCTTCGGGATGCCGGGATGGTTAACGAAGAGAGGGTTTCCCGGAAGCCGCATTATTATCCGGCTTGAACCTCCACTAGCGGGGGGCTTCCCCGCCCCCCAATTTTATTATTCTGGAAAACGATATTCTGTATAATGCATCTGATCCTGGATACTTCCGCGATCCTCTCCGGAAGGATGAACAACCTGCCATCGGGATTCGATTACGTGTTGATCACATCGGCCGTAATAGACGAGATCGGGAAGGGAGCGCCGGCCAGGATCCTGGAAAACCTGTTTTCGATCGGTCTAAGGATCATGGACCCGGATGACCTGGAAAAAGCCAGAGAAATGGCTGCCGAGACCGGGGATATCCACGGACTTTCCGATACGGACCTGACAATCATCGCATTGGCTGTCCAGTTGAAGGACGTCGCCGTGATGACCGATGATTTCAGGATCCAGAACGTGCTGAAGAAGAATGGAATACATTTCATCCCCTCGGGGGAGATCGGCGAACGATCGATATCTTCTATCTGGAAATGGAGCAGAAGGTGCACCGGATGCGGGAGGTACCACGACGATGCCGATCTCAAGGACTGTCCAGTTTGCGGATCCCCGCTTAAAACAAAGAGGATCAAATCAAATTAGGTCAGGGGAACAAGTCTGAGGTTGGGGAATCCACGCTCCTGATCGGGCATCATGGCGTATATTCCCGTCTGGGGCTTGATCCCGTAGAAGCAGGGGATCGAATTGATCTTGACGAGACGAAGATACACATCGGCCATGTTCCGGATCCCCTGGCCGATCTTCAATCCCGGCTTGGCGAGGCCGATTCCCAGGGTCTTGGTAACCTTCGTCTTGGATACTCCCGTGAGCAGATGCCTCAGGGTTATCGACTCGCCCATCAGGTATTCCATGGTATCGAGTCCCACGAAGTCGATGTAGGGCTTGTTGTACCGCCCCCGAAGGTGCTGTATGACCTCCATCCCCCTCTGCTGGCCCCCGTCCTTCCTGGATGATCCGCCCATGGATATGATGTAGGGTTTCTTGGTCGATGTCGAGAAATAGTCCAGGAAATACAGATATTCGGATACTGTATCCTCGTCCACGTATCTCATCAGATCGTCCCTGATCGATTCCGGGTGCTCCCCCGCGGGGGGAACCATCACGACCCCGAATTTCTGGTTCAGGAAATTCAGGAGTATTGGTCTCGTAAGTAGGAGGTATTCGAACGAGGAGATGTTGTCGTCAATATCCAGGATATTGTAGCTCCCCCGTTTGTATCCACCGCCGAGGATCCTGTCAAGATCGACGAGGCCGGATGAGAAATGGGTCTCCGAGTCCGGAACATTCTTCCATTCACCCTCCTTGACATCATGCATCGCCCAGGGCCGGAATGCCTGGAATATTCCCTGATGGAGCGACATGAGGTATTCCGTCCTTCCCACCTCGACCCCTCTCAGCTTCTCGATGCTTATCGCCCTGTATCTCCTCCCCTCCATTTTGTTGAAATGGATCCTCACGACACCCCCGGCCAGGTGGTCGAGGTATGTGACCCCCTCCTCCTCCTGTACCATTATGGCGGAGACGTTCGTGCTCTGCACGAGGGATACGATCTCCTTCATCTTTCTCTCTGGATTCTCGTACTGCTCCGTGATCGCATCGATCGTGTCAAGGAGCATGTATCCTATGGTTTTCTCCTTGTTCTTCGATCTCAACGCCTCGAACTCCCTCTTGAACCAGTTCGGATCGGCTATCTTATCGTTCTGATGATATGCCAAAAGATTGTGTTTTCGGTCCATATCCAGGAGCCACGGCATCTCGGCGCTGAGCTGATCGCTGTCGAGCCTGGTGAAGATCGCCACTCCGGTCTGGTTTCTGCACAGTGCCTTCAGGCATTCAAGGGAAAATAGTGTCTTTCCCGATCCCGGCGGACCCTTGACCAGAAGTATCTCTCCGACGTTCTCCCGGAAGAACTTCATTATCTCCGGCGGGATATGCTCAACCGTGTCAGCAGCCATCCATATTAAAATAGGGAACCGATTTTTATAAAACTGTCGATAACAATTCCCGGATGGGAAAACCATGACCGAGGAGCAGGAACCCGAACGAAGCGTCAGCATAAGGACCAGCCCGGACGCCGATGATAACACGAAGGACCTGGCCAACAGACTGCTCTCCATATTCAACGGTCCCAGTTTCGCGGACGCCGTCAGGCAGGCAGTGGAGGATATGATCCTGGAGGGCAAGCTTGCCTACGATTACGATCATGACACCTTCGACGTGCCGCTGGACATAGTCAAGAACTGGGCGCTTGAGAGGGAGAAGGAGAACTGGTCAGGCAAGCGATGATATTCGATATTGTTACGCTTAGAAAATTTCCCCTATCATCGGGATCACGAGCCAGAGCGCGACGAAGGTACCGAGAACCGCTTCTCCGACGATCATGCCCGTGGCCATCATGTAGGTTCCCAGGATCTTCATCGTCTTGACATCCTCTCCCCACCCGTGCTTCTTTACGTTGGGTTCGAGCCATTTCGACTCCCAGACGGATCTGGATATCCCCCCGGCGAGCATGGGTATCTGTATTCCGATCGGCAGGTACATCCCGAGGCCGAAGGCCGTCCCCATCCCGATAAGAAGCTCCAGGAAGATCCCGATCCCCACCCCCACTGCGAATATATTCCACTGGATCGCGTTCCCCACGATCCCCTTGACGAATATCGTGAAGGCGTAGGCCTGGGGGGCAGCCAGGTTCAATTTTCCCTCGGCAAGACCGATGGAGAAGATCATGGCGAACACCCCGGATATGATCGCTCCCGGTATGATCCCGGGCGTGAGGCCCCTTACCAGATCATGGGGCCTGTTCCCGCAGTACAGCCCGTTCTTGAAATTGAGGACCACATCGCCCGACATCGAGATGGCCCCGGCGAACACCGTGGTCCCCACCAGGGATAGGATTATGATCTCGCTCTCGGACATGGCTAATCCCACCTTCTTAAGACCAAAGAAGATGAGCATCAGGAAGAGAAGGACCAGGAACGAGGTTGCCGAGACGGGTTCCGTCCCGGTCTCGCCCATGACCTTGACAGCGATGGCCCCCAGCAGGAACGTGAGGAGGACGAGGGCGATCGCGAATATGACGGAAGCGATGGGATTGAACCCGCCGACTATGAAAACCAGGATCACCGTGGCCGCGGTCAGTACCATTATTATGCCGATGTGGCTGGTGGGCCATTCGTACCATCCCTTTCCCGGTATGTAGGTGGCCTTCGCGTGTCCCTCCTCGCCGCTGAACGTCGTGGTGAGATCCTTGAAGACCGTCTTGAACACAGGAAGCATCTTGATGAGAGCTGTCATACCACCGCCGAGGATCGTACCTATCGCCATCACCCTGGCGATGGAATAAGCGGCGAACACCGGGGAGGTGGGGATCCCCTCGAAACGAGGATCGGTCGCGCCCACGAACAGCCTCATCATGGAAACGTCGAAGTAATCACCCGTATTTGCCCAGTAATATGGAGCGTGTGCCCATACCGCGATGGGGATCACGACGAACCACGTGAAGAAAGTGCCCAGGAAGATCAGGGTTGCGGTCTTCCATTTCATGAACCACCCGATGCCGAACTGGATCGGGATAAGTGTTACGGAGAGGAAGAAGTACTTGAACAGCCCCGCGTTTGATTTCTCCGGGGTGAGAATGATGTCTCCCGCGTGGTAGTAATCCCTCAATCCCACGTTCATCGCCATCCAGTCCATGATCGAGATCTGTCCCCCCACCGGGGCGAATCCCCCGGTTGATTTGAAAAGGGGAAAATCCCGGAAAAAAGTGAAAAGCGCCGTGGACCCGATCCACAGGGCCGCCTGCCTTACGGATCGCTTCGCGGCCATGGATGCTTCTCCGGAGGTGGCCCTTGATAGATCGAGCAGCTTGACCGTCGCCTCGAACCCTGGTGTCGGAAGCGGGTCCTCCACCAGCCATATCCTCCGGAACACTATGAAATACATCACGCCCAGGAATCCCGATATCATGGTCGCAGTGATAGCTATGGGCATTATCGGTCCCAGCATCGCGGGATTGATCAGGGGCTGTCCGTCGACGAATTCCGCCTCGCTCTTCGCCAGGATGTAGATGGCCGGGAAAGTGAACACGAAACCCGTGCAGATCATGGCCGCACCGTTCGATGCCGTGGCCGCTATATTTAGGGTCGGGGGCTTCCATTTGGCCCACATGCCGATCAAATATACCATGTACCAGGATCCAGCCACCACCATGCCGACCTTCAATCCGACGTACTGGTTGACTATGGCGAAGAGGGCGCCTATGAGGATCGCGATCCCGACCTTTCCCCATGACCAGGCATTGATGTCGAATGCCTCTTTCCTGTTCTTCTCGTCGAGGTACTGTTCCAGCGCGCCGGTGTTGAAGTTGACGAACATCTCGGGATCGAACCAGTTGAGGGTCCCCTTCTCGAGTTTCTCGATCCCCTTGGGTGTCATTGGTTGCCTGTAAGTGGATTTCCTGACCCTGCTCATCGAACCACCGTGCTGAAGATAATGTCCCCACAGGTAAAATCTGAAATTGTGATTGCCGTATCGATATATAATGGTTGGTCAATCCTCGTTTCTGGAGTGATCGGTGACGGATCAATCTTTCATGGCAACTGCCATCCAGCCACCGATCACCCCGATGATGCCTACCGGGAAGCAGAAAACACTCCCGATGATGAGCAGAATTCCACCCACCTTCTTCTTGTTCACCCCGATAAGGATCACACCCACGAGGGGCAGGATCACGGCAAGGGGGAGATAGAACGCGGTCGCAAATATGCCGAATCCCATATCATCGGATGCGAACATGGAAAACATGATCGCGGAGTAGAACAGACCGATAATTATCTCGATGATCCCCAGAAACAGGCTGATCCCCTTCATTCCCGCCGATTCCGATTTTTTCGGCTCTTCCGAAGATGATGAAAAACCTCTGTAGGAAGAAGGCTCATCCACTTCCGATGCATGGACCCTGCTCCCGCAGCTAAGACATTTTTCGAGACCGTCGGGAACACTTGCACCGCAGTTTGGACATAACATGTGGATCCCTCCCTTTTTGACATATAGGATGTATGGTCATATAAATGTCTCTGATCGTCCCCGAGCATGAATTCGCGGCAGTATTTTCGTGCCTCCCAATTAATGTTATAAACACGGTTCTCATATCCCAGTCCGTACCATCGGGACATCCATCACATATCAAGGAAGTGTTCAAATGTTCACCGTCGAGGTAAAGGTAGGTTTGAAGAAAGGGGTCACGGACCCGGAGGGGGCGAATACGAAGAAATCCCTTGAACTCCTGGGCTTCACGGAGGTCAAGGACGTCAAATCCGTGAAGGTTTACAGGATGGAGGTGGACGCCCACTCCAGGGAGGAGGCGGAATCGAGGTTAGAGGAGATGTGCAACAGGATCCTGATGAATCCGGTCATACACACCCACGAGATCGTCTTCCTGTGAGGTTTTCAGATGGACACCGCCGAACTTTTTGTGAACATGGGCCTCTCCGCTCCCGTCAGGAAAGTGAAGCTCTCGGAGGCCACCGAAGAGCAGTTGAGAGAGATCTCGGAAATAATGTCAATAGGCCTCTCCGGAGAGGAGATCGGAAGGGTCAGGGAATATTTCTCTTCGGAGGGGAGGGATCCAACCGATATAGAGCTGGAGGCCCTTGGGCAGGCATGGTCGGAGCACTGCTGCTACAAATCGTCGAAATACTACATGAGAAGATCATTTCTGGGAATCGAAGCCCCGCAGACCATACTCACGGATGAGGATGCGGGTGTGGTCGAGTTCGACGATGATCATGCCTATGTCGTCGGACTGGAGTCCCACAACCACCCCTCCGCAATCGGACCTTACGGGGGATCCGCGACCGGGGTGGGAGGCATTATAAGGGACGTCCTGTGCATGGGAGCCCAGCCCATAGCCGTCATCGATCCCCTATTCTTCGGCCCCCTTGACACGCCCCTGGAGGAGATCCCCCCCGGCGTGAAGCATCCCAAGTTCATATTCAGCGGGGTGGTCGCCGGGATAAGGGATTACGGGAACAGGATCGGAATACCCACCGTAAGCGGAATGGTTAATTTCCATCCCGGTTTCACCGGAAATCCGCTGGTAAACGTTGGCTGCGTGGGAATAGCGAGAAAGGAACATATCATTCACAGCGCGGTAGGGGGGCCGGGCGAGATCTACATACTTGCCGGCGGCAGGACGGGAAGGGACGGCATCCACGGGGTCACATTCGCATCCACCGAATTATCGGTGGAATCGGAGGAGAAGGACCGCGGGTCCGTTCAGCTCGGGGATCCCATAACGAAGGAGCCCCTCATCCATTCCTGTCTGGAGATGAACGAGAAAGGGCTTCTGAGGGGAATGAAGGATCTGGGCGGGGGCGGTCTGTCCTGTGTTTCCGGCGAGATGGCCCTGGACGGAGGATGCGGCGCCATAATCGATCTGGATAAGGTTCCTCTCAAGGAGGAGGGCCTGTCCCCCTGGGAGATCTGGGTTTCGGAATCCCAGGAGAGGATGATGGTATCAGTCCTTCCCGAGAACGTGGACGATGTCCTTCATATTTTCAAGAAATGGGACGTTCTCGCCAACGTGATAGGAAGGGTGGTCGAGGAGAAGCGGGTGGTCGCCTTGTGGGAGGGCGAGAAGATACTCGACATGGACCTGGATTTCTTCACCAAGGGACCCGAATACTGCAGGGCCTACATACCGAAGGTCGTCGACAGGAGCCTGAACGAGACCCCGCTTCCCGTACCGGATCGATCGGAGCTCGAGGCAAGCCTGCTTTCACTTCTGAGGGATCCGAACATCACCTGCAAGGAGCCTGTTTTCAGGACATACGATCACGAGGTCAGGGGAAGGACCGTTATCAAACCGGCAGTGGGTCATCCGTTCAGTCCGGGACCGTCCGACAGCGCGGTGATCAAACCTCTCGAGGATTCCAGGAGGGGGATAGCCATCACCGCTGACGTAAATCCGTTCATGTGCGAGATAGATCCTTACAGGGGAACCCTCTCCACCGTGGAGGAATCGATAAGGAACCTGGTATCCGTCGGAGCCAGGCCCCATTCGGTCACGGACTGCCTCAACTTCGGAAATCCCGAGAAACCTGACCGGCTGGGGGATTTCGTCAGGTCCTGCGAGGGATTGGGCCTACTGGCCAGGCATTACGGCATACCCGTGGTCTCCGGGAACGTATCCCTTTACAACGAGACCGAGCACGGAAACGTTCCCCCCACCCCGACGGTCATGATGATAGGCATCATCGACGACATCGGAAAGGCGGTGACTTCCGATCTGAAGGAGGCCGGAAACCTGATATATATCGTCGGCTCGACATTCCGGGAGATGGGCGGTTCCGCCTATTTCAGATATCACGGCGCTGACTGCGACTGTGTTCCCGATGTCGATCTCAAGGTATCCTCGGATACCACCGAGGCCATGCTGGAGATGGTCGACGAGGAGCTGATAATCTCCGCCCATGATCTGTCCGAGGGGGGTCTCGGAGTGGCCATTTCGGAGATGTGCATAGGAGGAGGGATCGGGGCCGATATCAATATCAAGAGGGTAGGGGAGCACTTCGAGGGCGACAGGGAGGTCATCCTCAGGACAGATGAGAGGCTCTTCTCCGAATCCAATTCGAGGTATCTCATCGAGGTGCCTCTTCAGAACGCCCTGAAGGTCGAGGACACGCTATCCAGGCACAGTGTGCCCTATGAAAAGATAGGAACGGTTCTCGGGGAAAACCTGCTCGTCACCATGGAGGAGGAGGTCCTCCTGGACATTCCCGTTTCGATACTTGACCATACGTGGCGGAACGGACTATCCGACCTCCTGGAGGGATCGGAATGAATCATGAAAACGTAAAGGTCTGCATCCTTCGAATGGAGGGTACCAACTGCGAGCAGGAGACCTTCGACGCATTCAGGAGGCTCGGGGTCGATCCCGAGTTCGTTCATCTGAAACAGCTTGAGGGCAGGGACGCCCACCCGGATGAGAGGAGGGAGCTCTCGGATTATCATATCCTGATGTTCCCGGGGGGATTCTCGGCCGGGGATTACATCCGTGCGGGGGCAATTTTCGCATCCAGGATCAAAGCATCGATATCAGATCAGCTTGTTGATTTCATCGAGGGTGGAAGGGCTGTCGGAGGTTTCTGCAACGGATTCCAGATAATGGTCGAACTCGGGATACTCCCTGCATTCAATGAGACGATGACTCCGCATCCGGAAGCGGTCCTCCATGCCAATGATTCGGGCCGTTTCGAGTGCAGGCCGACCCTTCTGAAGCATGCGAATTCAGGGAAATGCGTATGGACGAGCAGGATAAAGAAGGGGGATCTGAGGTTTATCCCTTCCGCACACGCGGAGGGTAAGTTCATGCTCCCGATCGAAAACGAGGATGAGTTGTTCGGGAAGCTGTTTCATGACGACAGGGTGGTATTTCGGTATAGCGACCCCCAGGGCAGTACCGATGCCGCATATCCATTCAATCCCAACGGGAGCAGGTTCAACATCGCCGGGATATGCAACGATGCGGGCAACGTGTTCGGAATGATGCCCCATCCGGAGAGGGTGTTCTTCAGGAATACCCATCCGGATTGGTACAGACATAAAACCGGATCAGAAAAGGGTCACGGTTACGACGTTTTCGCATCGGTCATAGACTACGTGACATCGAGATTCTGAAAGGTCATATTTCAAAATCGGGTTACAATATCTGGATCCCGTCGATCTTTTCCAGAGTATATTTATCCCTCTTGGGTGTCTCTGCAAGGACATCTCCAAGATCCTGTATCAACAACTGGAACAGGCCGCACTCTTCGTAATGGACGGCGTCCTCCTCCGTCTCCCAGAAGCCTATGTCGAATGCCTTTGACTCTTCCCTGTTCACGAAAAGAAGGACTCCCCTGAAACCCTTCTGCTTCTGGGTCTGGGAAAGAACGGTTTCCTTCCATCTCTTCAGCCCAACATCGATGTCCCCTTCCCTGAATTTGTAATGAACAACCCCTGCATACATATTCACACCTCGGGTGAATTAAATATGGTGTTATCCCCGATATAAAGATTGATACTCATAAAGGGAGGATTTTACTTCTCATATATGTTCGAGCGAGTTTTCGTAGACCATCATCTTGATGAGGGTGACGGCAGTATGCTGAACATAATCGATCCTAACCGAGGTTTTCTGATAGGATCCCGGAACCCCCCCGACCGACCTCTCGGGATCGGGATAATCCCCGGCGTCGGTCTCGTTGAACTGCAGTCTGATGAGAAAATCCTTCGCCAGACGAATATGACGGCTGTACAAATCGGTATAATATGTATCGTTCATCCTGCCTGCCAGCAGGAAAGCGTCCACGACACCCTCGATCTTGCTTGCGGTGGTGCTGCCCGGGGGATTTCCGAAACCTCCGACATACCGCGGATCACCTTTAAACCCCTCAGTCAGCTGTCCGAGCGTGGCCCGGTGGCCCATGATCAGGGCAAGGTTCGAATATTTCGTATCATTGGTTACGGAGTGCATGTAAACGAGGGATTCGACGCCCCACGGGGTGAAGGGCGTGTATACCCCGCTTCCGTAGAAATCGACGTAGAATTCCCAGCTCCTGTTCAATCCCTCCAGGTAACGGGCGTCACCAGTCATGTCATACAGCTTCGATAGGGCGATCAGCGCCTCCCCGGGATAGTAATCGTTATGATCGCCGTCCTCCTTGTAATAACAGTCGAACTTACCAGTTTCCGTTATCATCATCAGGGTGAAATTCCCCATTCCCCTGATCTCCCTCATGTAATTGACTTCCGGGTCCATTTTCTGGATCTCGGTCAGAGCAAGGAGGGAAAGGGCAGCTCCTCCGAGCTTGATCCTTCCCCCGCTCCTGACATAAGATATCTCCATCCCGTCGACCTTTTCGTAATCCATGTACTTGTGGAGCAGGTAGTTCAGTGTGAGGATAGTTCCGTTGTAGTATCTGAGGTCCCTTGTATATTTGAATATCAGCGCGAGGGAATAAGTGGTACCCGCATGTCTGAGGACATTGTATCCCGAAGCGGACTCATTATTCACGGGATCGTATTCGTAATCCCATCTGCCATCCGATCTCATATGGCTGATAAGGTAATTGCCGGCAAGCCGTATCGATGCATCTATCTTCGGATCGACAGTGTAATTCTCAGGAAACGTGAACCTGTTGGTGGAATATGTTTCGATCAGCTCGTAGGGATTCTCGTCATCGATGTTCAAAACGATATATATGGAGACGGAGGCGAGAATGACGATGATGATTGAAGCAGCGGCCAGAGCCGCGTATTCCCTTCCCATGATCGGGAATGTATCGGTTCATTTATAAGATATCCTACGGAATGTTCCTGCTACCTGAATGCCATTCCGGGACTTTGCTATCACGGATTAACCTGGAATTACTCCATCACGATTACCTTGGTCACATTTGTCCATGGTATGAGAACGGTATTGAACTTTTTTCTTCTCTTTGACGCCCTGAGCTCGACCTTTATGTATGAACCCATGTCCATTCCCTTGCCGTTCGCACTCTTCTTTTTTCCCATATCGGTGTATATGACCCTTACTACGCCAAGTTTAGTCACATTCATCACTATTATGATATTATTTTGGTAATTATTTAAATCTACTGCAAATTTGTTATTGAAAACCGGTTTTCAAATAGTATAAATTAAAAAAAATACTAATAAAACATCCGCCTAAATGATTTTTTGGAATTGAGATAAGGTTGCTGCATCTCGCAGATACGGTGGTTCAATGGACGATTTCGAGATCGGAATGGCTGAACGTCAGAGTGATATGGAAGAGGTTTTCCAGATCAGAAGGATAGTATTCATCGAGGATCAGAACGTCCCGTACGATATAGAAATGGACGGCCTGGAGGATGTCTCGGATCATATCATAATGAGGTTCAAGGGAATCACCATAGGATGCGGCCGGATCAGAAGGACAGGAAACGGTGTCAAGCTTGAAAGGGTGGCGGTGCTCGAGGAATACAGAAGGAGAGGTTTCGGAAGCATATTGATGAGGTTCATGGTCGACCGGGCCCTGGAAATGAAATCCGAAACGATCTATCTTCACTCCCAGGTCGCGGCAGTTGATTTTTACTCACGGTTCGGGTTCAAATCCCGGGGCAGGATATTTCAGGAGGCGGATATCGACCATGTGAGAATGGTTTACCAACCGGATCCTCGAGATGAACCCTGATCCATCGGAAAAGTTCATCACCTTTCAAGGGATACACCGGTACGATTTCGGGTGATCTCTTGGAACCGCTGGGAATTATGCTGTACGGCTACGGAGAGGATGATTCGATTCATATCAGGGAAGTGATATCGGAACTTCTGGATTCAAATGTGGCGCTGATATCGGCATCGGATCGGGAGGATTCGGCTGTCATCGATATTCTGGAGGAGGGCGGTTCCGGGGATTTCGAGGACAGGGATACCAAGATCCTGATGTTCCTGGGTTTCGATGATTCGGCTCTGAGCAGGGTCATGTCGAACTTCCCGAAGAGGGATGGATTGAGGAGGCCGATCTTCTGCGCTCTGACGGAGACCAATATCAACTGGAAGATCAGCACGCTTCTCAAGGATCTTTTGGAGGAGGAGGCTTACTGGAAGAGAAGAAAAAATGATTCCGAAGACCAAACCTCCCCTTAAAATTATAGGATGCGTGAAAAGGTATTTATCCATTGAACGGCGGGCTATAAATATAATTTATCATGGGATGAAAAGTTGAAAATGGGCAAGTTTAAACATCCATTTTCAGATTCTACTTAAGGTTTGCAAAAATTATATATAGCATGAGTGATTATTCCCAAATCGAAACCTTTAAATCCAAGAAAAATGGGGGCTTAGAGAATAGGAAATTGGTGCATGTGATTCCTGATTAGACCTATCCATGACCTCCGAGCCTCCCATGAAAAGAGGTGATCTCATGGAAAGAAAGAAAGTACAGGTCGAGGAGACGACCAAATGTCCCGAGTGCGGAAGCGAACATATCATACGCGACTACGAGCGGGGAGAACTCGTATGCGGGGACTGTGGAATCGTCATAAATGACCTGCAGATAGATATGGGACCCGAATGGAGGGCCTTTGATTCGGCGCAGAACGAGCAGAGAGCGAGGACCGGAGCACCCATGACATTCACGATCCACGACAAGGGACTTTCGACGGAGATCGGCTGGAAGAACAAGGATTCATACGGGAAGTCGATCCCCACGAGAAACAGGGCTCAGATGTACAGGCTCCGTAAGTGGCAGAGGAGGATCAGGGTAAGCAATGCAACCGAGAGGAACCTTGCCTTCGCCCTTTCGGAACTGGACAGGATGGCGGCCGGTATTGGACTTCCGAGGAATGTAAGGGAGACCGCCGCAAGGATATACAGGAATGCGGTGAACAAGAACCTGATCAGGGGCAGGTCGATCGAGGGCGTTGTCGCATCCTCGATATATGCCGCCTGCAGGCAGTGCAACGTCCCCAGGACACTCGACGAGATCGCAAGCGCTTCCAGGGTGGGAAGGAAGGAGATAGGCCGAACCTACCGGTTCATGACGAGGGAGCTGGATCTGAGGCTGATGCCCACCTCTCCCCAGGATTACATATCCCGGTTCTGCTCGGAGCTCAAACTGTCCGGGGAGACCCAGACCAAGACCATGGAGATACTGAAGGAAGCCGACGAGATGGAGATCACGTCCGGAAGAGGTCCTACGGGTGTTGCGGCCGCGGCGATCTACATCGCGTCCATAACCACAAACGAGAGAAGGACCCAGCGCGAGGTTGCCGATGTCGCCGGTGTGACCGAGGTGACGATCAGGAACCGCTACAAGGAACTGGCCGAGAAGCTCGGAATCGATCTTGAAATTTGACCGTATGAAATTAAACAATGGATTGGCAAGTTTCAAGGCCGGTTAATACAGAGAGCGAAGCTTGTCTCATACGACGATCCTGAGATTTGATCCCATTTGGGAAATATTGTCCGATCCCGGCTCATCCGGGATCATTTTTCTTTTTTCTTTCAGTGTTATCCATATTTTTATTTGATCGAATCAATCGAAGAGATCGTCGATCCTGGACTTCTCCCCCGATGACGCAGGGGGTGCCGAAGTTCTTTCCGAGAGGGGTTCCGCGGGTGCCGTTTCCTCCAAGGCAGGTTCCTGTAACGGAGGTTCCCCGATCTCGGGTTGTGTCTCCAACGCCGGTCCGTCACCAGTCAGAGGTTCTGCCTCCTCCTCAGCCGGTTGCTCCGGTTCCTCAATGGAAGTGGGTTCTTCTTCCATGTGGACCTCCCCTTCCACTACCAGAGGTCCATTCAAACCTTCTTCAGCTCTATCATTGACGGGAGAGGTGCTGAAGAAATCCATGGATGGCTGGATCTCCCAGGGAAGTACCTCGGGTCTCTCCACTGAAGGGGTCGTATCCGGAAGCTGTGTGGTTATGCGGACCGGTCGGACGTCTGTATCGCTTTGAGGCTGCTGGGCAGATGTCGCAGGTGTGATCGCCTGATCGGGAGGGGCCGCCTGTGGCTGGATAGTCGGACCCGTCATGCCGTATATGTCCGATGACATGATCTCATCCACGATGCTTTTCTTCTCGGGTCTCAGTTCTTCCATCATCTTCTCGCTGTCCTTTCTGGCCTTTTCCTCTCTAATTCTTCTGATACCGAAGAAACCGGCGACACCGAGAGCGGCGATCAACAGGATTGCCAGAATTATTATGATGACGATGATAAAAGGACTGATTCCATCTTCACCCTCGTCCCAGTCGCCCGCACTCCGGGATTGTCCGTCCCGGACCACGACGCTGTTCATTTCATAGAAATCACCCCCCAGGAAGGTATATTCCTGATCGTTCGCAGGAAGGAAATCCGGGGTCAGAACAATACCCTTCAAGGAGCCATCCTGCTGGAAAAGCATCACCTCTTGATCGTCTGTCCAGCAGGTCCATTCGGTGGTTTCGCCTGTTTCCACCAGCTTGTTGACGTCATCCATGCCACCTGGAATGAAGTACAGCATCGTATGATCGGGATCTCCGCCATTTCCATTCTGGGATTTCACGGATACCTCCGTCCTGCCTCCTACTTCGAAGTTCGTGACCTTCACCGCATACTTGTCGGATTTTAAATTCAGGTCCTCCTGCGACGATATAAATATTATGTCCAAGGAGTAATCGTAGCTGAAACCGTCTGTTGAGTTATGATCAGTCCACTTCTGATCGTAGGGACCCGGTTTGAACTTGGGGCTGCTGAAGGGATCCGCGGGATCCGTCCCGTAGAAATTTTCCTCCTGATCACATACGCCGTCCCAATCGGAATCCGCCCTCCCCCCGCCTAGAAACGGGTGGTCGAACTGATCTCGTGGATCCGTTCCCTCGGCTATCTCATAATCGTCCGAATAACCGTCCGAGTCGCTGTCTCTCCAGTTGTACAAATCCACCCAAACCGTTCTGTGATATCCTACCTGGCCTTTGAAATAGATGAGAGCCGAAGTCCAGCCTGACGGTTTATCGAATTCCACTCTGAATTTACCCTCCGTATCGGTTATTGTACCTCCATAGCCATAGATACGATCTTGTTGATCGTATATCACATAATATATGGTCCGATTTGCCATACGCTCTCCGTCAAGGAATGCGATATAGTCCATTTTCAATATCCCGTCCTCCTCCACAGGTTCATCATCGATGCTGACCACATCGAATCCCCAGGGCCACGGGTAGTACTCCGGTTCCTCGTCCGGTTCAACATCTCCTCCGTTATCAACGTTGGATCTTGGGATCACCGTAACGGCCGTCCAGAAGCTCTGGTTCTTTCCCTCTTTCGTAATCCATCCGCTGATCTCGATCTCATCCGAGTCATGTGCCAGGAAGACGAATTTGGCCTTTCCCACCAGATCAGTCACACCGGTCAGATGTTTTTCACCTCCGGATTCATAATAGGCATCGATTTTCGCACCCTTGACCGGAACCCCATCATTGTCAGACACATAGAGGTTGCAGTTCAGCTCTGCGATCCCTGAAGGCTGCTTGTGGGACCAGAGGTGGAAGATCTCGACCGGTATACGAAACTCGCTAACTGCTTCCATGTCCCCGATTACCGCGCTTATCCCGATCTCAACGTCGATATTTTTTGTCAGGTTATCCGGGATCCATATGTAGAAATCATAGAGGCCCGTATCGAAATTATCGTAGGTTATCTCGATGTGAGGATCGAAATCCTCCCAGTGATCGATATTCCAGCTGATATCATCCGCATTCTTCCTGATCTCGTTGAGAAGCACCTCCACCGATATGTCGATCCGATCTCCCGGACCCCATGGATATCCCATGAGATCCTTGAATTCGGTTTTGATCTCCAGGTTCTTGGACCTGTCCAACCTTATTGTGATCTCGTTTAGAAAGGATGCTTCGGTATAATCGTAAATGTTGTCATCGTCGGTATCTTTTCCCACCCTCACTGCATATTTTTTTTCTGCATCGTACATATTTCTTAGCATAACCTGGATGGTATCCCAGTTCTCTACCTCCCTGTCCTGCAGTTCAAGGCTGGCCACATACACTCCGACAGCAATCTTTTCCGATGTGATATTAATGACCTCGTTTCGATATTCGTAAAGCTCGGATCGAGCGGTCAGTTCGGGTTCATCATCAGCGTCCGCCGGAACTCCTCTGTCGAATACGTGTATCCTGAAATTGATATTATCCCCGTAGGTTGCTACAGGATCCGATTCGAGAATTACTATGACAACGAGTGAATCATCGTCCGCCGAGGATCTTCCCGGCATTACCGCAATAATCAGAATCAACGCGATCATCATTCCGATATATGTCCTCAATCCTTTCAGATTATCAGCCCCCCACAGCCGTCCAAGGATGAACGACATCCACTTTAACATTTTTTTCCATCTCCCGGATCTTCAAAATTACGCTGTTAATGGAAAATAATAAAACCTGTGAACCCAATTTTTACCCGGGTGGGGACCCGGATAACATCAAATATCGAGGGAGGTAGTAAAATGGGCAGCGACGGCAGCATGGAGAAACAGATATACGATTACATAAGGTCGATAGGGATCAAGATAGATATCACGACCGAGCCGTTGCTCGACAAGGTCCACAATATCTTCAAATTCTACGACATGGTGTGCCCCGAGGAGATCGAGGAGGTGTTCATATCCCAGAAGATCGATCCGAACGGGAATATACAGTATGAGGATGTGGCGTTCTTTTCGGACAGTTATTTCATGATAGCCCGTGATTTCACCAGGACCGACGATTTCTTCATGTATGACATCGAGAGCAACATCATATCGTGGAACATCAAGAAGCGCAAATTCAATTTCAGGAAGGCCAGGGATGATTCCATGATGTCCCTCACCTTTTCCATAAGGAACTCCGATTTCGATCACTATCTCAGGGCCCAGGGAGAGAACTGCATCAAATTGAGGGATCTATTCAACAGGTACGTGATGACGAACATGGAGTAGGGCATTTACTGCAGTGATCATCGGGTTCCACGTGTATCGAGACGTGGGTCTGATCGCCGAACCTTTCCCTCAATCTGTTCATGGCGACGGTTGATATGTTGTGAGCCGTTACGATGGTGAGATCTTCCTTTACATGAACGTGCACATCGATGGCGATGTTCTTGCCGATCCTCCTTGTTTTCAGGTCGTGTGCTGTCAATATGCCGGGGGTTCCCGAGATGATGTCCATTATCTCATCCTCGGTCTCCCGATCCAGGGAAGCCTCCAGAAATTCGTTCAACCCATCCTTCGTTATCGATATACCGACTTTGACGATCAGAACGGAAACGATCACAGCGGCCAGGGGATCCAGGACCGTCCAGGATCCGCCAAGCAGTATTGCTCCTCCGATACCGGCCAGTGTGGCTATGGAGGAGAGAGAATCCGTTCTGTGATGCCATGCATTGGCGACAATCGCCTTCGAATCGATCTTCCTTCCCACGCTTACGGTATATCTGTAGATGATCTCCTTTGATATGATCGAAACCAAAGCTGCCCCTAGAGCTATATATCCGGGTCTTTCGAGAACACCGCCCCGGATCACGTCTATGATGTCGCTCAATGCACTGATCATTATCCCGATTGCTATGAATACCAGGAAAAGTCCTATGAATACGCTTGCCAGGGTTTCGAACTTTCCGTGGCCCCATTTATGCGTTTCATCCTCTGGCTTGTCCGCCATCCGTATTCCGAACAGAACGGCGAAATCGGTGATGAGATCAGAAAATGAGTGGACTCCGTCGGCTACCATTGCAGTGGAGTTCCCGATCAGTCCGGCAGCGATCTTCAGGAGAGTCAGGAGTACGTTAATCCCGGATCCCACGAGGGTTACCTTGACTCCCTCCTTGGCTCTTTCATCACCTGAACTCATCGCTTCCAGCCCCGAAAACTGATTATTTCACCGTACTGTAACATCCGCTTGCTTCTTCTTTCATGTGGTCTTGAACAGATAAATTCACCCGGCCACGGGGCCTTGGGAATTATCCTTGCAGGTTTCGATAATCCGTATCGGACCCTGATATTTCATTATTTTCAATTCCTGATCAATATCACGACATCATTAAATAATAATCCTGTGGATGAAATCAACGGAAAGGAACGGTGATCCCATGGTTTCGTCTGATATCGATCTGGGGTTGAACGACAGGGCCGATCTTCCCTGTCCCAGATGCGGGATTGGTATGAAGAAGATCTTCATCACACAGAGGGATTTTATTATTGCCGTTGATCACTGCATTGAATGTGAGGGATACTGGTTCGACAGCGAGGAGTTGAACAGCGTGATCGAGGATAAGAACAATCTCATCGACGGCAGGACCGAGGAATTGCTCGATGAAGGTGAGCATCTCAGGTGTCCCAGGTGCTCGGTAGAGATGGAAACCCAGTACATGTTCGACGTGATAATCGATAAATGTCATGAATGCGAGGGAATATGGCTCGACCGCGGAGAGCTCTATCAGATCCAGAAAAAATTCAGGAACGAGAAAAATGAAAATATTCTCATCGGTCTTATCGAGGGAATGACATAGACCGGAGATGCATCGTTCTTCCTCTTCATCTGGTCAGATCAGGTTGTTTCTGGACTTTCACACCATGATTTTCTAGGTCGAGCAGGATCATTTCCGGATCAGCGCAGTTGAGAGTATATTCTCTATTCTTGATCTTTGTCGATATCCTGATCCCCGGACCGCTGCCGAGTATGTATCCAATGTTTTTGAAGCCCTTCATCCTCAGCCCCATCCCTCCCCACTCGATCCATCTGATTTCGACTTTCTTCGCATTAATAATCTGAGAATGCTCCAGATGAACGTTCCATCCCGAGTATCCGAAAGACAAACCATTCTCATCAACCCTAACGAAATATTTTCCGAATACGACGCTGAGTACTGTGAAAAGTGGAACAATGAAACCCGGGTAGATGATCAGAGGCAGAAGCATGTCGTCATTCCATCCGTCCTGATATATGATCCACCCATGCCATCCGGCGAAAACCAGTCGGTCGACAGCCACACGTGCGGCCTGAATCGCAGGCCACGGCGTTCGAAGTCGTTGTGCAGCCGCTCGACCTCGAACCACAGCGGGCTGCCCCGGAACGTCAGCCCGAGGCTGCTGAAGCGGAGGTCCAGCAGCGCCTCGTCGTCGTATTCCGCCCAGCGATAGTCCTGTTGTCGGGTAGCAGCCATCCGAACGAGGATACCCGGCCGGGCTGCCGCAAGCGACCGCTGGTCCTGCTTTATCCCGAAGCAGTTTGCGGTGGCAATCCACCGGCCGGGACCCGGAGGCGGGACGGCGCACGATCAGAGTATGCCGAACGGCG
>JBLIRG010000031.1:0-37178 GCA_049472195.1 Thermoplasmatota archaeon
GACGGGAACTCCGGGATGGAGGCCGGAGGATGCCACGATCTGGCCTGCTCTGGTTGGATCCGTATCCCTGATGGTATTGACCATGCTCATGGCGATACCGGTAGGGGTGGGAACTGCCGTTTATTTCAACGAGATCGCACCGGATACCGGTTATACGAGGTTTCTGAGGCGCCTGATCCAGAACCTGGCCGGCGTGCCATCAATAGTTTTCGGCCTGGTTGGTCTGGCCATATTCGTCAGGATGTTCGATCTCGGACCCAGCATCCTGGCCGGAAGTCTGACCCTCAGTCTTATGGTCCTTCCGATCATCGTAGTATCATCCGAGGAGGCACTGAAATCCGTCCCTCAGAGTTTCCGGGAAGCCGCCCGCGGCATGGGGGCCACCCGATGGCAGACCGTAAGACATCACGTTCTTCCTAATGCGGTCCCCGGGATCATTACCGGGTCCATTCTTGCCCTGTCCAGGGCGATAGGTGAAACCGCACCTATCCTGTTCATTGGAGGCATGTTTTCGAAGGGCATTCCAAACGATGTGATGGACAGCTTCGTGGCCCTGCCACTCATCATATTCAACTGGTCTACGGATCCCAATCCGGAGTTTATAGACCTCGCCGCCAGCACGATATTGGTACTCCTTTTCATCCTTCTCACCATGAATGCGGTGGCGATATTCATCAGATACAGATCACAATCAAGGAGGAAATGGTGATGACCCCCTTCTGGAAGAAAAAGACACCCCCCAATCAGACCAAATCAAGGTCTCATTCGTCATCGATCAACGGGATCAAGGAAAAAAGCCCAGACGATATCGTTCTGGATGATGTGAACATATATTATTCCGGTATCCAGGCGATCAAAAACGTAACGATGAGAATACCGGATAAGAAAGTGACCGCTTTCATTGGACCCAGCGGATGCGGGAAGTCCACCCTCTTGCGGAACATCAACAGGATGAACGAGGAGATCCCCGGATGCACATCCGATGGAAAGATAGTATGGAAGAAAACAAATATCCTTGATAAGAAGGTGGATCCGGTGGCGCTCAGGAGGAAGATCGGAATGGTCTTTCAGAAGCCGAATCCGTTTCCCAAATCCATATTCGACAACATCGCCTACGGGCCGAAACTGGCGGGTGTCAGGGGAAAGAAGAAGCTGACCGAGATCGTGGAGCAGAGCCTGGTTGATGCGGCATTGTGGGATGAGGTATCCGACAGGCTGGGAGAGAATGCCATGGGATTGTCCGGAGGACAGCAGCAGAGGCTATGTATTGCTAGGGCTCTGGCGATAGAACCCGAGGTCATCCTCATGGATGAGCCGTGCTCCGCTCTGGATCCGATAGCGACCGCCAAGATCGAGGATCTGATAAACGAGCTGAAGAAGGATTACACCGTCGTCATCGTTACACACAACATGCAGCAGGCCGCGAGGATAAGCGATTACACGGGATTCATGTACCTCGGAGAATTGATCGAATTCGGAAAGACCAAGCAGATATTCGAGAATCCCCGGGAGGAGCTTACGGAAAGATATATCACTGGGAGATTCGGATAGGTGATCTGATGCCGACGAGATTCGATAATGATATGAAAAACATCGAGGATATGGTCGAGAGGATGGGACATCTCGCCAGGGACATGCTTCTGGATGCGGTGGAATCCCTGAAGGATCGGGACGTCGATCTTGCCGATAAGGTCATTCAGAGGAAGGATGAGCTGTACGATCTGGATCATACCATAGAGGAACAGACGCTGAAGACCGTCATGCTATATCAGCCCGTGGCGAGGGACATGAGGAACCTGGCATGCATCCTGAAAATGATAACATACATGACGAGAATCGGAAGATACGGCTACGATATTGCCAAGGTTACCAAGGAGATAGCGAATCAACCGCATGTTAAGAAGCTGATCGATATTCCGGCAATGGCCAAGGTTGTGTCGGGAATGATCGACGACGTTCTCGAAGCGTATCGGACCGACGATCTGTCGAAGATCAGGAACCTTGCCGAGCGGGACGATATTCTGGATGAGGAGAGATATTCGATCTTCAGAGAATGCCTCACGTACATGATGGAGGACCCGAAGACGATAACCAGATGCACACACTACATCATGGTCGCCCGTTACCTCGAGAGATGCGGGGACCATGCCTGCAAGATCGCAGAGAAAATCCATTACAAGGTGGAAGGCGTTCACATCGAGATAAGCTGAGCAACTAACATGTTCCCGGAAATTTCGGATCAGGGTGACCGTAGATGAAAAGAAGAGTCCTGTTCGTATGCACCCATAACTCGGCGAGATCACAAATGGGGGAGGCCCTTCTGCGTCAATACGGTGGAGACCGATACGAGGCTTTATCGGCGGGGATCGAACCAACCCATGTAAATCCGAATGCGGTGGCTGCACTGCGTGAGATCGGGATAGACACATCGGTGTTGAGATCGAAATCCGTTGATGAGTACATCGATACCGATATCGATCTCGTCATAACCGTCTGCGATAATGCCAAGGAAGCATGTCCCTTCTTCCCGGGAGGAAAAGAGAGGATCCACAGGGGATTCAGGGATCCCTCCGACCTTGTGGATGATGACACATCGGAGATCGATGCGTTCAGAATTATCAGGGACGAGATACGGGAATTCATAGATGGTTATTTTCAATGATCGATGGCAGAATGATCTGATGATAGGTCCCCGGCTTCCTCCTCAGGAAACCGCACTCACCCGGTCGATGAGTTTGATGAGATCATCGAACGCGAATGGTTTTACGATATGCCCGCTGAATCCGAACTTCCGGTATTCCCTCAATATCGGACCGCTGTTGCATCCGGTTGCCAGGATGCCGACCGCTCCCGGATCCATCTTTCTGATCCTTCTCATCATCTCCAGTCCGTCATTCCGGTCGAACTCCACCAGATCAATATATACGAGGTTGAAAGGTTTCCCGTTCCTGATGGATTCGAGATATCTGCTGACACCTTCATCACCATTCTCTACGGTTACGACATCGTAACCGTGCCGGTTCAGCAGATATCCCGTGGTTTTGGGGAGAGACTCCCCGTATTCCATTATTAGGACTCTCCCGCCGTCCGTTCCTTCCTGATTCCTGCGGCTGCTGACAGGTCGTGCCGTATCAAGAGCTGGCAGATAGATTTGAATGCCGAATCCCTCATCCCTTTGAGAATCGACAAAGATACGACCTCCCTGTTTTTCCACAATTTCCCGGGCGGCGGGAAAGTCCAGTCCCCTCCCCTTCCATTCTCTCGAGAAAAAAGGAGCCCGAATGTATTGCGGATCATGGTCATCCGAACTCCATTCTCGATCGTGAATTGAGATACTCACGTATCTCTTGTTTCCCTGTGAATTAATCTCACCTTCGTTGATGATCCGATTGGATGCGCTTATGAAAATGACCTCCTCCCCGGAGAATATATCTTTGGCGTTCACGAGGACGTTTATGATCGTCCTGCAAAGGTCGTCCGGATCACATTCCACTCGCCATATATTCTCCTCGGTTTCCACATGATATGGTGATGTGGTCCGATCGAATATCATCGGTACGATCAGCTCCAGAAGGCAGGCCACATCACTGCCTCCGTCATCGGTTGTCGGCTGGGTCGAGGATATCAGCTCCCCCGTCATGTCCTTGGCCCTGTAAACGGATTCCTCGGCGTGGTCCAGTGTCGATGATATGTCCTCGCCGTTGAACCATTTCGATTTTGCCGCTCTTATATTGCCCAGGATCATTGTCAGTATATCGTTGAAATCGCCCGCGATCCGGTATGACGCGAAGTCAGCCGGACCGCTATGAGTGAAGATGTTGATGTTTGGATCGAACTGTAAATCTCCCTCGATCCCGTCTTCATCGAAATTTCCGATTCGAATATCATCCGGTTCTTCATCTCTATCCACGGGACCCGATATTTTACCGAACCGATCCTCGGCTCCGCCTCCTCTGATAATATCAAGTGAATCCTTCAGATCCCTCTCGACGGTGGACATCTCGATATCAACGTCGTCGCCATCTTTCATCCGGTCCGAGGCTCCGCTGCCACCCGAACCTGAATGGAGGGCATATTTCGGGATGGGGTCATCTCCCATGGATGATAAATTGTCCGATCTGCATATATTAAGGAAATCTAGGAACTCATATTCGCTGTAAAAGGGTTTATAAAACTTTCTACTAAAGCTAGAGCTGACACTGACCAAATGCCCCATTTCGGGGCTTGAGCGTCACTTGCCCGCTAGAGGACGCGACGGCTGGCCGCATCCTCGTTCATTCGGAGCCCGGATCTATCAGTCTTCCCATATCATAGGGTACTGACCGGACCAGCTGATCTGTGAAACCTCGCTGGCATAGGCTTCCCGAAACGAGATGATACCGTTATCGTTCGAGTCGGCAGAAGGCGTTCTCAATCCTCTGGCTATGTCGAAGAGGTCCGGTGTATAATCCTGATCATCGTCCATGGAAGTGATGATCGTCCTACCCGTTTCATACAGATCAGGTCCGGCCAGACCTGAATACGAGCCTCCGATTATCACGGTCATATCGCCGCACTCGATCTCGTCCAGCTCATCATCCATGTCGCTTGTTGCTAGATTCCCGTCGGTGAAACGGAAAAACGTACTGTTGGTTTCAGCACCTATGTGATCCGATATCCATATGACGACTTCCTTCTCGTCATCGGTATCGTCCGCGATATCCTGGAGGGCAGAGACTATATTGGTCTTTGTTGGCGAGTTATCCCGGTTGGGGACTCCGGTGGGAGCCAGGAGAACTATATCGCCGTGTCCGTATCCCTTCTGGATCAGATGGTCGTAGAAATCGATGCCCTTTTGAGTTTCCGAATGGCAGCCGCCGGCATAATCGGAAACAACGATCAGAGCCAAGCCCTCTTCCATGTCCTCTCCGGTGACAAAGGACACCGGAGAGTACAGTATCAATCCCGTAACTAGCCCGAATATTGCTAAAGTTACCACTACGTAGTACCGCATGCGAAGAGAAAAAGTGGTAGAATTACATATAACCGTTCCCGGTCAACTCATATTTTTATCGCAAGGGTTTAAGTAGTTTTCGATATGATCGAATCCTTTTTCCAGTCCTCTCTTGATGAATTCTTCCCTTCTCTCCCTCCTTTCCGGAGGTGAGGGAAGAGGTTGAGCAATCGTCTCGGATAGCGTGAAATGGTGAAGGGCTTTATCGAGGTCCTTCTGTTCGACGTACAGCAATGCCCTGTTGAATTCGATGGAAGCAATCTTGTCCATGTCTTTCAATGATTGGAAAAGTTCTTCGGCTTGATCAAGCAATCCCTTGGATTTATCGAGCTTGCCCTTCTTCATGTAGATATCTGCAAGGTTTCCGATCGTAATCGCCTCAATATATCGGCTGTTTGCCTCCCGCGCGTACTTTCTAGCCCTTTTCCAGTCGGATTCGGCCTGCTTGAAATCGTCCATCTTGAAATACAGTATTCCCCTGTTATTGTAACCCAGGGCGAGAAGCAGTGAAAACCCGAAATTGTTGAAAGCGGAAATCGACGATCTGAAGAGTTCCAGGGATTTGCCGAACTCGTTCATCTGGGAGTAGATGTACGCTTTTATCTCCTTCGTGTAAGCTATGTAGTACTTGTTGTCGGTGGATTCGATTATTCCGTCGAGAATCTCAAATGCGTGGTCCGTATCCCCCATCTTCCTGACAGTATGGGCCAGGCCGATGTTTGCAACGAACCACTGGTTCTGATCGATGTATTCGGGATTGGAAAGTATCCATTCGTAGATCTCCCTGGCCTTGCCGATCTTGTCCCCCTGTTTCCTGAATGATTCCGCCCTGAGAAGCAGAGCGTCTATGCTCTCGGAGTTGGAAAGATCATCCTGGTTGAAATCCAGGCTGCCGTAGAAGCTCATATCGATGAAATAATCGACGAACGCCCTTCTGCCCATCTCACCGGGATTCTCCAGATCCCTTGCCAGGTTGATGATGGAAAGCTCGCTGTTCCTGATTCTGAATTCCTCGAGAAGGATCATCAGATCGAATGAGCTGTATCGGTTGTGAACAGCAAGAAAGAAGATCCGGTCAAGGGGATTCCTGATGATCTTCAGGATCTGGGTAATCTTAACGTAGGTCTGGATGTTGTGGTTTTCGGGAGTGAGGGTCATGCCGGAGAGTTTTTCCTCTATCTCCTTTATCCTTTTGATCCCATCTTCCGTTATCGTAATATCCCGTATCTCCCCCCCCGTGTACATCTTCTTCCGGATCTCGAGATATCCTTTGTTTTTCAGGCCGGAAATGTAGGTCCGGTCCAGTGTGTTCTGGGTTATATTGAGGGCCTGGGAGATGTGTTTCCGGGTATAGGTGAAGGAATCGTCAGGGTCCCGGCTGACCAGATAGATCGAGTAAAGGACCAGCGATTCCTTATCCATTTTCATCTAAACCCCGATCTGCTGGTAGACATGAGGATTTATATCATAGTTTCGATAATGGCCATCATCAATGGTAGCAACTTTTAAATTTATATTGAAATAATCTTAAAAATAAATTAAATTTTGATTATATATGTAGTCTGGAGAGGAAAATACACATGTGTACAACTTCTCATCGGTTTCATTTGAGTCAACATGTCACGATTTTCGATGGTTCTTCCGAAATTCATAATAGACATATCGCGGCAGATGACACAATCAGAGGAAGTCAAAAATGACTTTATTTAAACCTTCTCCGTCAGATGTTCATGGATATGTCATTGTAAATGTCACCAACATGTGTTAAAATATTGAATTTTAATGCATTTTCCCGCATTTTCTCCGTAATCACATGTGCCGTGAACGGATAAATATCTACAATTCAATGAAAATTTCAGTGATGAAAATGAGGAAAGTGCAGGGTATTGTTATGGGTTGCCTGATGTTGATGGTAATGGGTGCCCTCATTCCCACGGCTTCAGGAACAGGAACGGAGAGACAGGAATCTTCAGTAGAAGGAATGATTTTCATCGAGGACTTCCCAGATGCAGTCAGAATTCAGAACGGAGTAATGGAACACGTTATCGGTATTGATTACGGTATCGAGGATCTGATCAGGGATAACCGCCATTATTCCCGAATTGTATTGAAAGATGGCGCAATGACGACGGGTAGCCAGGGTGAGGAGAGGCCTTTCGTGACTGCTATATTGTCAGTACCCGGAGAGGTTTCCGATATTGATGTGTCTTTCGGAAGCCCGGATCGGGCTGCATCGCGTCCCACGCCGGCACTGGCACCGGTATATATCGGATACGATGGTGATCCCATCGATGAGAGATGGAAAGGAGGAATTTCTGAAAACGTCGATACGGGATTCGAGATCATTCGAATTTCCGGCACTCCCGACAATGAGGGAGGGAAGATACAGTATTCACTGAGGCTGTATCCGGTAGAACACCGGGTTGACGGCGACACCATGATATACAGAAAAGTGCGCATAAGAATGGAGGTGAAATCCGTTTCAATGGATTACAAGATCATGGATTACTCCAGGAAACCTACGGGACCGATAAAATACCTGATTATTACCGACGAATCACTGGTGGAAGCGGTAAAACCTCTGGCGGAGTGGAAATCCCAGAAAGGTCTTTTCTCTAAGATCGCCACGACGGAAGAGATCGACGAGATGTATGACAAGGGGGATCTTCCAGGCAAGATGAGGCAGCTTGTTATGGATATCGAGGCGGCTGATGATCTCGATTATCTTCTGCTCGCCGGTGATTGGGACAGGGTTCCATCCAGAAATACCTCGAACAACCAGCCTGCGACCATGTACGGCGAGCCCGGATATTTTGCATCGGACATATATTTCGCCTGCGTCGACCGGGGAACGACCTGGAACAAGAACGGAAATACCAAGTATGCGGAACCCGGCGAGATCGACGATCCCGTTCCCGACATGTCATTCGGAAGGCTTGCGATCAATGATCCCTCCACTCTTGCGGAGGTTGTTGATGCACTCATCGAGAGAGAGATAAACCTGACCTGGGAGAAGGATTACAACACGGCGGTATACATGGCAGGTGATAACCAGAATGTTCCGGGAGAATCAACGGAGGTCATGGATCATTTCTGGACGGAATACGGCTCTGATAACTTTCCCGGCAGGGAGACAATATATTACGACGGTTCGGGAACAATGAATTACGGTTCAGGATCATTCCTTGAAATCATCAATGACAAGCATCAGGTTCTGGGTTATTTCAGCCACGGGCAGGCCACTGCCATTCCCAATCTGGTAACCAGAGAAGATCTGACAGGTCTGAAAGGAAACGGCTACGCCGGGTCATTTTTCGCAATGGCATGTATGACCGGATGGTTCGATAAACCGGGATCCGGCATGATGGGATTTTCCGGAGACTGCATCGGAGAGGCTCTCACGGAGAGACCTGGTGAGGGAGTTGTCGCATATATGGGAGCGAACAGATTGGCGGCAGGAAACTCGGATACCGTCTATTCGGGTGATGCTCCCGGCCTCGAGGAGGATTATTACAGATCAGTGGACAAGGCCGTCAAAGGAGAGATAGAGCCCACGGTGGGAAACATCTATCGTAACTCCGTTACCAGCTTCGTCTCCTCATTCTACCCCTTCCCCAACAACCAGATGGATGTTTCCGAGAGGACCTTCCTAGAGTACAATCTCTTCGGGGAACCCGATGCTCCCTTGATCCTCGGGGAGGTGGGGGAATTGTCACTGTTCCATGCCCTTTCCGATGATAAGCGATCAGTTTATGCCGAAGTCACGGATTCGAACGGAGATCCCGTTGAAGGAGCGGTGGTAACTATATCGCGATACGGTGAACTGGGCCGATCCTCGTTGACCGATTCTAACGGTATGGCCTCGATAAACATCCCGGACAGCAACGGCGGCCTGATCACAATAACGGCTTACATGTCCGGTTACAAGCCGGACTTCAGCACTTTCATTCTGCCTGACACTCTTGCACCCGAGGCAGTATATTCCGTGGATCCCGAGGAACCGGACGGTAGAAACGGGATTTATCTTGCCACACCGCAGATCACCCTCGGTGCTGACGAGGTTGTCACGGTAGAATATCGATGGGACGGAGGGACATTGGATACCGGAGGTGATGGAACGACCCTTGAATCCATGGAAGGTTTCCATGTTCTCAGTTTCAGAGCCATAGATCTGTCAGGTCATGCATCAGATTGGGTGGAGATCACAATCGAGGTTGATTCCACTCCTCCCGGAATCGAGATTGTTGTCGATCCGAGTCAGCCCGACGGTCTGAACGGCTATTACATTTCAGAACCCCGGCTTTCCATGAAGACGTCCGAGGAGATAGAGGAAGCCTTCTATTCCATGGACAGCGGGTCCGATATCCCTTATCTCGATCCAATAACCGTTCCAGAAGGCGGGCATGAAGTAGCATTCACCGCCTTCGACATGGCCGGCAACATCAACATGACCAGCATATACCTTGTCGTGGATTCCACCCCGCCGATGACCAGGTTGAGTACATCCCATGAACCTGACGGTCGGAACGGGATCTACATCTCTCCTCCGGAGATCGAACTTGAGAACATGCTGTCCGAGGAAGCTGAGATCTTCTACAGATGGGATGAGGATGATTGGGCTCCATATACCACATCCCTCGCAGCCCCGGAGGGAAAACACCTGCTTTCATACAAATCGATGGATTCGGCCGGCAACACCGAAGTAATTATTTCCAGGGAATTCATAGTGGATTCGATCGCTCCAGAAATGTCCATCTTGATTTCCCCGTTTTCTCCCGACGGAAAGAACGGTTTCTACACGTCTATCCCGGAGATCACCATGACTGCCCAGGACGGTTCGATCGAGTACCTCCTCCTCGAGGAAGGCAGCGAAGCGGATTGGTCCGAAGCCGTGGATTACCGGGAAGAGATCAATGTTCCGGACGGAAAATGGATCCTCCTGGCAAGGGTTATGGATCAGGCTGGAAACCTGCTGCATACGGATCCCATCGATCTTGCCGTTGACACTGCCCTGCCCATGATATCTAGTGAGGTGAAGCCGGAGGAACCGACGGGAAAGAACGGGTGGTATGTCTCCGACCCCTATCTTTCCATAGAAACCAATGAGAACGATCTCAACGTGTACTACCGGATGGATATTAACGATGAATGGATCCCATACACGGAATCTGTCATCATAGGTAACGGTGTGCATGATCCGGAGGTAATGGCCGAGGATCAGGCCGGCAACACGATCTACCTGTCCCTAGGGACTGTAAAGGTCGATCGGGACAATCCCTGCATAAATTCGATGGAACCGTCGAACGGAACGGTTACGGGAAAATACGATCTGCGTGTCACCTGGAACGCTTCCGATCCGACATCGGATATAGCCGAAATAAAGGTAAAGTTGGATGACGGTTCGTGGATCCGGGCATCCGAGCCTTATGGAATTACCTTGGGCGTGCTGGACGACGGATACCATATGGTCGGCATCATGATGGAGGATTCCGCGGGCAATATCATAACGGAATCCCGGCATTTCAAGGTCGACGGAGCCGCACCTTACGTCATAGCATTCTCGCCGCAGGGTTCGGATCTCCCAGATGATTCGGCGGTAACCGTTCAGTTTTCCGAGGATATGGACCGTGAATCCGTTTCCGTTCTCGTCAACGGCGATCCGGCACTTATCGAATGGGGTGGGGCCTCCGCGTTGATTCATCCGGGCGGGGGATTGCAGAACGGAGGAGAATACCAGGTGGTTATCGAAGGATCCGATCTGTACGGAAACAGGATGCAGCCCCACATCTGGTCCTTCGGTATAATTGATGCTCCCGAGGAGATTGATCAGGATGCCGACAGCGGAGGAATGTATAATCTTCCCATCCTGATCGGATCGGTATCGGCCGTATTCATCCTGCTGATGTTGTCAACGGCGGCAGCTGTCGCGGTCTTGAGAAGAATCGGATCGAAATGATCTATCGTGAGATGAATAAATTCCTGCTCCCGGAGGATCCGGGAGCTTTTTTTTTAATTTTCAAATCATCCTGGCCGATCTGAGCCAATCCACATCCGAGATGTAGAGGTCCCTGATATCGTGCAGATCAAGCACCATCATCGCGAGCCTCTCCAGGCCCAGACCCCAGGCAAGGACCGGCTCCTTCACCCCGCTGGGGAGCGTCACCTCAGGTCTGAAGATCCCTGCCCCGCCGAGCTCCATCCATTTACCCTTGAAGTAGACGTCCACCTCGAGGGACGGTTCCGTGTAAGGGAAATATCCGGGACGTATCCTGATCTGGTCGAACCCCATCCTCGAGTAGAACTCCTTGAGGATTCCGACCAGCATGTCCATGGACGCATCCTTTTCCACCAGGATGCCCTCGATCTGGTAGAACTCCGGGAGATGGGTGGAATCTATGGCCTCGTTTCGGAACACCTTCTCGATCGAGAAGACCTTGATCGGGGTGACCGGATTTTCGTAAAGGTACCTCACGGTGTTGACAGTCGTATGGGTCCTCAGGATCGGTTTGGATGCTTTCTCCGCGGACCACTTGTATCCCCATCCAGTTGAACCGGTATCTCCACCGTTCTCGTGTATCTCCCTGAACACCTTGTAGGGATCGATCACCTTCCTCTCGTTGAACTGCATCGGTTCGATGTCGCCCACGGTTTCAAGGTAGAAGGTATCATGCTCCTCTCTTGCCGGATGATCCTGGGGAATGAAGAGCGCATCCATGTTCCAGAGTTCAAGCTCCGCGTAATTCCCCGTAATCTCGTTGAATCCCATATCTAAAAATATCCTTCTGATCCTCTCAATTATCCTGGTCAGAGGGTGGGTTCTGCCTCCCGTCGGGGTCGGGGCGAACGCCTCGATATCATAACGGCGGAATTCGACATCCTTCCATTTCCCGCTCTTGAGGAGTTCGGGTGTGAGCTGTGTGACCTCGCGCTTGATCACGACCCCCATCGATACCAGTTTCCTTCCCGTATCGGTGAGCTCGAGCCTCCTCTCCACCTCCTCCTTTTCGGTGATGACGTCCTTTCTGCCCTTGAGGGCCTTGAGAATGTTGTCGGGTATCTGGGAGGACTCCAGGTCGTTTTTTGCCAACCTGTCGATGATCTCCTCGTCATCGCCCTTTGTTCCCACCATTTTCTTCCCGATCTCCGTGAGTACCAGATATGTCTGCCCCCCCTCCTTCTTCAACTTGGCCCATCTCTTCCTGTTCAGCCATCCGATTGCGATCCCCACCTCCCCTTTGGTCACCTTTCCGGTACCCTCAAGTTCATCGAGGGATGCGGCTCCGTCCATCCTGCTGAGCAGTTCAAGGACCTTTCTCTCGGGAAGACCCGATGCAGCGTATGATTTCCTTCCCAGGGAAATGATATTCCTTTTCTTCTCGTGAATGGAAATCAGGTCCTTCGATCGAAGCCATGAAGCGGCGTTCATGACCTCGACCTCTTTTCCGAAACCACCCTTTCTCATTGCCTTTTCCGGTTTGAGGCCCTTCTCATCCTTCAAAGCCACCAGAAGCCTCTTCTCGTTGTGGCTCAGCTCCTGGTTGATCTTTTCCAGCCTCTTTGTCTCCTCATCGGTCAGGGGATCACCGCCGTTTCTTTGATCTTCAAGTGATCTTGGAAAAAGCGCCAAAGCGCTCATCCGAATTTAATCTATCCCTCGAATATCAGCTCCAGGTAGGATTTCCTTTCCCTCTCGGTCAATTCAAGGGTATCCAGCAGATCCAGTATCCTGCATTCGGCATCGGTCAGGTTCTCGGACATGATCTCCACCTCCAGATAGGTTCCAAGGCCTTCCACCATATCGATGCTGAGAACCACATCATCAAGGGAGAGTATCCACCTGTTCTTCTTTACCTCTCCCGCGACCTCGAGTCCGACGGATGAGAACATCTCCTGAACGCCCTCGATCGTGCTCCCCTCCTTCAGCTCGATCTCCCTTTCGACCCTTGCCTTGGTCACATCGGAGAGCATGGGGCCCTTGTACGTCATCCTGATATCCCAGTCCTCCATTTCCTCCGTTCTCTCGGCCCTTATCCTGAAAGCTTCATCCGTTCTGCCAAAATCCTTGCAGGGATGGTTGAGGTAAAGGTCCCACTGCTCAACCTTGCGTAGATCCTGGGCCCCCATCTCCTCGACCCGGGCCAGAATGTTCATGGCGGCGGCTTCCATCTCCACCTGATCCTCGGTCCTGACAATCTCTGCCTTTGCTTCGACCTCAAGCATGTTACCATATCCGAATCAACACCTAATAATAAACATCTTCGGAACAATTCAAGCCGAAACACCATTGACAAATGTTAAAACGGCAATGCGCCTTTCAGAGGTGAGGTATGATGGACATGGCAAAGGGCATAGGCAAGAGGGAGACCGAGCTGTCGATAAAGAAAAATCCCATCTGGGATTCCGCCGATCCCAAAACAAGGAAGGAGATCGAATCGGTGGCCGGGGATTATATGAAGTTCATCAGCTCTGCAAAGACCGAGAGGATGGCCACGGACGAACTGGTCTCGATCCTGGTCGAGACCGGATTCAAGCCGCTTGAGAAAGTGAAGAGCTGGAGGGCAGGAACAAAGGTCTTCATGACCAACCGTGGAAAGAACGTCGCGGCCGCAGTCCTCGGAACGGAACACATAACACAAGGAGCCAACCTGGTGGCCGCTCATTCCGATTCCCCCCGCCTGGACCTCAAGCAGAATCCTCTTTACGAGGATGCGGAGACGAAACTCGCGCTGTTCAAGACCCACTATTACGGCGGGATCAAGAAGTATCAGTGGGTGAACATTCCTCTGGCAATACACGGGAAGGTCATCCTCGGAGACGGAAAAGAGGTTGACATCCATATAGGAGAGGATCCGAAGGATCCCGTGTTCACGATATGCGATCTCCTTCCTCATCTGTACCGGAAGAAACAGGCGGAGCGCAAACTTCCGGAGGGTATTACCGGGGAGGAGTTGAACGTTCTCCTGGCCTCCCTTCCCTTCGAGGAGAAGAAGTCCAAGAAGAAGGTGAAGCTCTGGGTGCTGGATTACCTTAACAGAACCTACGGGATGGTCGAGGAGGACTTCGTATCTGCCGAGCTCGAGGTGGTTCCTGCCGGACCCGCAAGGGAGGTGGGTTTCGACAGATCCATGATCGGTGGTTACGGCCAGGATGACCGGATCTGCGCGTATACCTGCATCAGGTCCCTTTCCGAGACCTCATCCCCGAAGCGAACGGCGATCGCACTTGTCATAGATAAGGAGGAGATCGGTTCTGACGGAGCCACCTCGATCAAGTCCAGGTTCCTGGAGGATTTCTACTCCAGGCTCCTCGAGCTTCACGATCCCGAATATCCGGACAGGATGCTCCGCGAGGCCCTGACGAATACCAAAGCGATATCGTCGGATGTGAACGGCGCGGTGAATCCCTCGTTCAAGGATGTCCACGAACTTCAGAATGCCGCAAGGCTGGGTTTCGGAATCTGCATCACCAAGTACACCGGCTCAGGTGGAAAATACTCGTCGAACGACGCCTCCGCGGAGTTCATGGGATTGATCCGCAGGATCATGAACCAGGGGGGGGTCCCGTGGCAGACCGGTGAACTGGGGAAGGTCGACCAGGGAGGCGGAGGAACGATAGCGAAATTCCTTGCGGAGCACAATATGGACGTGGTCGATGCGGGCCCGGCCCTGATATCCATGCACTCACCCATGGAGATATCATCCAAGGCCGATGTCTGGTCATCCTACACGGCATACAAGGCTTTCTTCCTGATGGAGCCTTAGCTGTTCCGGAAAAAAATGAAAAAAATTCGACCGAGATCAATCCTGCCCGTTTCAGAGTGAAAGGGCTCCGGTGGGGCACACGCCCACACAGGCGCCGCAATCGACGCAGGTGTTGGCGTCAACCTCTGCCTTGTCATCTACCAATGAGAGGGCCTGGACCGGGCAGGTGCCGATACATGCTCCGCATCCGACACAGGCTTCCTTATCGATTTTCACTGCCATAACTCATACCTCCGTTGCACGGCCACCCCGGGGTGACCCACAGTCCTACCTATCGATCGAAGATATTTAACTATTTGGAAATATTTGGCTGTACAAATATCGTAGAGGGTCATTTGTATTATCTATCAGGGAAAAGTTTGAATCAAACAAATTTGATGATTTCGAATGAACCTATTAGACCCTCGTTTCACCCCCGTCAACATTATTCTATCATCAAAGGTATACCTGTATACGGTTGGTGGCGACCCTTGCGAGGATCCAAGAAGCGGGAACATGCGTCCGGATCGTCTTCCATTACCATGGATGCACATTCCGACTGGGAAGACCTGTCATCGGCGGTATCCGAATTCCCGATGGTGAGAAGAGACCTGAGGGATCATTTCCTTCACCGGGTGTTCCCCCGCCTAAACATGAAAGAATGGATAGAACACATCCTTTCACATGTGGATCGGGGATCTGCGGTCACCTTCGGAGGCATTGCCCGCGCTCTCGGGGATCTGAGGGCGTCCCGGGTCGTGGGTGAGGTGATCGCATCGGGAGCGCTGCGAGGCCCTGTCCACAGGGTCGTTTATTCGGATCTCAGGATCCCGCCTCCATCGATCGAGGTCCTGTCATCGGAGATCGAAACTGTCTTAGCCGGTGATGAGGCCTGGATCGCGCGCGATCCTGCACTGGTGAGTCAGGGGACCTCATGTCAACCCCTGAAATGCCTCAGGGAGATGCAGGACCTAACCCGGCCCATGGTCTCTCGGGAAACCGGAGGGAGGATCGACACCCTTGCGGGGATCGATATCTCGTCCCGGGGTGGCGTCCATGCCCTCGCTGTGACGAGACATGATCCCGACGGTAAATTATCGGATTCACTTTGCCTGAGTGGGGACCTCGGACTTCCCTACATCTCCGGCTATCTCTTCTACCGGGAGGCGCCGTTGATACTTCAAGGATTATCAAAGGGCGAGGATTCGGGGCTTCTCGATGAGGGAACGGTCCTCGTCATGGACGGGAACGGATCTCTTCATCCGAGGATGATGGGGATCGCGACCCAGGTTGGAGTCATCTCCGATCGAAGGACGATCGGTGTAACCAAGAGGTTATTAACGGGATCTGTCGAGGAAGATATGGCGAAAGACAGTAGGTTCAGAATGGCATCGGTGGTCAGTGAGGGGAGGACCATCGGAGCGTCGCTGTCCGTTTCAAGCACAAAACCGATCTATGTCTCCCCCGGGCACGGCATCGATCTTGAAATGGCAGTGGAAACCGTCCTCCGGGCGACGCAAACGCGAATACCCGAACCCATAAGATGGGCTCACAATCTCGCAAACGAATTCAGGAAAAATGTTGAGAACGGATAGACGCGGGACCTACATGCCCCATCTTGCGATCTTCAGGTCCTTCCGTTTCTTCTCCATGTAGCTGTATACGGAGGAATGTTCGGATCCCGAAAGCAGCATTGTAACGGCCTTCGAGGCAACTTTCAATCCCTCGAGATCCCCTATGATGCCAACTGTATTGCCCTTTATGGAGATGTGGCAGTCAGTAAGCTCTTCAACGATCCTTCTGGTCTTTCCCCCGCTCCCTATCACACGGGATCGGACCTGCATGATCCTCTTCTGGGATTTTCCGGAGTAATCCCTTATGTCGAACTCCTCGTAATACAGATCCTCTTCCAGCAGCTTTGAGGCCTTCTCCGGCGTGAATCCCCTGGCAATGGCCCTGACAACATCCCTCATTCTGAAAGCCTTGTACGAGTCGGAGGCCTCATCATCGAATATCGTAACCTCGCCGGTTTCGGAGTCCACGTCGATCTCCGTCCCGCTCTCTTCCTTGAGTTTCGAAAGCGTCTCTCCGCTGTGTCCGATCAGGACGCCGATCCTGTCCTTGGGAACCTTGATCCGGAATACCATTTGAGATCGGATGAACGAGAAGAGCGATCCATATAAAAGCCTGTCCCTCTGGGTGGAGGTCTGCATTCAGAGGCCAATTTTCCACTTTATGGAATATGATGGTAAATAATATATAACGCGGGACCCAATCAAACAAGCAGGTTGGATTCGTTGTAAAAAACCGATCGGTCCAATTTGACAAAAGGCCTCGTTCTTGAATGCTCCCAGGAGGGCTTATTTCGATCGGGGTCGGCAAGTATATACCTCTGGACGGGGGAAGAGAACGAATGGACAATGATATACGCGACAAACTCGAGGAGAACCTCGAGGATGCCCTGTGGCAGGTGGAGGAAGCAAAGGCCATGTCGTTGTCCATATCCAAGGCCATGAACTTCATCAACCTCTCCAATCAGGCCAAGAGCTTCGGCAATTACAAGCTGTCTCTTAGTCTGATCAATAAAGCCAAGGAACTGCTCTTCTCGGATTTCATCAATGTCAAGGTTGCTGATATGGACGAGAAGGGGGATGTGGTTGCCAAGATCCGGCTTGACAGGACCATCAAAGAGGCCAGGGATATTTTTTCGAAAAAGAATGTGAAAAACGCCTACTCCCTCATCAACAGCAGCGGAAATGAGCTGAAGGAGAAGTCCTCCGGCGCAAGCCCAGGTCCGGAGGAGAAGGAGCTCTACTCGGAAGCACTGGATTCTCTTCAGAAGGTATGGCTCAAGATGAAGCAGGAGGAGGGAAAGGGAAAGGACCTGAGGACCGCCCAATCCCTCGTCAAGGAGGCGAAGAAGGCCCTTTCCAACAAGGATTACCAGAAGGTACTCGACCTCTGTGCTGAGGTGATGAGGGCCATTCAGACTCCAAAGGAGAGGTTGAGAGAGGAAACGGACGATACCATCGACGAGATCGGAAAGACACTAAGGGCGCTGTTCACCGATGAACCGACCTCCCCGAAGGAGAGGCTCTTCAAGAGGCAGATAGAGAGCCTCCTTCAGCAGGCCAAGGAGAATCTTCTGGCAGACCGCCCGGTCGAGGCCATCAATTTCTCACGAAGGGCGAGGGATATTCTGAAGAAGCTCGAACAGGAGACCATCAAGGGCGAGATACCCGGAATGATCATCGAGCACAGGGCCGCCCTTGACGAGCTCAGAACGAACGATGTGGACGTATCCTACGAGGAATACCTTCTCAAGACCATGGAGGAGACGTTCTGGAAGGGAGAATATATCGAAGCCCGGAAGATAGCCAACAAGCTATCGTCGATCATACACAACGCAAATTCCCAGTACCGGATGCTCACCCTTTCCACTCAGCTGGGCGATCTCAACGGAGCCCTGAAGGAGAAGGTCGGGAAAGACGGATACCTGGAGGCCAAGGAGTATCTGGACAAGGCGAAGATACTGCTGGATCAGAAAGCATTTGATATGGCCAACGATTTTATCGATAAGGCAAGCAGGGTTCTCAACTGACATTTCTCCAGGATCCTGGCGGCGGTGTGATAAGATCCACAGGACCGATTCAAGATCTTCATGTCGTTTCGGTCGATTCATTTTAATGGGAGATCGTTTTTCGCATCAGTGTGTTCAAGAGGATCGCTGCAATCCAGGTCCTTGCAAACGGAGCATTTCTTGCCTCTTTCACCTACATTTCCATATACGGCTGGGAGATCGGACTTTCGAAACTTCAGATCACATTGATCGCAGCCCTTTACTCCATCGCCGCTTTCTTCTCATCGTATCTCTTCGGCAGGGCAGCGGATCGATACGGCAGGAGAAAGATGCTCAACATAGGTCTTATCGGTGCATCGGTATTCGCCCTGCTGCAGGCCTTGGGATGGAGCTTCCCGTCTCTCGCTATCCTTCGATTTCTGGCCGGGATAGGTTTCGGAATGTTCCCGGCCGCATTGGCGGGCTATGCATTCAGCGCCCGGTCCAAAATGGGGCGTTTCTCGGCTTTCGGGGCTCTCGGATGGGGGATATCGGTCTTCATTTCCGGGATCATCGCCGAGGCCTGGGGGGTTCGATCCGTCTTCATTTTCGGGTCCATTCTGCTCCTCTCGGCGTTTCTGATCAGCCGGACCCTGAAACCCATCCCCCAGGTTAAGTTAAGAACACCCCTGTTTCCCGTTAAGATGGTGATGAGGAACAGGGCAATTCTTTTCCCCTTCATCCTGAGGCATGCTACAGCCTCGTCCATCTGGATACTGTGGCCTCTGTTCCTCAAGGACAACATCGGGCTCAGCCTCTGGGACATCGGCGTCGTCCAGGCGACCAATTCGACCACCCAGTTCGTCTTCATGTATATCATCGGGGACAGGATAAAACCCAGGGTATCCGTGGCCGTCGGTTTGATCGCCACATCGGCTGCGGTTTTCTCCTTCACCCTTATTCAAACTTACCCCCTTTTCCTTGCGACGCAGGTGGTACTCGGATTCTCCTGGGCAATGCTGTACGTCGGGGCGCTCAGATATATGCTGGAGAGCAATCCCGAGAGGGCAACCGCTGCCGGTTTGCTCAACTCCTCAATAAGTTTCTCATCACTGATGGGCCCCCTGATCTCGATAGTTATCGTAGCCCTGATGCCTACCATATCTTACGAGGGTCCGATGTACGTCGCCGGGATCGCCTCGGTCACCGCATTCGTCATATTCGTCATATCGGCCAGGATGAGGAGGAATGCGGGATCTGATATGCACTCCCAATAGCTTTATTTATCGATCCGAACTTTCCGAGCCTCATGTCAGGTGAGTCATCCGGAGGCGTGCCGATCTTCTATCATCCTCTCTACGAGAGCCACGTCCAGCCGGTTGGTCATCCGGAGGGCCCGGAGAGGGTAAAGGGGATCATGGGGAAGATCGCGGATCTCGGGATTCCCGTTGATCTCAGAACGTCCGTGGATTCTACAGTCCCCGATATAACCGCCGTCCATTCAGTTGAACATTTCGAGAAGGTCCGGGATTTCGGCGTTGGTTACATGGACCCGGACACGTACCACGACGATTTCACGTACGGATACGCCATGAAGGCCGCGGGCGGGACCATCATGGCGGCAGAGGCTGCCGCGGATGAGATGAGGCCGACATTCTCATTCCCCCGTCCTCCCGGCCATCACGCCGGAAGGAATTACAACATGGGTTTCTGCTACTTCAACAACCTGGCGATCGCTGCGAAAAAGCTCATGAGAAACCGTCTGGAGATCGAGAAGATAGCAATATTGGACATCGATGCCCACCACGGCAACGGAACCAATGACATATTCATAAGCGATCCGTCGATCCTCTACGTATCGGTCCATCAATGGGGAATATTCCCTGGAACCGGTCATGAGAACGAGGTTGGATACGGTGAGGGTGAGGGCAGGACCGTGAACCTCCCATTTTACAGCGGCACCGGGGATCCCACGTACATGGAAACCTGGGGAGAGATCGTGAGACCGATCCTCACTCAGTTCCGCCCTGATATGATAATGGTGTCGCTCGGGGGTGACGCTCACCTGATGGACCCGCTCACCAGCCTCGCCCTTTCGACTCCGGGTTATCATGATCTGTTGAGGGATATGATCGATTATGCAAGGGAGTCCGCAGCCGGCAGGATAACCTTCACACTTGAGGGGGGCTATCACATCGACGCGCTTTCGGAGATCGTGGCGGGGGCCGTCAATATCGCGGCCGGTGATCCGGTTGATATAAAACCCAGGTTCACACGAACCCGTGAAACGGTACCGAACAAGATGAGGATTAGCGAATTCGTAGATGTCCAGTCCCGCTACTGGAAGCTGTGAATATCAGGACGCCGTCCGATCCCGGTCCAAATTCTAAAAACCGCGGGGATCGATCGGTATGATGCATCCCTCACCTGTGGCTCTTCTTGTCGTGATCCTTGCGAACCTGCTTCTCCACCGACATGAATGCGTTGCCCATGGCGGATTCGAGCTCCCAGTCATTTCCCTCGCGCGCGATGAAATTCGTTGGTGTCGTGAGCTTCACGTTGACCGTGTACTTGTTCTCGTCGGTCTCATAGTGGTGGTGTTTGATCCTGACTGTGACGGATGATATCGGCGTGAACTTCTCGATCTTTCCGAGATATTTCTGGATCGTTAAATGGATGTCCTGGGCATCCATCAGCTTTGCATCCTCTATTCCCGCTATCTGGATGAGGGGTCCGCCTGCGTGAGGCCCCCTCAGGAGGAGTTCGATAATGTCAACCTCGGAGACAACTCCCGCAAGCTCCTTGCCGTCCGTGACGAACACGTTGGAAGTATTCAGCTTGAGGAGAAGTTCAGCGGCCTCCCTTATGGTCGACGTGCGATCCAGGGTCTCGGGTACAGTTGCCACCGAGGAGAGGAGCCTCTCCTGATGGACCTTCTCCCCTTTCAGATCTCCCTTTTTCGGCCGCTTCATGGGCATCTGCATGAAGGTCACTATGTCGGAGACGGTGACGCATCCGGTCATATGCCCGTTCTTGTCCAGAACGGCGGAGCAAGTGTCACCGTTGAGTTCCATGGATGCGAGCGCCTGAAGTATGTCCGTATCCTCCCTCAGGGTCTTGGGAGCGAAGTTCATGATGGCCTCGACCGGTGTGGAGGACATGTAGGGATCATCAAGGAGCGCACGGATGATATCCCTTCTTGATATGGTCCCCAAGATCGCGTTGTTCTGTGTTATGGGAAGGGTTGAGAAATCCCTCGTGATGAGCTTTTCAGCGATCATCGGTATCTTGTCGGTGGGTTTCACCTTTGGCGGGGTCACCATGAAGCTCTTTACCTGTGCCGTTATCGGGAGCTTTCTCCTCCTGGCAAGAGTTCGGAACGTCAGATATCCCAGGAATCTTCTGCCGTCCACAACGGCAATCTCCGATATGCCGTGCTTCTTCATCATTCCCAGTGCCTCCGATAGCTGATCATGAGGCCCGATAACGTGCTTTGTGGCCGACATGATCTCCTCTACCCTTTTCCTCTTGATATCCGAACTCAGCATTGACGTCGCCTCCTTTAGGGGGAGTAGCCCCTGCAATGCAACTTCAATATAAAACCTTTGGATGCCAAATCCTGAAAAACTCCCCCTGATCTGTGATCAAATTGCGTTTCATACTTAATTAAATGTCCCCTGTCATATCACGGGAACCCCGCATTGGGGAAATGCTTTTTACCGACATATCCATGACCCGATATGGCAAAAGAGTGGAACGATCTTTCCGGATGCAAATTCGTGGTCGAAGGTCCAGAGAGCAGGGTTCATATCGTAATGGGATCCGCTTCCGATATGCCTGTGGTTCAGAAGGCCGTCAATATTCTGGAGAGGTTCCAGGTACCTTTCGCGGTGACGGTCGCATCCGCCCACCGAACGCCTGATCTGGTGGAGAGTACTGTAAAAGAATCGTCAGCGGTTGCGTTCATAGCAGTGGCCGGTCTGTCCGCAGCTCTCCCCGGGGTTGTAGCCTCCCTTACCCAGCGTCCCGTGATCGGCGTGCCGGTCTCTGGCAAGGTGAACATGGATGCCATCCTCTCGGTGGTTCAGATGCCCCCCGGGATCCCGGTCGGATCCGTGGGTCTCGACCGCGGGGAAAACGCCGCCCTCCTGGCCCTCAGGATCCTGGCCGTCGGAGATCGGGACATCCTCACCAAACTGGAGGGGTACTCCCTCGAGATGAGGGAGAAGGTTATCAGATCGGGCAAAGAGGTGCTTGGTGAATGATAGAGAAGAAGCATGAGACATTAGCGATCGTTGACAACGGCGGTCAGTTCACCCATCTGATCTCCACCAAGATCCGGGATCAGATCAAGGTGAGGACGATCATAGTGGATCCATCTTCGACCCGTTCCGATCTTGAGGGTGTGAAAGGTATAATCCTCTCGGGAGGCCCCGATTCCATCCACGAGGACGGGTCCCTCAGGATCAATCCCGAAATCATCGATATCGACGTTCCGATCCTGGGTCTCTGCTACGGGATGCATCAGATAGCCGTTCATTACGACGGAACGGTGGAAAGGGGCAGTTTCAAGGAATACGGATACGCCTCGCTGGATAGGGACGATGATCCCATCTTCAGGGATGTCCCGAAGGGAGATCGGGTATGGATGAGCCACGGTGACAAGGTCGTGGAGCTGCCCGGCGGGTTCAGCAAGATCGGCGGAACGGAAAACTGCCCCGTAGCCGCGTTTTCCGATACCCGAAGGAGGAGATGGGGTTTCCAGTTCCATCCGGAGGTGGAGGACACCCTTCACGGTATCGAGATGCTCCGGAATTTTGCCCTGGACATCTGCGGATGCACCCAGGATTGGACCGTGGCGAGGAACCTCGAGGAGATCGTATCGTCCATAAGGAAAGAGGCAGGGAACAGAAAGGTGCTGACGCTTGTCTCCGGCGGGGTCGATTCAACGGTGGTCGCCGCCCTGATATCAAGGGCTCTTCCCGCGGAGCAGACCCGGTTCATTCATGTGGATACCGGTCTGATGAGGAAGAACGAGTCCGCTGCCGTAATGGAAGCCTTGAAGGCTCAGGGCCTCGAGAATCTGGAGATCGTTGACGCATCGGAGAGATACCTCAAGGCGCTGGAATGCCAGACGGAACCGGAGGAGAAGAGGAAGATAATCGGGCGCCTTTTCGTCGACATAATCAATGAGGCAGCAGGGGGAATAGATACCTCGGAATGGATGCTGGCCCAGGGGACGCTTTACCCTGACACCATAGAGAGCGGGGGAACGGCGAACGCCGATGTCATCAAAACCCATCATAACAGGGTCGACGTGATAGTGAAGATGATCGATGAGGGCAGGATAATCGAACCGGTGAAGGATTTGTACAAGGCCGAGGTGCGGGAGGTGGGCGAGATGCTGGGCCTGCCGGACGATTTGATACATAGACATCCCTTTCCTGGACCCGGTCTGGGGATCAGGGCCCTCTGCCAGGACTGCACCCTGATAAAGGAAAACCTCGACTTCATAGAGATCATCCAGGACGAGGTGGACAGCGCCATCGAGGACGATAGCTGGGCCAGGGATCGGGTGACCGCCAGGGTTCTGCCCGTGAGATCCGTCGGTGTGAAGGGAGATGCCAGGTCATACGAGCATCCTGTAGCGGTCTGGATCGACGGTGAGATCCCGTGGGGGGAAGTGAAACACTTTGCGACAAGGCTCGTTAACAGATCCGAGGGGGTGAACAGATGCATTCTGATGCTTCATCCCAGGGAGGTATTCGAGGCATGCCCCATGGAGGGAACCATAAACAAGGAGAGGATGGACATGCTTCGGGAAGCGGACGAGGTTGTAATGGACGGGCTCAGGAGGCACGGTCTGTATGATTCCATCTGGCAGTGTCCGACCGTACTTGTTCCGCTCTCCCTCTCGGGAGGAGAGATGGTGGTGATAAGACCGGTATGGTCGAAACGGGCCATGACAGCGGAGGTCTCGGAGCTGCCGAAGGAGTTCTTCGACGATGTTATACCCCGGCTCCTGAAGTTCGACTGCATCGACACTGTTGCCGTGGACGTGACCTCGAAGCCCCCGGGGACCATCGAGTGGGAGTGATCCCGTGAGGATCACCCTCGCCTCGGGATCCCCCAGGAGATCTGATATACTTAGGAGGATGGGATTCGATTTCACCGTTGTTATCCCGGAGGTTGAGGAGTCCTCGGAAGGATGTCCCGCGGAGATCGTTGTCGAGAACGCCCGGAGGAAGGCCGGAGCGGTATCGGAAACGGCGGGAACAGGGATAGTGATCTCCGCGGACACGGTCGTTGTCTGCGGGGGCGAGATCCTGGGCAAGCCGATCGATCGGGATGATGCCGAAAGAATGATCAGGCTCCAGATGGACCACCCACAGGAGGTGTATTCTGGGGTATGCGTGATCGATGTTAACAGGGGAAAGGAGTTTTTCGGATACGAGGTCTCGCTGGTGGAGATGATAAAGGATCATTCTGTACTGGAGGAATACCTCGATTCCGATCTCTGGGTGGGAAAGGCGGGGGCATACGGGATCCAGGACCGGGCGGTAATCGAAGCGAGGGTGACCCGTGGGGAGGAGGACAACGTCGAGGGCCTCCCCGGAGTTCTATTGAGGCGGCTTCTGTCGCTTTTGGATTTCAGGTATCCGGAGAAGACGCCGGCAGGCGTGTAATACCAGGGTTAATTACTTCTAATCGTTTCCTGTTGATCCAGTACGGATTTCTGAGGGTTGATGATGAGATTCCTGGCGGCAGTTACAATAGCGTTCGTTTTGATCCCGATGTTTGCCCTCACCATAGGATCGGATGCTCAGCCGGCAGCGGACTATGAAAAACCTGATCTGATGGTTACGCATATCGCTTTCAGGGATCCCGACGAGAACCATATGAATGCCGGTGAACGAACTCATGTCACAATTACCATCACCAACGAGGGGTGGAATTACACGGGATCGGGATGGACGGTCACCGTATATGATAACGACAGGCTGGTGGAGGAGGAATCCGTGTATGAAAATCTAGCTCCCGGGGAGTTGTATTACTTTGACTTCACATACAAGCTCAGATCCGGGGAGAGGGATATACGGGTCATAGTTGATTCCGAAGATGTCGTTGAGGAATCGGTGGAGGAGAATAACGAATTGATAACGAGGATCAATGTGGAGGAGGCCGATCCAGTCGTATACTGGTGGGTTGTTTGCATTCCCATCGTATGCGTTCCCTTCCTCTTTCTTTCGGTATTCGCCAGTATCATATTCGCCCTGTGGAGGACATTGAGAAAGGAGAAATGAAACCTCGACAGGATCAGTAAAAAAAATCATATGAGTTATGTGTATTGGTCAGCGGGACAGCCCTTTCTTGATCCTTCGGGTAAGCAGGGACATTGAATTTCGCAGTATGGGAAAGCCGGGCTCGTCCATCTGAAAATTGATCCTTTCCAAGGGATAGGTTTCCCATAATTTCACGTGTTTATCATCATCCGATCTTTTCCTGTAGTCGCGAAACAACGGGGAAAGGTCTTCGGTTTTATTCCCCCTGTTTTTACTGTTAAGATAATTCATATAGAGATCGGCACCCTGCATGAACGAGACCGTGTATATGTTCGACTCGACCGCTCCTTCGATGAGCTTCTCCCAGTTGTCGATGAAATCCTCGCCCTCCGACAGGATGTAGTCATGGGTCCCTACCGCGTAATAATTCCTCCTCCCAATACCCTTCATGAACTGCTGTCTCCAGTCCTTGAAGGGGATCTTCCTCTTGTACAGGATCCAGTCATCTTGAGAAATAGGCAGTCTGATCAATCGATCCCTTATCAGGTATGGTTCGCCGTGCGGATCGGATTCCGCGCTCCAAATGAAATTGAATTTCTCGAGCGCTTTCAGGGTGGAGAGGTTCCACTGTGATCTTGGCGATCTGTATCCCGTGGGCAGAGGCGACGCCTCCCTGCAGAGTCGGACCTCATTCCCGTAATAGGCGGGTTTCCAGTCGTTCTGATGGTTGAATGAATGAAATGCGACCTCTCCTCCGGAATCGATGATCCTCCTGATCATTCCGGGCTGTTCTTTGTACAGCTTCCCGACAATGTTGTATGTTGCGGCAATGCCGTGCTTTTTCTCTATTTTCAGCAGTTCGTTGACCGCATCCCTGCATCTGTCAACGTCAGCGCTGCTGTCGATATTCTGCTCGATATCATGGTAGAAGGTCACAACACATCTGTATTTCGATCCGTCATCCGTCTTCTCTCTCGCCGCTTGCATATATCACACCTGCACGAATCGATCAAACCCCATCGGAGGCGATTTCCTTGATATCCCAGTTGTTTATATCCTCCAGAACCGTTCTGTCAAAGTCCTTCATCTCAGATATTCCAGATCCCTGGATATGCTTGTAGGATATGTATGAGATGCCCTTCTCCCCCATGAATGAACTGAATACATGTTTTCTGAGGAATTTGTGTTTTCTCAGTCCCGTCTCCAGATCACCGCCGATGTTCACATCCAGAATATTGACGATCGGGTAGCGGTTTTTGGCCATCTTACCCACGATCTCCAGGAGATATTCCAGGTCGTCATACGCGAAATCTATGATCCTAGCCGATCCTTTTCTGTTCAAATAGAGGATCAAGTAAGCGGCCATCTTTCCATCATGGTGGTTGTAGAAACAGTGATACTGTCTTCTTTTACTGCCGTATCTCCACCCGTAGAAATCGCTGTCCTTGACCAGATGGATCCTGTCGTCCCCTTTCGTCTTCGCATCGTACCGCATCATTCCTTCGATATCGGGGGATAGGGAAAATCTGACATTGCCGGATGAATATTCCCCGTATCTGTCCTTGAAGAAAAAATTCTTCAGGAAACTGAAATAATTGATCCGCTTGATGTAGCTGCGTTCCTTCATGGACAGGAATCCCATCTTCTCCATCACATGGGAAGTGACATCGTTGTTGCTTAGGTTAAGGAAACCGACATACCCGGAATCCCGCACTTCATCCATCAGGCTTTTGATCAGGGGCTGGTACAATCCCTTTCCTCTGTGGTCGGGATGAATGATCGCATCCCCGAACGACAGGCAGTCGAAAGTATATTCTCCCCTCCGCCATCTGGTCGGGAACAACCCCATGAAACCGACGACCGATCCGTTGTGTTTTACTGTGTAGGCAATAGGCTCCTCTGTGTACGGATTGTCGTAGTACTTCCATTTCAAATGGTCCGCATTCACGGCAGAATTCCGACCCCAGTGCAGTTCCAGCAATTCTGCCGAACCTTCCATATCCTCTCTCTCAAGGAGTTGGAATTCATACTCATCTGATCTCATCCTGTTATCACCCGGGCTTCTACCAGTCTTCGTCACACGGCTCCAACATCGGCGGTATTTTGGAGGAACGCCCCTGCTTTCCTCCCGTGCCTGAAAAACCTCTATGTGTGCTCAAGGTTATTTATGAGATAATAAGCTTTTCCAATCGCATCAAAAACGGATTCTATCCCGATATCCTTCCATGCGGTCAATCAGATATTCTTGCGCCAAGCCGTTACAACGCGGGAAAGGTCCTACATACGAAGAAAAGATCATGATCAATTTCGATCAAGCAGAAGTCAAGCTGAACTCTGGTGTATGGATTTCACCAAATGAAATTTCGAGGGACATCTTTTAATCGGGTGGATTTTCATCGGTTACCATCCAGGGTGAAAAAAATGGGAGTCGATATTCGGCAGGCCAGGGAGGAGGAGATCGACGAGATCATACTCCTTTTCGACGAGGGGGACCTGTTTCACCGGGAGGGACTGCCCGATGTTTTCATCGAGACCGACGATCCTCCCTGGTCCAAGGAATATGTCCTTGCCCACATGAGGAATCCCGGTTCGATCCTTTACGTTGCCGAGGACGGGTCGAAAATCATAGGTTTCGCCTTCGCGATCACCTGGAAAACACCTGATTTCCCGATATTCAAACACAGGGTTTTCGCATCCGTCGAGAACGTGTACATCAAACCCGAATACAGGGGATCCGGTCTCGGCCTCGAGATGATGTACAAGCTCGAGGACTGGGCCCGGGAGAAAGGTTTCGATACTGTCCAGCTTAACGTCTGGGAGTTTCCCGGATGCGCCTCCGATTTCTACAAGAAGATGGGCTACAAGACCCAGAGCCGGATAATGAAGAAGACACTGGACTGATCACCGCATCGAGTTCATAACGGGATATCCCGGCAAAATCAATTATATATGCGTTCTCTCAATGATGTGATCGATCCGTCCGGGATCGGTACTGCAGGAAGTGGTATGCTGGATAAGTCACAGGACGCCGTCGATCTATTCAACAGGGGTTTCAGCTGTTCCCAGGCGGTTTTATCGACATACGGAGAAGATTTCGGCCTGGACAGGGGAACCGCCATGAGGATCGCAGGAGCATTTGGCGGGGGGATGGATCAGCGGGGGGAGACATGTGGCGCGGTCACCGGCGCCTTGATGATCATCGGTCTGAAGCACGGGAGTCTGGGACCCGAGGATCCCGAATCCAAGGAGAGGACATACGATCTTTCCCGCGATTTCATAAGAAGTTTCGAAGAGATGAACGGTTCGATAATGTGCAGGGATCTCCTGGGATACGATCTGGCGATCCCCGACGAGAAGAGGATCATCAGGGAGAAGGGATTGACAAAGACCCTGTGCCCCGGATTCGTCAAAGACGCGGCGGAGATACTGGAGGAGCTGTTAAAGTAGTTTTCATATCCTCTCGCCGTTGATCTCGATGTGGTAAGTGATGTCCACGGACCTTGAGAGCATTGCCGAAACGGAGCAGTATCTCTCCTTCGAGAGCTTGACGGCTTTTCCCACCTTGTCGTGATCGATCTCGTCCGCCTCGAACCTGTATGTCATGTGGATCTTCGTGTAGACCTTCGGATGTTCCTCGGATCTCTCGTATTCCGCCAGCACCTCGAAACTCCTGAATTCCTGCTTCATCTTGTTCAGTATGGATACCACGTCCATGCCCGTGCATCCGATTAGCGCCTGGATGACCAGTTCCATCGGGGTCGGACCTCCCGTGATGCCTCCGACCTCTTTCTTGGTATCCATGGGAACCCAGTGTTCGCTTCCGGTGAGTCCGGAAAAGGCGAGTCCCTTCACGTGCCTTGCCGTATCCATTTTGTATCACCCTTGCGCGACGGATCATTGGAGTTGTTTAAATAATATTATCCATGAAAGATAGGTAACGGTATGATATGGATATTAAAATAATACGGCGGGATCTGAACAATTCGATCGGTCATTTGGCCGAATTGTACAGAAGCAGGCCTAGCGCCATATCGCCGAATGCGGTCACGATCATCAGGATATTGATCACAAGAGCCGTGAACTCGGCCATCATGGTGAGGAGAGCGTAGAACATCAATGAGTTCTGGGCGAGGAAGAAAAAGGCGACGAACATGAGCGTGAGTGTGAAGCGGGCTCTTACCTTCCGATATGATTTCAGATAAACAAGCAGAAGTACCAATGCCAGGAGTGCCCCTAGACCGGAGAATACTATTGTCAAAGTTCCAGCCAGCGCCATTTTTCAGCCTCTGATGTGTCAAATATTCCTCATGTTGTTTATAAACATATACCAGAATCTCTTCCTAATCATTTCACGACGTTCTTTCTGATCTCCTCGAAGGTTCCCATATATTTTTCCATCATTCCGGAAAGAAAATACATCGAACCATATGAGTCACCGGTAGGTCTGGCAAGGATATTGTTATCGGTGAGGACCTTCAGATGATGCCTCATGGTCCTGTAATCCAGATCGAGCATCTCCGACAGCTGGTTCGCGTTGTAGGGACGTTCTCTCAGGGTCTCGATGATCCTGATCCTGTTGAACCCGCCCCGGGTACCGGCAAGGACATACCACAACACCTGTTTCAAGTATTCCCCTTCCGGATTTGTTACGACGGGATGAGGTTATCAGTTTTTCGGCTATTATTTTCAAACCGCCCTTTGATCGCCGGGACCCCTCTCCAATTATGGTGAGATTATGGTATAAGTACGAACTAAATCTGAAAAACGGTTAATATTCCAAATCGAGATGTTTTCGCAAGGTGTAAAACATGAAAAAGCACATCTTTGCAATAATGGCAATCGCCGGCGTCCTTGCGTTGATGTCGGTGGTTATTTCGGGACAGGTGAATGCCGAGAAGAAACAGACGACGGAGCTGTATTATGAAGGCGAACTGGTAACAGCTCTCATACCAAACGGAGGGAACGTTAATTTCAAGGAGATCCCCGAGAACAGCAGGGCATATCCTTTCGATCCGATCTATGTATTCGTCGATGAGGATACGATGATGCCCCACGCCCAGAATCCCCTGATCGGAAGCGTCCCCGGGGACAGTGAATACACGGGAGGAAGATGGCAGGTTTTCCTCGTATTCGGAACGTCCGCCGAAGATGATGACATAACCTCGGTTTACGATCTCATGATGTCGGATCTCGAGATCGAGGAAACGAACATGTATTTCTCCTGCCCCGTGATCGGCAGGTGAGCTGATCCTTTTCGGGGGGTGATCTCATCACCCCTCATTTTTTTTTATTTTTTCAGGGGGATGATTTGTCAAGTTTTTTAATATCAAAGTAGTGAAGAAAAACACTTGATTTTGGTAAAATAACACTTCCGATCCACGATAAGGAGTAAATAAGATACGTTATTTACCCTGCCGTTCACTTCGAACTATGTACGACGGAGGTGTCATTCATCACACCCGAAGAGACATCGACACCCTCAGGCGGGAAAGGCGAAGCGGCCAAACTGGAGGAGGAGATCCTTAAGATCTGGGCCGATCGATCAGTTTACGATCGGCTTCTGGACCACAACAAGGGCAAACCCTATTTCAGGTTCCTGGAGGGCCCCCCGACGGCCAACGCCCCGCCGGGTGTCCACCACATATACGCGAGGAGCGTCAAGGACGTAATCAACAGATACCGTACCATGAAGGGATTCTACGTCCCCCGTATGGGGGGATGGGACTGCCACGGACTCCCGGTGGAGATCGCGGTGGAGAAGAAGCTCGGCATCGAGAACAAGGAGCAGATCGAGGAGTACGGCATCGAGCCGTTCATACAGCAGTGCAAGGAATCGGTATTCTCCCACATCGACACCTGGTCGAGGATGACGGAGAGGCTCGGAAACGTTCTGGATCTCAAGAATCCCTACATAACCATGACCGATTCGTACATAGAGACCGTCTGGTGGTCCCTTAAGGAGATCTGGAAGAAGGGCCTTCTCAACGAGGGCCATACCATCGTCCCGTTCTGTCCGAGATGCGGAACATCCCTCTCATCCCACGAGGTCGCCCAGGGATACCAGGAGGTGGAGGAACCCTCCATATTCGTCAAGTTCAAGGTCGTTGACCAGGAGGACACCTGCATCCTGGCCTGGACCACCACGCCGTGGACACTGATCTCCAACGTTGCCCTTGCCGTTCACCCCGACGAGTTCTACCTCGTCATCGATTACAAGGGGCAGAGGCTGATCTTCGCCGAGGAGCGGGTAAAGGTGCTCATGAAGGAGGGGGAGTACGAGGTGGTCAGGAGGATCATGGGATCCGATCTCGAGGGGACCAGGTATGAGCCTCTGTACGGCTTCGTCAAACCCGAACGATCAGCGCATTTCGTGACCACCGCGGATTTCGTCACCATGGATGACGGCACCGGAGTCGTTCACATAGCCCCCGCCTTCGGCGAGGACGATTACAATCTTGGTCAGACCTACGGACTTCCCATGGTCCAGCCGGTGAACTCCGATGGGACATTCTCGAAGGAGGTCACACCCTGGGCCGGAAGGTTCGTCAAGGACTGCGACAGCGAGATCATTCAGGAGCTTGAATCGAGGAATCTCCTGGAGGGCATACATATGTACGCCCATCAATACCCTTTCTGCTGGAGATGCGACACCCCGCTCCTCTACTACGCCCGGAAGGGGATCTACATCAGGATGTCCGAGCTGAAGGACGACCTCATCCGGAACAACCAGGAGATCAAGTGGTATCCCGAGAATGTGAAGACAGGCAGGTTCGGTAAGTTCCTGGAGGACGTAAAGGACTGGAACCTCTCCAGGGAGAGGTACTGGGGGACGCCGCTGCCGCTGTGGAGATGCCCCGAAGGACACGAGCATATGGTCGGATCCATACAGGAGCTCAAGGACCTGTCGGGACATGAGGTTCCCGAGCTTCACCGCCCCTACGTGGATGATGTGAAGTTTCCCTGCTCCGACTGCGGAAAGGAGATGGAGAGGGTGTCGTACGTGATCGACTGCTGGTATGACTCCGGGTCCGCACCGATAGCCTCCATGCATTACCCGTTCGAGAACACGGATGAGTTCGAGGCGCAGTTCCCCCGGGATTTCATCGCCGAGGGCGTGGATCAGACAAGAGGTTGGTTCTACTCCCTTCTGGCGGTCTCCACCGCGGTCTTCAACAAACCCTCCTACAAATCGGTCATATGCCACGCCCATGTCCTGGACGGTGAGGGCAAGAAGATGTCCAAGTCCAAGGGGAACGTGGTGGACCCGTGGGAGGTCTTCGAATCCGACGGAGCCGATTCGATAAGGTGGTACCTGCTGTCCTCATCCGCCCCCTGGAAGCCCAAGCTTTTCTCGAAGGAAAGTGTCAGGGATGTCAACAGGACGTTCCTTGCCACACTGAGAAACGTCCTCGGCTTCTACCGCACATACGCGGACCTAGACGGTTACGAACCTGTTGACAGGACCGATCCTCGGGACAGGCCGTCGGTGGACCGCTGGCTTCTGTCCCGGCTTCAGAAAGTGATCAGGGAGATGGATGTCAGCATGGATGACATGGGGATATATGCCGCCGCCCAGTCGGTGGAGAACTTCGTGATGGAGGATCTGTCCAACTGGTATGTGAGGGTCAACCGGAGGAGGTTCTGGGGATCCGAGGATTCCCACGACAAGCGAACCGCCTACGACACACTGGCGGAGGCCCTCCAGGCGGTATCAAAATTGATCGCCCCATTCGTTCCTTTCCACGCGGAAAGGATCTATCTCGATGTCGGATTCCGGGATATCGTGGATTCCGTGCATTTCGATTCCTACCCGGAACACGATCCTTCCCTTGTTGACGATGATCTGGAGGAAGGCATGGCGTTTCTCAGGAGGGTTGTTGAACTCGGCAGGGCGGCAAGGGGTTCCAAGAACATCAAGATAAGACAGCCCCTTTCAAAGACCGTCATCAAGGGATCTCTGGAATTCCCAGATGATCTCAACGGCATAATCAGATCGGAGCTGAATGTCAAGGATGTGATCTTCGAGAACGACATGTCGAAGTATTTCGAGATCACCGCTGAACCGGATCCCAAGGTACTCGGACCGAGACTCAAGGCCGCCTCCGGTCCCGTAAAGGAGAAGCTCATGGAATACGATCCGAGGGAGCTTGCCTCCCTGGCAAGGGGCGGGGTGTTGAAGGTGGAGGTTGAAAACGGGGTGTACGAGCTCACGGAGGATTATTTCCGCTACCACGAGGTCCTAGGGGATCGATGGGTGCACGGGGAGGACGGGGATCTGGAGGTTCTCCTGGACCTCGAGCTCACCGATGATCTGAAGAAGGAGGGGATCGCCCGCGAGGTCGTCAGAAGGATCCAGACCATGAGGAAGGACCTGGACCTTCAGTACGATGCCAGGATAAACCTGAAAATCCGAGGCGACGCCGCTATAATCGAGGGGATCGAGGCGTTTCGGGAATATATCACAACGGAGACGCTGTCGGATTCACTCGTGATAGATGACCGGGTTAAAGGCCGGGAGTGGGAGATCGACCAGGGATGTTTCACCGTGTACATCGGGGAATCGTGATCCCTGTCCTTATACGGTTCATAATCGATCTCATCCGGCTGATCAGCCAAATTCAGCGGTATTTCCAGCAATCATAGATCAATTTGAGATTGTACAAATATTACCACCAGATATCATGTGTGCCACATTTACACAAATAACAGTATGAATGTTGTATATTTGTTAAATACAACAGAATATCCTAGATATTATTCAAAATAATACATAATTCCGGAGGCTTCCCGTAGATTCTTCCATGGGCTGACGAGGATCGATTTCTCGCAGATCAGTAAACTTTTTATAATACATCAAATTTGGCTCTAATCTTTATTTATATACACATTTTCATTATCTTTATGTCGGCAGGAAAAAAGTCCTCCTGTTGAGCATTCAGAAATGGATGTCTCTGCGGCGAAGTTCGTAGATATGGCCGGCTGGTTTGCCCAGGCCGTCCGAAAATGGCGATAAAAACCTCTATTAGGAATCTGAAACCCCCGGTTGTGCCTTTTTGCCCCTGGCACAACCTCTCTTTCCTTTCACACGCCCCCGCGGCGAACGGGCCCGGGTATGCCCGAAAAAGGCCTTCGGTCATCGACCGACATATGCAATCAAGGATGCTCGGGGTTACGGGATCTGGGGTCTGCTTTTTAACGGCCCTTCCCACACGGCTATTTCCCCACAAACTTGGTCTCCCCCACACCTCGGCCCCGACATCACCCTTTATTATGAAAAACCAATTATCTACTAAACAACATATTTTTCATAATCCCGGTATATTCGGCTCTTCCTCCTCAAGATGGGTTATGTCCCGTTCAATACCGATCATCTGGCCTGGATCGCCACAATCTCCTCGTAGGGCTGGATTACCACGAATCCGTCGCCGAAGAACCTCATCTGGAGGCTCTCCCCGCTCCCTCTTCCGGTAAAGGTCTTGAACGAGATGTCAGTCTTGAGTTCCGGCGATAGTGTTCCGGACCATGCTACTGTGGCGTTTGGATCGGTCAACACCGGATTATCCGGTTTTACCATGAGCGTTATCGGTTCTTTGTGGGTGGTGATCGCAACCATGCCCGTGCCGGATAATTTGACGTTGAAAAGCCCTCCAGCCATCATTCCCGCTGCCTTTCTCATCATCTTGATGTCCCAATTGATGTTATCCTCGAAGGCAAGCACGTCGTTTCCGTTGACGAAGATTGACTCCTCCTGCAGGTTGATGATGGATATTCTCTTCCCCTGATCTGCCAGGTAGAGAATGCCGCTTCCCTTGGCCTTGGTCAGGGTCATACCTTCCCCTGTCATCGCTTCTTTGAAGAACTTCCCGATCCCCTTGTCCGAGATGCCGGCCTTGTCGAATTTGATGTCTCCCCTGTAAGCGACCATGGATCCCCACTTGGTCCAGACCATTCCATCCAAATGCACTTCCAGAAGATGAGGCGACTCGAGTTCGAATTTCCCCTCGCCCCGATCCACCTGCGAGGTGGAAGCAATGAATTCCTGTAACGAATGCTTTGTCATGATTAACCTCCTCTTTTTTCTCCGAATGAAACGATGAATAATAACCTTTTCATGGGTTCACCAGATTGATAATACATCGTCTGTACAACATGTAAATTATCCTGTCCGCCGCATGAAGGATCTGCGGCAAGGTGCGGTCGTTTCCGGATCCGTGATTCAACGGTAGTTATTCGTATTCATGTTTTGGGGTGAAGGGTTGTTGTAGGTGGTTCTGATGTTGCCCCCGTGGGAAGTGGTGTAACCAGGCGGCTGAGATGCAACCTTGGGTCCCGGGGATTGAGGGGGGAGGTTTCCCCCCGACACGGATCCGCCCGATCCCATCTGCTGGTAGCCTCCCTGGGATCCTCCCTGAGGAGGATATCCACCATATCCGCTCTGGCCTCCCCCATAGGATCCCGTCTGAGGCGGATACCCTCCGTAGGATCCGGATTGCGACGGATATCCTCCGTACGCCGATCCCTGCTGGGATTGGTATCCCCCATACGATGATCCCTGAGGCTGGTTGAACACCGGAGACGTGGGCACATTGCTTTTCTCCTTCCTCGTGAAGCCCACGATCAGCAGGATTATCCCAACTATGAGCAGGATCACGCCCAGTATGGGAACCATGGATCCAAGACAGCACATCATGGCTGCAGTATCCGATATGGTGGTATCGTATACCTTCACATCGACGGCCGACATGGTCGTATTATCATCCTCGAAATCAATAGTGATCTCCCAGTAGCCTGTATCGTACAGACCAACATCAACATTGACATCGATAGGAGTGGTTCTCCCCTGCATGTCGAGTTCCTTGTATCCGAGTTCATCTTCAACCGTTAGATCAAACCTGATCGACGATGTGGATGACTTGGATTCGATCTTTATGTAGAACTCCATGAGACTGTCCACATTCAGCTCGTATACGTAATCCCCGTCGTTGTTCTTCGTGAAGTCGTTGCCTGTTGCATATGTCTCCTCTTCTTCCTCAAGGGCCATGGCCGAAAATGCCACGACAATCCCAATTATTCCTATAAGAATTCCAACAGCAAGTAATACAGCACCAGTTATCTTCAATCCTTTGCTCAAATAAATCCCCAGGGTGTAACTACCGAATACATAATAATGTTTTTGCATGCTGGCCTTCGTCATTTCAATTGAATCGTGAAAATGATACCTCTCGGGATCAATACAATCATGATAAAATCTTTCTGTACAAATATTGATAATTGACGATATCTGATCGGGTATCATTTCGTTTCTCATAAACTTGATCTACCAACAGGTGATACCGTAGCATAGATAAGGAGGGAAGGCAGGTGGCCGAGATCAAGGAGATATTTCTTAGAATTCCTAAAAAATACAACGAGGTTCTTGACAGGATAGCTGGTTCCGGAAAATTTCCATACCTTCGAATGAAGGATGGTTTCTACTGGGTTCCGGGGAGGAGCATCCGGCAGTGCATAGCTCCGATTATGATTTCCCGGACACCATGATTCAACCCGGTATCGGAATATTTCAAACGATTTCGAGACTTATTTTGATGTGATTGGCCATGTAT
>JBLIRG010000032.1:0-36513 GCA_049472195.1 Thermoplasmatota archaeon
GCATACCTGGGATCTTGTTACTGGATCGAGAGGATCTGTGAGAACAATACCTTGACAGGCAATACCGCGGATGGAGGAAGATACGGTCTGTTTTCCTACGCTGCAAATAATAATACCTTCAGAAACATGGGCATAGGAAACTCAAATAACGGTATCAGGCTTGAATTCTCCTCTTTCCATCAGTTTCAAGATATTGTCATCTCAAATAATTCAAACGGTTTTTCATTTCTGAATTCCAATGGAAATTCATTGGATAATCTATCTATAATAAACGGCTGGTCCGGAGGAGTTCTTACCAGGTCAGATAACAATTCATTCACGGACTTATCGATATCCGTGGACGAGCAGCCCCTGTCCCTGGACAATTCGGATAACAACAATTTCGAGGTAGAAATTGATGCTGATATTTTATACCCCGCAGCGTACATTTTTGAGAGCAGCGGCAACCGATTCGAGAATGGAAGTTGCACCAATATGGACGGCCCTGCTTTTCAGATTATGCATTCAAAGGACAATGTATTTCATAATATCAACACATACTCAGGCAATCAGAACGATATTGGGTTGGTGGGCGAATCATATGGAAACAGGTTCTCATCATTGTCATTAGGGGGGTATGGATTCTTCTTCAACGACGCAGCGGGTTATATCTACGATCGTGACAAGCTGTATTCATCCACCGAAATCACAGATACTTTTCTGATAGGAAGAGGAGAGGTATATTTTCTGACGAACACGGATTATCATGGATCGGAACCGGTTTCGGATGCGGGGCAGATAATATTGTACAACGTTTCGAACGCGGTCATCGACGGTGAAGTTCTCGACTGGGTGATCGAGGGATTGAAGATCGTGAACTCGATCGAAGTAACCGTCAAGGATTGTGTTCAGAAGGATACGAAATATTATGGGTGGACGGTTCTGGGATCGACTCGAATAAGGTTGGTCGACAATGATTTCTTCTCCTCAAATTATTCGAAAATGTTATTATCCCTTTACAACAACGATCTGTTACTGGAAGGTAATTCATTCCACGATTCGGCTCCTTGGTACAATAAAAATTCATTTCTTGACGGGGACCTGTTCCTGGGATACAGTACAGATGCGGTCATCAGTGGTAATTCCTTCGAAAGGATCGATGGAACAGCTCTCGTTGTCGACCATTGTGATAATGCAACTTTTTATGGAAACAGGTATGAGGATCTCAGAAACGGTTCCATTATTCGATACAGCAACAGGATAAATATCAATAACGAGGATATGTTAAATATAAAAAATATCGGCATAACTCTGCTAAGTTCGAACCATATCGATATAAACGACATTTCTGTCATGAACTGTTCTTTATATGGTATCTCCGGACAAACTAACTATAATCTCACCTTGGGAAAGTCTCGGATATTCGATAATAACTACGGTATTTATGGAAGCTATATTTGGGAATCTACCATCACAGATTTGGTCGTATACAACAACCGGATCGGTGGTTTCCTCGAAAATTCATACAACCTGAACATCGAGGGAAATCTGTTCTATGACAATTCAGGACCTGCGGTACATTTCGGGATCGGATCCAAAGACATCGATGTTCATGGGAATTCGTTCATCAGGAACAACGGGGCCGGATTTGATATCAATGATGCTGTTTACCAGTTGAAGCTGGAATCTTCGGGGAGAATTGACTTCGACAGGGACGGATCCGGAAATCACTGGAGCAACTGGAGGTTCGACCGGGACATGGATGATATCGTGGACGATATCCTTCTCGTGCCAAGTCCGGGAAACCACGCTGACAACTATCCGTTGATGAGATCACCGCATCCGCTAATATCTCAACCGAGAGGATTTCATGTCGCGCTTGATCGATATGGGATCGACATCGAGTGGCAGGAGCCGGATTATGTCTATTCATCGCCAATTGATGGATTTGCATTGTACCGATCGATCGCCGAGGGGCCTCCTGAGATAATCGGGTATTTATCCAAATATGAAACCTCATATCGTGACCAGATCCAGGGGGGAGGGATCAAACACAGCTACTATCTCGTCGCTTACTGCGAGCTCGGAGAGGGGCTCAGGACCGACATCGTCACGGTGATTCCCGATATCACCGAACCGATCCTAAAAATAACCTCGCCGGAGGATGGTATGGCAATCAATCGATCCGAGATCATGATAACATGGGAGGTAGAGGATCCTGAGTCGGAGATACTGTACAACAGGATCAGGATCGACAGCGGTGAATGGATGGACATCGGAAAGAACACGTCGTATCTGGCATCCAATCTCCCGGACGGATATCACATCGTATCGATCGAATCCGTGAACGAGATCTACCTGAGTGGAAACGAAGAGGTCGGCTTCCTCGTTGATACCACCCCCCCGACGCTTGATCTCAAAATGGATGATCCGGCAATCACATCCGAGAAAGATTTCAGGGTCAGATGGAATGCATACGATGAGGTGTCGAAGATCCAGAGATTTCTCATCAATTTTAACGGGGGAGGCTGGACAGATATCGGAAAGGATACCTCTTACCATCTAACTTTGATCCGAGAAGGCAATAACGATATACTGGTCCGCGCCGTTGATAATGCGGGCAACCAGCGGACCGTGTCGGGAACGATAATCTACGATGCGACCCCGCCCGATATCAACATAACCTGGCCCCGAGACGGATCGGTTCACAATGATCAGAGCTTGACCGTAAGGTGGGATTCGAACGATGCCCTGACAGGGATCGATTACACGGAACTTATCCTCGACGGGGAGATCCGGTACAAAACAGAAGACCGGTTTTTCACATTACCGTTCCTGGATGAGGGCGATCACGAGGTCATGGTTGTATCCGTGGATAACGCCGGGAACGAAGCGGAGATGACGGTCGGGTTTTTCATAGACAGGAGCAAGCCCCTCGTCACGGATTACTTCCCGAAGGGAATAGTCACCGATATAGACACACCCGTCTACGTTGATCTGTCCGAGGCCATGGACACCAGCACAATGAACATTTCCATCACATCGATCAACGTTACGGTTTATTCGATCGGAAACAGATGGTTCATCAGCAGGATCGGGCAGCTGGTTTACGGAGAACGATACGAGGTTGCCGTGACCGGATCCGATACCGCAGGCAATCCTCTAACGCCTTTCTCCTGGAATTTCTCGGTTACAGGGGAGGGCGAGATCTACGGAATCGTCGTGGACTGGTGGGGCAATCCCGTCTACGGGGCGGACATACATATCAACGGCCAGAGGGTCGATAGGACCGATATGGGGGGCAACTACCGCTTCTCATATCAGATGGGAGGATACGAGATACTGATTACCAGGGACGGTTACGAGGATTATACCGGATTCATCACCGTGGAGCCCGGGGTCAGCAAGAATGCGGGGCAATCGGTGATAAGGAAGGAAGAAGATGAGGATCGGGGGCTCGGATCCTTCCTGACGGTCGTACTCATCCTGCTCGCGTTCATCGTGATCGCAGCGGGTATTGCCTTCGCCGTCATCATATTGAGAAAGGAGATCAGAAAAAGGGATCTCATCTCCATGGACGATCGCGAGGCCATGATCGAGATACTGAAGCATTTCGGTGTAAAAACACGCCTGGACCAGATTGACTGCTATGAAACCCTGGGACTGGATGAGGATGCCTCGGGAAAGGAGATAAAAAGCGCCTACCGGCGGCTGGCAAAGAGATACCATCCTGATCTCATGAACTCGTACGGGGAGGATAGGGATGAGATCGAGGTGAAGATGAGAGAGATCAACGCCGCAAAGCAGATCCTTACCGATCCCGTGAAGCGGGAACTGCACGATCGAATATTGAAGGCATATGGCAAATGACATTATATTATGATGATCCCTGATGTTTTTAGTTTTAAATAAAACACGATTATTTATAAAAATTGATGTTGATTGAAATATGAAAATTTCCAAATTTTCAAGATATTACCAAAAAACATCGGGTTTTTTATAAAAATTGGAAAGAAGTTATAAATACTAATTTCATCAATACATAATTCCATAAGCTTGGCAGAGGCCAAATTAGATTGAATGCGGGGGAATCTTCAGTGATCTCTAGATTGAGATATATATTCATAGCTTTAATGCTGGCGGGAACGATGTTTGCCGGTATGGGGCCGGCATCTACTGAGGCTGTATCGAACTTTCAAACACGGGGAAAAGGAGCAGAGAGGATCCCGGTATCGGATGCAGGGTTCACCTTCGACGGCGAGGCAATTGGAGATCGTGTGGGATCTTCGATATCCATATCAGGGGATTACAACGGGGACGGAATAAGCGATATACTTATCAGCGCCCCGTATAATTCCTCGAACGATTACCGTTCGGGAAAGGTTTACCTCATCTACGGATCTGGAGACCTGTCGAATATCGAGGGGAACTTCAGCCTTGAAAATGCGAGCGCATCATTCCATGGAGAATTTATGTATGATCGATTAGGCAACGGACAGGGAGCTCTGTCATGCGCGGGGGATGTAAACGGAGATGGAATAGACGATTTTCTGGTCTCATCCTGGTACTTCGATTCAAGCAGGGGAAAGACCTATCTCTTCTTCGGCAGGAAGGAGGGTTTCGGTAAATATATGAACGTGTCAACCTGCAACGCTTCATTTCTAGGGGAGTTTCCGGGGGATTGGTCGGGATATCCCGCCAGTCGGGCGGGAGACGTGAACGGCGACGGTTACGATGATATCCTGATATCGGCTTATCGTTCATCCAGAGGGGGTATATCATATCAAGGTGCGGTTTACCTCATTTTCGGAAAACCGGACGGATGGGGGAAAAACCTAAGCCTGTCTAAGGCGGATGTTATTATTGCCGGGAGTACGGTAAATTCCTATCTGGGATACGGAAATTCGGCAGGGGATTTCAACGACGACGGGCTGGGAGATTTCGTGATCAGTCAGTATAATCCAGAATCATCATGCCTGGTATTCGGCCATACCGGGAAATGGGAAAGTAAGTTGGATCCGAATGATGCTGATGTGATGATCTCAACACATCCTGGAAGCGGACTTGGTGTTAGTGCCGGTGATCTTAACGATGATGGATTCGACGATCTATTGATCGGATTGCCCGGATTCTCATCGGGCGGCATACAGGAGAGAGGAAAGGTTCTGATCTATTTCGGGAACAGAACAAGCGGTGGATATTCTATAAATGAAACGCACGCCAATGCCTCCTATCTTGGATATTATTACAGAAGCAAACTTGGCGGTTCCATGGGTGGGATCGGAGACATCGACCAGGACGGATTCGATGACGTTTTGATCGGAGGTTCCAATTCTTTTTACGAAGGCTTGAGAAACGTTGGCGTGTCATATCTGATCAATGGAAAGAAGAACGGATGGGGGAAAGATCTGAACGTTTCCATCGGGAATGACTGCATCATTGGTGAATTCAGGGACCATTACGCAGGATCCCTTAGCGATGGACCGGGTGACGTAGACAACGACGGAAACCCCGACATCATGATCGGTGCTTCCCGTGCCAATACTTCCATCGGGAAAACGGGCTGTGTTTATCTTTTCAAACAGTTCAATCCCAACGGTCCGACGAGCATCCAATCCGTGAACCTTTTTTCGGACGAGGCCTGCACCGAGGAGATTTCACAGGCCCGGATGTACGATTCCGTCTATATCGAACTCAGGGGAACGGACGGAAATTCCACCACACAGAACAACGCATATGCCATCGTGACGTCCATGGACTCCAGCTTCCAGATAAAACTGCAGGAAATCGGGATCAACACCGGAGTATACCGGGGTTCATTCACGATCTCGGACACGACATCCGCGGAGGCTCGGACCATCAGATCTGGCTTGGGAGATCGGGTGAGGGTGTTTTCAGTCAAGAATGTTACCAAATTTGCATATGTGGATATCGTCACCTCTGTGAAGCTGTATCCCCCGACTTTCAGAACAACGGCCCTGGAAGACGAGGAATATCGGATCGGATTCAGCAACTCGGGAATCAGCATAATTCAGACCTGGGACGTTGAAATTGATTCCGATTGGCTGTCATGGAACGACGTTGACAAGGAGCTCTATGGATATCCGGATCATACACATGCCGGATCCAGATTCGTCGTGTCCATCAACATATCGGATGCCGAGGGAAATTTCGATTCGAACGAATTTCTGGTGTTCGTTGAGAATGCACCTCCGATCATTACCACGGAAAGTCTTGGGACCGCGGTCGAGGATGAGCTGTACGAGGTCGATTACAATTCCGATGATGATGATCTGGCAGATATGTCCTGGTCCCTGGACACGAATGCATCCTGGTTATCCATCGATGCCGGAACCGGTGTTCTATACGGCACACCGGTCAATGAGGATGTTGGAACATATTCAGTTACCGTAACCGCTGATGATGGCAAGGAAGGGATTTCGAAAGAGATATTCAACCTGACAGTGATCAACGTCAATGATCCTCCGAAGATCAAAACGGAGCCGATTTCATCCGTAATCGAGGATGAGGAATATTTTCTGGAGCTTGACGTGGCAGATGTCGATGATGACAATGGTTTCATGTGGGATGTAGATACCGAGGCGGATTGGTTGTTGATGAACCAAACTGCGGGAGTTCTCTTTGGAACGCCGGTCAACGACGATGTGGGATCGTATAGGGTCAATGTCTCGGTCGAGGATGAAGGCGGTCTATCCGATTCCATCGAATTCATACTTGAGGTGATCAACTCCAACGACGGACCCGAGTGGATGGATCAACCCGAGGATATAATCGTAAATCAGGGAGAATGGTATCATTTCACCGTTAAAGCATATGACATCGATATCGGAGATACCATCACATACGGACTAGAATCGGATCCGTTTACGAATATAACCATAAATGAAACATCGGGCGAGATCGGATGGTATGCTTACCTCCCGGAGTCTCCATACGAGCTTGATGTCGAGGTGACCGCCACCGACGGGACCATCAATATTTTCAGCTTCTTCACGATCACAGTGATCCCGAACCTGAAGCCCACGGTAAACCTTCTATCTCCGGCGGACGGAAAGACTGTGATCCGATCCGATCTTCTGCTGGAGTGGGAAGGATGCGACAGCGAGGGGTGCGATCTGATATACGACCTGTACCTCTCTGACAATGCTGAGGATGTCATATCTTTGGCTGAGAACTGTATGATAACGAAAGGGTGTTCGGATTCATCATACATTCCCCAGCAACTGAAATACGGATCCACATATTACTGGTCGGTGATACCCCATGATGACGTCTGTGCGGGATCCTGCCTGGATGGAGTTTTCTCCTTCTTCGTCAACACTCCACCCATGATCGGTCCAATTCCGAATATGGAGATCCCGGCAGGGGAATCGTTCACGTTCTCGATCCCCGGAGGAGACAACGATACTGGCCAGGAGTCCGATCTAACATACTCACTTGTCGATGGGCCCGATGGTCTGGATCTATTCCCGGATACTGGAAAGATCGCTTGGATCCCATCGGAAGATCAAACCGGACCGCACGAGATCACCGTGACGGTTTACGATGGATGCGAGTATACGAAAGGGACCTTTAACATCGAGGTGATCGGATCCTCGTCATCATCACGGAGATCCATTGCAGCTCCGATTATCATAGCAGTATCGGCGGTAATGATTCTGATTATTTTAGGAATAATAATTGCTTTGATAATATCGAGGAAAAGGGAGGAAGATGAATCCGCGGAAGATTCTCCACTTGAGATTCGCGATGAAGAGGAGGATGAGGAGGATCACGTTGCAACCACGATGGATGAGGCGTATGGACACATCGGCCCTCATGCCCTCCCGACACATCAGGAATTATACGGGCAGCGGGAGATCGATTTTGACGAGGAAGTTACCAGGGATGATCTCAGGGAATCCCTGAGTGAGCAGATCAGACAGCTGGAAGAGATGAAAGAGGGGGCGGGAATCACCGGAGCGAATGAACCAATTGAAAATGGGGAGGAGTGAGTATGATAGGATATGACATAAACGGATCGTCAGAAAGGGTTACCGTAAATGAAATGAAATCGAAAGCAAAACCGATTGTCGCAGTATTAATACTTGTCGCGACTCTGTTTTCGGGATTCGATATGGTGGAATCGATTGAGAATACAGCCGGCCATACAAGATCGGGGGGGACGGTGATCCCGGTGACGAGTGCCGAGATCTCCTTCTCCGGGGAGGATACATTGGACCATGCAGGTTTCGCGGTCTCTATCGCGGGAGATTTCAACGGGGATAGCATAAATGATATTCTGATCGCTGCTCCCCAAAACAATTCGAATGGTGGATGGGCAGGAAAAGTGTACCTTGTTTACGGATCGGACGGTGCTGAATTTTACGACAAGAATTTCGATCTGGGGAACTCAAATGCTACTTTCTACGGCGAAAACCGAAATGATGCTCTTGGATACCACGCCTGTTCCGCTGGTGACGTCAACGGCGACGGGATTGATGATATATTGATGTCATCCAGACAGTATGATGCGGACCGGGGTAAAACCTACATATTCTTCGGGAGAAGGGACGGATTCAAGCGCGACATGAACGCTTCCACGTGCAACGTATCTTTCATAGGCGAATATCCCGGTGATAGTTCCGGGGTTGTTGTAAGCGGGGCCGGAGATGTAAATAACGATGGATTTGATGATATCCTTATCTCTGCTCCATATTCATCCCGGACTGGAGTAACAAGGACGGGAGCGGTTTTCATGATCTTCGGAAAGCGGGACGGTTGGATGAAGAACCGCAGTCTTTCTTACGCCGATGTGATCTTCAATGGACTCGGAAACCAAGAACGTCTTAATATCGGCCTGCAAGCTGGTGATGTAAACGGCGACGGGATCGATGACATCGTAATGTCGCAGTATTACAACACGACCTTCCTTGTCTGTGGAAGAGAGGGATCGTGGCCGGAAATATTCGATCTGAATCATACAAATGTCACATTCAAACAGAAAAGCAACACATGGCCATACTTATATGGAATAGATGACGTCAATGGCGACGGATTCGATGATCTTGCCCTTTCCAATATGTGGTACGGCGGTGATAACCGGGGTAAAGTCTACTTCTTCTTCGGAAATTCATCTTACGACAATTTGATCCTCAATGAATCACATGCCGATGCATCGTATATTGGGGCCGGTCATAATTACCGTCTTGGAAATCAAGTTACCTCGGCGGGCGATCTTAATATGGACGGCATATCGGACATTTTAATCGGGAGTCCGACTGCATGGTATGGTGGTATGAGAAACAGTGGATTAACCTATCTGCTGCACGGGAAAAAAGAAGGATGGCCCAAGGATCAGAATATAAGCATTGCCGATGTAACCTTTCCCGGTACTAAAGCGAATCATTACGCGGGAGTTCTCAGTGAGAGGCCCGGTGATGTGGATAACGACGGGCGGATGGATATTGTCATCGGAGCTTATTACGGAGATGGCAACCATGTTGAATCTGGGGTTGTCCATCTGTTCAACAGTTTCAATCCGGACGGCCCGAAGAGGATCTATTCTGTGAGTCTCTATTCAGACGAAGGATGTACGGAAGAGATGGATCAGGCGGAGATCGGGGACCGAGTTTATGTCGAGGTGGTCGGTGAAGACGCAAATTCAACAAGTATCAATCAAGCGTATGTCAAAGTTGCATCGGGTTCCTCTGTTATCGAGATCAGACTGCGGGAGACTGCGGCGGCAACCGGAAGATATCAAGGTTACTTCACCATAACTAATACATCCTCAAACTGGCAGAGACTTATAAAAGCGTCCGTGGGGGATAGAATATTCGTTAATGCCAAGATAGATCCCACGAAATACGACTATGTGGACGTGGTCACCCCTGTCCAGCTAAGACCCCTCGAGGATACGGTCACGGCAGTGGAGGATCAGGAATACAGGGTGACGTATTTCAATTTCGGAGTCAACACGATATACGAATGGAATGTCCGGATCGACTCCGGATGGCTCAAATGGAATCAGCAGGCGAAGGACCTGTATGGAATACCCGACAACAGCCACGTGGGAACGCAATCCGCTGTTTCAATCAATATATCCGATTCCGAGGGGAACTGGGACCGGCATGATTTTTCAGTATATGTCCACAATGCTCCGCCGGTTATCCTTACGGAAAACGTGGTCTCGACAGCCGAGGATTACCTGTATCATGTGGACTACGACTGCGATGACGAGAGTTACGGCGACGTTGTCTGGGATCTCGATACCAATGCGTCATGGTTATCTATGAACGGTCAGACGGGAAATCTCACGGGAACTCCCCGGAATCGAGACGTCGGATGGTATAATGTCGAGATCACCGTGGATGACGGAAAAGGGGGATCGGCGTCGACATCTTTCGTCCTGACCGTTAATGACACAAACGATCCTCCCGTCATCGAAACGACGCCGAAATCCCGGATAGACGAGGACACCGAATACAGGGTGAATTTCAGGGCCACGGACGTCGACGGACCTGCGGATTTCACCTGGGGAATCGAAACAGATGCCTCCTGGCTCTCGATGGATGAGGATACTGGATTATTGACAGGGACCCCCGCCAATGATGACGTCGGAGTACACAATATCACGGTTACGTCAGAGGATCTTCGGGGAGGTGTGGGATATCTGACGTATTCCCTCGAGGTCCTGAACACCAACGACGCTCCGGTGTGGACGAATCTGCCGGAGGACGCCGAGGTAGAACAAGGGGAATTGTACTTGTTCGTGATAGAAGCGCAGGATGAGGACATAGGAGATGAATTGACTTACGGGATTTCGTCAACCCCCTCTACGAATATCACGATAGATGAGGAAACGGGAGAGATTGCATGGTATTCGTACCTGGCCGAGCCGCCTTACAAGCTGAATGTGCAGATATCAGCGTTCGACGGCGAAATCAGGATCACGACAGATTTCATAATAACTGTCATACCCAACATCCCGCCGGTGGTTGAACTGATATATCCCGAAGACGGCAGGACGGTTGTCATGGACGAGAGCTTTGTCCTGGAGTGGGAAGGGTGCGATACCGAGGGGTGCGATCTGACCTATGAGATATACCTGTCAAGCTCTTTTGATGACGTCAACACACTGTCTTCGAACTGCCAGCTGTCTGAGAACTGCCGGGATTCGACGATCGCACCAACCGAACTTCAGCACGGAACACTGTATTACTGGACCGTGATCCCTTCGGACGGCCTCTGCAAGGGATCGTGCAAGGACGGGATGTTCTCGTTCTACGTGAACACCCCTCCGAGAATATCGGATATTTCAATTAAAGAGGCCACGATTGGAGAATCATTCATTTTCATGATCCCCGGGGGTGATGACGATGAAGGACAGGAGAATGATCTCACCTACGGCCTCGTCGACGGACCTCAGGGTCTTGAGGTTTCGTCAGGTACGGGAAGGATCCAATGGATCCCATCAGATTCGCAGGTCGGCCTCCATGATGTCACCGTCGAGGTTTTCGACGATTATGAATATGCTCAAAAGACCTTTGCCATTGACGTGAAGGAGGCCCCGTCCGCCGCCAGTAAATCCTCTGCGTTGCCGGTCATTATAGGGATATCGGTGTTAATTTTCCTGCTCCTTGCCGGAGCGGTAATTGCTTTCATACTCACGAGGAAGAGAGAGGAGCCTGCAGAGGAACCGGAGGTTGGAGAGGAGGTGGAGGAGGAGATCGAGGAGGAGGAGCTTGAGAGACCTCTACTGAAAGATGACGATTTCCTGATGGACGACGAGGAAGAGCACGATACGAAGATGGAAAGAAGATACCGTGACGTTCCGATCAGCTCGACGGAGGCCTATCGGAATATAAAGAGATCCGATCACAAGCTATCCTACGATGAACTCTACAACGGAGGACAGGAAGAGTCGCTGCAGCAGCACATGAAGGAGCTCGAGGAGATGCAGGAGCCCCCCGCCGAGGACGATCTGCAGAATCTGAGCAGGATCCTTGAAGAGGAGAAACTCTCGGATGGTCCCAAACCAACCGTGGACATGGATATCGAGGCACTCTCTGCCGAGGATCCATACGATCATCAGGAATACGTGAAAGGATGAGAAAGACCGGTCAGGATCAGATCGATACGAAATGATTGGGGGAAACGGATTTTCCCCCATCGTATTATCTGGAACCCAGCAGCCGATTTCAACTGATTCTCATCCCAAATTTAACAAAAATCATGATTATTCTTGGAAAAAACCGCATAGATATTTTCGAAAAGATTAAATTTGGGAAAAATAATACATTTTTTTATAAAATTCGATTTTTCGAAGCGGAGAGTTGGGGGTGAATAGATGGTATCTTGTAGAGGAAGTAAACATTCTGAATCTGGATTGTTATTTTCGGCATTCGCCGTTGTGATCCTGGTGTTGGTTTCATTCGCCGCGGTGGATAATCCATGGACCGCGGTTTCCCTGCCAACAGGAAACATCGTAGTTGAATACAATTTCGATGACGGATCGGGTCAAACGGTGGATGACACGAGTGGAAACGGATGGGACGGACAGCTCGGAGAGACCAAAGATCCGGAATCCACCGATCCCTCGTGGTCAACGGGAATTTCCGGCGGCTGCATCGAGTTCGACGGTTCGGACGATTATCTGATCACCAATCCGATGGACTTTCCTACGTCCGAGTTCACCTTCGCATTCTGGATCAGATCATCGGAGGATCAGCATAATCAATTCCCGCTTTCATACGCGGTGGAAGGCGAGGACAACGAGGTGCTGTTCGGCATGAAGCCGAACATCTACGTGGAGGTCGATTATCCCGAGAATGTGGAGACCGATATCGACATACGGGACGGAACATGGCATCATGTGGCCGTCGCCTGGAGGAATACAGACGGCGACATCAGGATATACATAGACGGGGAGGAGGAGTTCGCAGGCAGTCTCGCCGAGGGGGTGGAGATCATACAGGGAGGAGCCCTGGTCCTCGGACACGAGCAGGATGAGGTGGGAGGCGGTTTCGAACTTCACCAGGGGCTGGTGGGATCCATGGATCATTTCGTCCTCCTCGATAAATACCTCAGCGCCTCGGAGGTGAAGGAGCACTACGGCGAGTTCATGCTTCCCATCGGGAACATCTCCGTTCTCGAGGGAAACGGGTTCGTCGACCTGAGCTGGAAGGGGACCTCCGACCCGGATATCGTCAATTACAACATATATCGATTGGATCCGGATGATATACAAAACGGGCTCGCAGGAGATTATTTCAATAACATGAATCTGACGGACCTTGTTCTGTCCAGGTTGGATGAGACGATAGATTTCGGATGGGGGTACGATTCTCCCGACGGGTCTATCGATTCCGACACTTTCTCCGCAAGATGGGACGGCTTCATCAGGATCGAATATGACGGCTTTTACACTTTCAAGACGGAAAATGACGACGGGATCAGATTGTGGATCGACGGAAGGAACCTCATCGATGAGTGGTATGACGGAATTCAACAGCATGAGGTCGATATCCGGCTCAAACGCGGTTACCACCCGATAAGGATCGAATTCTACGATAACACCCAGGGTGCGAAGGTCCATCTCAGATGGAGGTCGGATCGGATAGTCAGTTCTATCATACCGGCGGAAAACCTCCTCTCCCTCGATGAATCGGCCTTCACCAGGATCGGAACGGTCAAGGGTACAAACTTCAGGGATACCGGGCTCGAAAACGACGAGACCTATTTCTATTACATCACCTACGAGACCGGATCCGGTGAGAGCGGGAGGTCGGATCTGATCGGTGCGGTCCCGAGCTATCCCTCATCCCTATCCCTGTTTCCGATCAAGATGACGGCTACGGTGGGATCCACGGTATCATTTGATATTCTTGTGAAGAACGAGGGGGCATCACTGGACTGGTTCAACCTCAATATCACCGGAATCGACGAATCATGGTACAGTCTGTCGGATGAACGGTTCACTCTCAGCACCGGTCAGTATAACATCGTATATCTCGATGTGACGGTGCCAGGGGATGCGGAAGCGGGAACAGTGACGTTCACCGTGGATCTGTCCACCGAGGTGAATCCAACAAACAAGCATACCGGAGGATGGCTCGAAATAATAACGGATCCGATAATCCGGGACCTTCGACCCCATGACAAATCCCAGACGGGATCCACCGACGTTCTGTTCTCGTGGAGGACCGATGTGGAGGCATCCACGGAGCTTTTCCTCAGAAAGGAGGGTGATCCCGAATTCGAGAGATACATCGCCGGGGCAGGAATGAACCATCTCATCAACATATCCGGCCTCCACAGGGAAACAACCTACGAGTTCCATGTGAGATCCACCTCCGCAAGGGGATCGGCGGAGAGCGAGGAGAGGAGTTTCTTCATAGACAACGGCGTGATCTTCGCAAGCCACTCAATGGCCTTTCATATCGATCGGGATTACGATCAGAGAAAGAACGTTCAGATAAAGAATACGGATAACCGCGTTCACTTCGTTAAGACGGAGATAGACGGGGATTACGATGACTTCATCTTCAATTTCATAGGGGAGGGGTCCGAGGACGATTATATGGCAGTACCTCCGGGAGAGACAAGAACGCTGGTGATCGCGTTCCATGCACAGGACGCCATGAGAAGGGAATACGACCTGACCCTGAATCTGTCAACATTGCCTGACTGGGGAGCCTTTCCCTTGACTGACACCGCTCATGTCAAGGTCAGGCTGAACCACCTGTTCGTCAACATGACCATCGAGGAGATCGCATCCGATCCGTACACGCTTGAAAAAACCCTGAGAATCACCAATCTGGACGACAAGGTTACAGATGTAAGAATATTTCCCGAGGATCGATTGATCGAGGCGCTCACCTTCGATCCGATCGTAAGCCACGGGAAAATGGAATCCGGGGAGACAATGGATATAAAGGTGGCTCCCGAGCTCATGTACGCATTCGGGGGATTCTCGGGCAAGGTCTTCCTATCCGCCTACGACAAGTTGTACAGTATCGATCTTGACTTCTCTCCCCGGCCCGGGTGGGAGGTCTTCGCGGCATCTGTATATCCGAACTGGGGCGGAATCCCCTACAAGGACATCGATCCCGATGATCTGGATATCGACGGTCTCAGCAATATAGAGGACCCGGATATGGACGGCGACGGGATACTGAACATAGATGAACCCGGCTTTTCGATGGATACGGATAACGACGGATACCCCAATATGATCGACGGGGACGACGACGGGGACGGCAACCCGGATCCCAGCGATTTCTGGAGGATCGATTTCGACAACGACTGGCTCCCGAACTACCTTGATCCGGACCGGGATGGCGACGGGATCAATAATACCGATGACGATTATCCCGATGATCACGACAACGACCTGATAATAAACGGAAGAGATCCAGATGACGACAATGACAAGATACCGGACGACAAGGATTACCATCCCACGGATCACGATAACGACGGGGAGGACGATTCGGAGGACAGTGATGACGACGATGACGGGCAGGATGATTCCTCCTCCGATCCGTTTCCCTACGACAACGACAACGACGGAACGCCCGATGCGGAGGATTCCGACTGGAAGGGCGGAGGAAACCCCAACTGGAAGAGCAACAAGTGGAATCCCAATCCCTCACCCGGCGGATCCCCCGGAGGATGGGGGGGAGGAGGAGGATCCGACTCATCGGGGGGAGATGACTGGTACTGCACGAACAAACCCGAGCTGGACCTGATCGATCTGATAGTGGACATATGGGGCTTTCTGAGCAATGCCCTTACAGCGGTGGGAATTGTTGCCAGTCTCTGCACTCCGGGCGGCTTGGCAGCCGCAATCGGTGCGGCGGCGATGTGGGCTGCCCAGCAGGCCGCGTCGTACTGGGCCACGGGAATGTCCTTCAGCGATCTCACGAAATATCATGCGCATAATTTCAATGACTATGTGAACAGCAGGTCCATAGAAAGGGGGATCATGGGCCGGATCCTACGGGACGACGTTGCCAAGTACTATCCGAACTATCAGGAGAACATCTCCTGGATGCCCAGAATGCTGATCAGCTCGTCGGGGATCCATTTCTACTGGCACGAGACCGTAGACGGGAATACCGAGATCCAGTATGCAAGGTCATCCGAGTTCTCACCGAAACTCGACAAGATAACGCAGCTGACCGACGCACCCGGTGATTCCCTGTGGCCAACGATGGATGCCGGACCGGATGGGGAGCTTGCAATGGCCTGGATCGATTACAGGGACGGCGACGGGGAGATATACTTCAAGTACAGCCGGAACGGGGGAAGCTCCTGGACCGATGATATCCGGGTCACGAACGCTGCCGGTGACGTCGACGACCCGGTTGTCAAGATCGACGAATTCGGGAGGGTTCACCTCGCATGGACCGATGAGAGGGATGGGAATCCGGAGATATATTACATACAGACAGACGACGGCGGGGAGACATGGCAGAGGGAGGCGAGGATCTCCGATACCCTTTCCGCATCCACCCACCCCTACATGGAATACGGCGGCGACAACTACATTCATGTCGTTTACACCGATAACGAATCCGGACATGGCGAGATATACCATTCATCCAGCGACGATCGGGGATTTTCGTGGGATCCATCCGAGCAGATCTCCGATTCCGGCGTGGATGCGGGAGAGTCCTCTCTTGCCGTTTCCGAAAACGGCTCCGTTCATGTGGTATGGAGGGATTCAAAGCACGGCGACAGCGAGATATTCTATCTCAGGGGCGAGGACCAGGCATCTTCCTGGGATGATCCCGTGAGGGTGACGGATGACGACTCCTATTCGGAATACCCGCATGTTTCATGCGCTGGAAATACGGTGATGATGGACTGGCATGACGACAGGACGGGGCTGGATCTTAATTATTTCAAGTTCAGCCAGGACGATGGTCTGACCTTCAGCAAGGAAAAGAGGGCCGCTGCCGGACATAAGGTCCTGGATCGTGTCACTCTCGAGATAGAGTTCAAGCCCAGAGAGGGAGACGATGTCAAACCGCACACGGTCCATATCCTCGTCAACGACAAGGAGATCGGGGTCATAGAAGATACTGTTCCGGACGGTTTGTATACGTTCGACATACCCCTGAACGTTCTGAACCTGGCGGATTCCATGATCCACACAAACAACCTGAAGATAATAACCGAGCACTTGAACGACGGCCACTACGTTGTCCTCACCAACTGGAAGATCAACTACCATTACCTGAGCACGTTCGAGTTCGTGTGCGCCCCCGATCAGTACACTGCCGATGAATACGTGCGGGGCAATATTGCTGATAACCGGACCCTGGAGGACCCTGCCGTCTACGCCAACAGGATCTCGCTGTCCGATCCGAAACCGGACCTGGGAGAAAAGATAGTGATCACAGCAGAGATCTCGAATCCGGGAGGAGAGGTTGCCGCGGATGTGGAGGTAAGGTTCTACGAGCAGGAGCCGTTCAACGCGAGCAGACAGATAGGGGAGACTCTTTCGATCGACGGCATCGCTCCTTTCGGATCGGAGATCCTGACGGTCAACTGGACGGCAGGGGCCAATGTGACCAGACTATACTGCACCGTGGACGATAAGAATGCGATCGTCGAGGGAAGCGAGGAGAATAACATCGCCTATGTTCCCGTGGTGGTGGTATTCGATACACCCCCGAAGGGAGAGGTGATCATCGCCGGTGGAACGGATCGGGTCAGATCCGCCTCCGTTTTCGTGGGTTTCGATCTTGACAGCCTCAACGAGGTCACCCATGTCCAGTTCAGCAACGATAACTCCACCTGGTCCGAATGGGAGAGGATATACGAATTCATGAACTGGAACCTGGATCAGCCTTCAACCAGATCATATGCCCCCCTTGACGGGATCAGGACCGTCTACGTCAGGTTCAAGGATATTGCCGGGCTGGAATCCGAGGTTCACTCCGATTCGGTGGAGGTATTCCTCGAGAATCCCGTGATCCTATGGAGCAATGTTGACGACGGGAACCTGAGCATCAACGAATCCCTGCGGTTCGAGTTCAGCAATCCCATGGAAGATCTCTCCGTAAGGACCGGTTTCAACATCACCCCCGAAATGGACGGATCGTTCACCTGGGATGACCGCTTCCTGTATTATCATCCGGTAGTGAACTGGACGGAGGGCGTCACATACAACGTCACCTTCGCACCTGGGATCAAGGACATCTGGGATCGGGGAATGACGAAATCCATCTCGTTCAATTTCACTGCGACCAGGGGGATCCCGGGCGGGGGAGACGATGATGACGACGACACCAATGAAACGGATACCGACGGCGACGGGATACCGGACTGGTGGGAGGATCTGTACGGCCTGAACAAAACCGATCCTTCGGATGCCGGCATGGATCTGGACAACGATACGTACTCGAACCTGGACGAGTTCCTGGGAAATACCGACCCGACGGATCCTGATGACAGGCCCGGATCGACCGATGGCGGCGGTGGCAGTGGAAATTCATGGTGGATCATTGCCTGTGTATCCCTGCTAGTGATACTGACAATTCTGATAATTGCCATATTCGTCATCGTGAGGATGGCAAAGGGAGGATCGGATGAGGAGGAGGATACCGATTGGGAGGAGTAGAAATACAGGCACGATGGCTTTCAATTCATTATTGAATGGGGAATCATTCCTCATCCTTCGCTGAAACCGATGATCTCTTTGCTTTGATCAGGTAAACCGCCAGGACCGAAAGGGCAATGATAATAACGGCGGGTATGAGCAGGTATATCAGGTCAAATCCGCCTCCGTTGTCACCATCCTCACCGGATCCCTCAGGGATCGGATCCAGAGGTCCGAATACGCCGTAAAGCGACATGGAATCCCTGAATTGGATGACATAGGTGGAGGGATAGAAACCGTTCTTCGTTATCTGGACCGTGAGATTGCTTCCCAGCCAAGACCTTGGCAGATTGAACACCGCTTGCCCTTCATTGTTGGTGATCATGGTGTGCGTGGTCATTCCCCGGCTGACGTTGATCCGGGCTCCCGGGATCAAATTTCCATCCGGATCGACAACGGGTCCCGCCGGAACCTGGATACTCGTGGGATGAGGTTCGACCGGCTCTTCGTCGTCATCGTCAGCGGCAGGTTTGACATATATCGTGAACGATCTCCCGTTACGATTGCCGGCCGCATCAGATACCGTAAGGTTGGCAGTATAGACACCATCCGGATGCAGTGTGATTCGCACTTCCCCGCCGAATACGGTCCGGGATGGCCCAGGTCCGGTCAGCACCCAGGAATAGTTGACGATCCCGATATTGTCCCAGCATAGAGATCCGTTCAATGTGAAATATTCCCCCGAGTTGACCGAGAAATCGTATAAACCTCCTATGAAAGGCGGATCGTTATCCCGTACCGGGATCTCCCGTATCTCCGTTTTGTAGATATTTCCCATTATCTCCCGTACCTCCGCGCGGTATCGGAGCGATTCCAGGCTGTAATCGGAGATCTGAACGGCAATTTCTGCAGGATTGTCGCTGTAATAATCCGAAGATGAATTCCGATCCTCTCCGAACCAATAGGTGATCCTTATGGAATCCAGCGGAAGATTGTCAAGTGCCGTGATCTTGATATCGTACGGATCTCCTGTTGTTGCAAAGGGATCCGAAATATCGTAAATTTCCGGGGGTTTCGTATCGACGATCTTCTTGTATCTCTGCTCGGTACTGTTCCCTATCCCAGGTATGTTCACCGCGCTGAAATAATACCAGATCGTCTCATTTTTCACCGGGACGGGGAAATGTGCAAACCATGTGCTGCTGGCGGTGGAATTCAATCTCAGCGTATGGACACTATTCATGAACTTCAGTTTTAGATAGGCATTGGATATCCCGTGGAAGTCCTCGATCACAACCGAGAAGTTGAAGACCGAACCGGCTTCGGCTTCATCTGGAGTCAGGTCCTTTACGAAAACCGGCGATCTCGGCCCGGTGTAATCGAACGGATATACAAGCGGATGAGGGTCCTTGGTGAACCATGTTGAGATCTCATATGGATGGTCCCAATAGTATCCGCCTTTGGTGGCTTTCTGGGAGGGGTATCTTTCAATATAATCTTCCCAGTAATTCCTGTCAAGATCGATCTCGGTACCATATACATAATCTGACCAGGGAAATGGATTCCTGTCAAAGTTGTTGTATTGAAAAAGAATCTTCGAATTATGAACGTTGATTATAGATTTCCGGATCTGGTTATACATGAATATTCCGTCGCTGCTCGATACGAAATATATGCCGGTATTCGAAAATGAGTTGTTCAAGACCTTCACATCGCTGGTCATTGATAGCTGTAGGAAATCCGATCTATCCGAGATTGTCAGATCCCGAATGGAAATATTTTCACATCCGACGAGTATCATCTGGCCGAAATCGGAATCGATCGTGAGGTTTCTTCCCTCGACCGCATAGTATATCGGCCTGCCGTCCAGTATGTTGCTCTGATCTATCAAGTTATTCCTGGGGTAGTAATAATTCGAGTAGACCAGATGTTTTATCCCGGTTGATGACATGTTGTTGTTTATGAAAATATTGCGGTCTGATTGGTCTGTCAACAGTATCGATTGATCCAATCCCGTGAACGTGTTGTTCTCGAAATAACTGTCCGTAGACGTTATATCGATGCCGACCCCGCCACCGGAAAAAGATTCGATGCCGACCCCGCCTCCGGAAAAAGAATTGTTCCTGACGAATATGTTGTAGGTCTGCAGAAGTTCTATTCCCGATTCCCTGTTGTTCAGGAAGGTATTGTTCGAAATATTGACCTGAAGTATATGACCGCCGCCCAGATACTTAACCAGTCTTATGCCGTCCTCTGATTGATCCCTGAACTCGTTGCCCACGATATCACAGTTATAAATTGCATTATTTGAATATATTCCAACCTCATTTTCACTGAAAGTGCAGTTTATCACAGCGGAACGATCATCATAGAGATCGATGCCTATCGAATTTTCAGAGAAATCCGACTTATGAATTATCGAGTCCCTCAACCACCCCAAAATACCTTTCTCACATCCGGATACGGTGCATCTGTCTATCGTGATCTCAACACATTCTATGAGGGTGATGCCCACAGAACAGTTCATCAAAATAACATCCTCAACGATTACACTGCTGCAGTTGACAAGTATCAGCTGTCCGATCTCGCCCGAGATAGTATCGTTCATCGCATTCCGTACCGTTCTGATCGGTTTTTCATTGACCAGATTCGATTTGGATATCAAACCACCCGGTTCATTCAGGTTCGAATATGGATTCAAACCTATCCCGCAGTTCTCAAAACAATTTCCCGAGATCTCGACGAAGGAATTGGGCCCGTATTCGAAATGGATCCCGTAGATCCCATTGTCTTTGAGGGAATTATTCCATATGAATTCCATGTCCGAATATTGGATGCAAATTCCGGACAATCCATTACCGTTAATCGTACAGTTCAAAACCGAGATATCAGTGCATATCCAGATGCTCACTCCATAAAGCAGGTTGCCGCTGATGGTGCAGTCCTTCAGAATGATGTTCGCACACCTCTCGATAACGATCCCGGCACCGTATTCATCAGAATACCCATCTCTGACGGATATATTGGAGAAGCTGCAGTTTCTTATCACAAGATGCAGAGTGGTGTCCATGATCAGCAATCCGCAGGTATTTTGAACGGATTCGATTGTCACATTGCTTATGGTCAGTGGACTGCCCGATGATCCGTTTCCTGTGGATCCGGTACTGCCCGCAAAACTCAGCAGTTCCTCGTCACCCGCTATCGTTTTGAAAGGCGTCAAGGATCTCGTTGCTGGAATATCGGAAGCTGCGATACCCGGATCAACATTTTCCATGTGAACGACAACGGATGGGATAATCAGTATGACTAATATTATTGAATAGACCTTGGATCTCATGAACTCTCCTTTCTTGGATCGATTGCCTGCATGGGATCATTTGTTCAGGCCCCTTTAAAAATATATTGATACAACGGCGGAACGGGACCGCTAGATCGAAATATGTTCAAGGCATACAGTAACACGAATTATAGGATAATTAGTAACATTTCGTTGGCAAAAGTATCACATATATACATATTATCCCTGAAATTAGCCCCAACTGTCGCAACACCAATAAAAATTAAAGTACTTGAACAATACTTATAGTTCATTGTAGAGCAAATACCCTGCACTTTCGCAAGGACTGGAGTGATCGTATTTCGACAAATCTTCGGATCAAGATGATGTATGGAGGGGCTAAGATGTTTCACTGGAAGAAAACTGCTGTGATCGTATCGGCCGTGGCACTTTTATCGATGGTTCTCGTATCAGTCATGCCCGTTGTATCGGCGTGCAACACGAGCAACATATACGTGGGAAAGGATAACAAAGACTATATCCTGGTCTACGGCCCTGACGGGAACAACGGCGATACCACCTTGTATCGCACATATTCGAAGACAACGGATATCGAACGCGGAGGAACGGTAACGCTTCAGTTTCGAATAACGATTCAGCCCGGATGCGGAAGCACATACGAGTGCATGTTCAAGACGGATTACAAACCGGACGGTTGGACGGTCCGGATACTCGATAACACCTCCGGGGTGGGAAAAGCGATAGGAACCGATATCGATGGACTCATAATGGGATCGGTCGATTCCCCCAAGGATGGATTTTCCGGATCAGTGACCTACACATGCGATGTGATAGTGACAGCCGCCGAAGATGCAATCCTGGGAACGGATCCTGCAAATTATATCAGGATCGAGGTGTACTCCGAGGACACGGCCTGCAACGACGAGGATCACATATTCGTGAAATGCCCCTTCAGGGTTGTCGTCCCCCACGATCCTCCCGAAATCCAGTTAACGAAACCCGGCGAGGGTCAGAAACTGGTAGAATCGGCCCAGATCGAATGGGTTGCTACGGACACTGAGACCGCTGCCGGAGATCTCAAGATAGATCTTCAATGCAAACCCGACAGGACCGGAGCCAAGTGGAGCGATATCGCCAAGAACCTGGCCAATACCGGTACTTATGATTGGAACTGCGGAGATCTCACAGACGGGGACTACTTCATCAAGGTATCGGTGAAAGACGACGGTGTCCCCCAGAAAACCCGAAGCGCATCGGTATCCGTCCTGATGGACAACCATGATCCCCCTGTGGTGGAGATCGTCACTCCGTCCCATGAGAAATCCGAGGTATTCAACAAGGAGATGACCGTCAGGTGGAATGCGGAGGACGATGAGGATCCAACCGACTCGCTTTCGATCTCCATATTCTATTCGCAGGATCACACGTCGGAATGGTTCGAGATCGCCTCAGGCGAGGATAACGATGGAGTATATGTCTGGGACATATCCGAGATGGAGGATTACTCGGACTACAAGATCAGGGTCGAGGCGGTAGATCCGGCCGGTCTGATGGGATATGACGTGACAAGGGCCAAACACACCATCAACAATCTCGACGGTCCCGTGATAACGAATCTTTATCCTCCGGGAGGACAGATATTCTCGGATGACATGACCATCTACTGGACGGCCACGGACGCCGACGGTGATTCCCTGATCGTCACGCTCGAGATGTCAGATGATGCGGGCGGGACTTGGTTTGTTATCGCCAACAACCTGCAGAACGATATTCAGTGGTCATACACGGTCAACACGCTTCTGTACGAGGACGGGGATCAATATATGGTCAGGGTTACCGTGACGGACGGGATCCTATCCAGCTCGCGGACCTCGGATACGACATTTACCATTTTCAACAATGACATCCCGAAAGTGCATCTGATCACTCCAAGGGACGGAATAACAATTGCCGGCGAATATGAGATCACATGGGAATCCGAAGATCAGGAGGATGCTGTCGAGGATATGAAAGTGAACCTCTATTACAAGAAGAGGCTCAGCTCTTGGTGGGAACTGGAGAAGGGGATAGACAACACGGGATCATACATGTGGGATACGACCCAACAGAAGGATGACCGGTATTCCATAAAGATCGAACTCATCGATACATCGAATGCGGTCGTTGAGGACTTCGCCTACGATTTCAATATATACAATCCCGACAGACCGCTCCTCGACGTGGAATATCCCGATGACGACGATCAGGTTTTCGGGGATGTTCCGATAAGGTGGGTGGCGATCGACCCGGATGAGGATACCATCCTTATCAGCATATTCTACAGCGTTGACGAGGAAAACTGGATTCCGATTGACGAGAACCTTCCCAATACCGGGATATACGATTGGGACTCCAACGACGTCGAGGATGGAATATACTACCTGAAAGTGGTTGCTAGCGATGGGAACACGAAGGATATGGAGTATTACATTTCCGATGTGGAGGTCCTGAATTACAGAAATTTCGATCCTTCGATCGTGATCGACAGGCCGAAGGAAGGTGGGCTTGTCGAGGGAATCATACAGATCCTGTGGACTGCCGAGGATGCCAACGAAGAGGACATCCTGACGGCTGATATCGCATATACCGCCGATGGGACGAACTACAACCCGATAGCAGAAAATTTGGCCAACGTGGGCCATTACAGCTGGGATACGACCGCGCTTCCCAACGGACAGTATATCATCAGGATCATTGTCCGCGACGATCAGGGGGGTGAGACCGTAATGACAACTGGCGCCTTCACGGTAACAAATATTATCCACGAGGGACCGAACCAGGGAGACAACGTCGCCCCGGAGAGGGAAGCAATGTCGCCAGCTGTTCCGGTACTTCTGGTGATATTCATCATACTGCTGATCGCGGTGATCGTTGTTGGTGTTCTCCTCGTCACCAAGAAATCCAGAACCGCAAAATCAATAGAGGATAGGCGCGTTATCGAGAACCTGAACTCCGGTGTTCATGCTGGACCGCAGCTGCCGAGGAGTTCAAGACCGGAGCTCCCCCCGGCATTTTCAACCCCGCCGGAAGGTGGCTCAACCTCTTCAGATACGGGACTGGATGATCTGTTTCGGTGATAATGAATGGTCTACGTAGCCGGTATGGATATCGGTGCGATAGCAGTGAAGACCATGATCGTGGACGAGAAGGGCATTATTTCCACATCGGTTTTCGAGACTGGCGCATCGCCAATGAATACAGCGACGGAATCCCTCCAGGCGGCCCTGGAGCTCGGAGGCATACGATACGACGATCTGTCGTATATAGTGACAACCGGACACGGGAGAGCGAAGATACCCTATGCCAATACCCAGAAATCCGAGATCTCCGCAATAGCCAAGGGGGCGAGGATCGTCAATCCGTCGGCAAAGGTTATCGCCGATGTCGGAGGTCAGGGGATACGGGTCATCAGATTATCGGAGGATGGCTCCGTTGAAAAGTTTCTGAATAACGACAAGTGCTCATCAGGGACGGGTTGTTTCCTCGATTCCATGGCCATAGCCCTCAAGGTGGGCGTAGAGGACATGGGTGATCTTTCGAGAAAGTCCGTATCGCCATCCTGCATGTCCACAAAATGCACGATATTCGCCGAATCGGAAGTAGTCTCTTTGGTTGCCAGGGGCACAAGCAGGGAGGACATCATTGCCGGGCTTCACCAGTCAGTGGCACAGAAAGTGCAGAGTCTGATCCGGGCCATTGGCGGAAACGGCAATGTCATGATCTGCGGGGGAGTTGTAAGGAATCACGGAGTGATCCATGAGATGGAAAAGATCATGGGTCCGGGGCTAACTATCGCGCCGCACCCCCAGCTCGTAACCGCTCTGGGAGCGGCGATGTTCGGACTGGAAAAAGTCGGGAGGCCGGCAGTATGACCGTAACCGCGGGTATCGACATCGGATCCACTTATGTCAAGGTGGTCGTCATGAAAGACGGCCGTCGTATGGGGTATGATGTAGGCCCTACCGGAGCCTATCCGGACAATGCGGCAATGGCGTGCCTGAAGAACTCCCTTGAAAAGGCCGGGCTCTCGGAATCGGACGTCGATTACACGGTTTCCACGGGATACGGAAGGAGGATCGCCTCCTTCTCCGATGCGAACATATCGGAGATATCCGCAAATGCCAGGGGCTCCAAGTTCATAGGGGAGAGATTCGGGATCAGGACCATAATTGATATCGGAGGCCAGGATACCAAGGTGATCTCCCTCGACGAGAGCTGCAATATGGTAAACTTCGCGATGAACGACAAGTGCGCGGCCGGGACCGGTCGTTTCCTCGAGATGCTTGCAAAGGTCCTCGAGGTTCCCCTGGATCAGATGGGTCCGATATCGTTGACAGCGAGAGATCCCGTGGAGATCACAACCACCTGTCTGGTATTTGCCAAATCCGAGGTGGCAACACACCTCGCTGAGGGGGAGCACAAGGAGGATATAATACAGGGAATACACACCGCCATAGCCAGAAGATTGATCGTGATGGCAAAGAAGGTCGGGATCAGGGAGAAGGTCTTCTTCGACGGGGGCCCTGCCAGGAATATAGGAATGGTGGAGACATTCAAGAGGGAGCTGAACATGGAGATCGTGGTACCCGAGATCCCCCAGATCGTTACCGCGACGGGGGCCGCCGTCATCGCCGCGGAGATCGTGGAGAACGGAACATCGAATGTACCGACCGTTCCGGCCCCGGGAAAATCAGCTTCCGGGGGAGTACTGACACCGCAGATATCAGCCCCCGCAGGGACAGGACAATCGATCCGCGATCGCGGCAGCATCAGATGATCGTTCACTATCGTATCAACCACAAGCCCGGAGGAGTGACCACTTGACGAACCAAACAGCAGCGGGGACTGGAAAACCACCTGCACAGCCCCCCCAAACAAACCCGGTCAGATCCGAAAGCGGCACGGACCGCAATCTGGCGGTGATGTCCGGACGGATCAGTGCCCTGACGGGATATCTCAGGGGGCGCAACAATTCCATCCAGTCAATGGAGTATTTCTACAATACCGCGGAGAATCTCTTCACCATCAGGGTCCGGGAGATAAAGGAGCAGAAATCGCGGGGCAGGAAGGTGGTGGGCGTCCTGTGCAACTTCGTTCCGGAGGAGCTCGTCCTGGCATCGGGGGCAATCCCCATTAGGCTGGCTTTCGGATTCTCTGATACCATCCTGACGGCGGAGGAGTATCTCCCGAGGAATTTCTGCCCCCTGCTGAAGTCCAGCTTCGGATCCTACCTCGAATCGAATCCCCTTTTCGACCTGTGCGACGTGATCGTGATACCGACAAGCTGCGACGGAAAGAAGAAAATGGGGGAGATGCTCGCCGAGTACAAACCGGTATGGGTCCTCGAGGTCCCGCACTGCACGAACACCACCCAGGGGAGGGACCTTTGGCTCAAGGAGATCAAGCTGCTCACGAAGAAACTCTCAAAGCTCACCGGGCAAAGGGCCTCGAGCAGGAAGATCAGAAAGGCCACCGCCGTTGTCAACAGGAAGAGAGCGCTTATACACAGGTTATACGAGGCGAGGAGGGGCGATCCGTCCATCTGGGGTAGGGACGCCCTCTTCGTCACATTCATCTCCTACTTCGACGACACGGAGAGATGGACCGAGAAGGCGGGGGTCCTCTGCACGGAGATCGAGGGGAAGACATCCTTCGCCAGTCGGGAAACCCCCAGGATAATGATCACCGGGAGCCCCGTTGTCGCTCCGTCATGGAAGATCCCGGTGATCGTCGAGGAATCGGGAGGGGTCGTGGTAACCGACGATCTGTGCACGGGAACCAAGGGGTACTGGGATCCCGTGGAGAAGAACATCTTCACGACGGACCAGCTGATCTCCATCGCCGACAGGTACCTCATGAACACCTGCGCCTGTTTCACCCCGAACACCGCAAGGATCGTGAGGCTCAAACAGTTCACCGAAGACTGGAACGTGGACGGGATCATCTACCACGTCAGTCAGGCCTGTCACACATACGGAATGGAACAGAGGGCCGTGAACAGGGAGTTCGAGGCCGTCGATATTCCCGTCCTCAATATCGAAACTGATTTCTCGCAGGAGGATGTGGAGCAGATAAGAACCAGGATCGAGGCTTTTATGGAGCTGATTGTGACCAAGAAAAGAAGGGCGCTCCCGGGAGGGAAAGCGGTAATGCCGACAACCCTCTCCCCCATGAAGAACGCCGCCCTGCCTCCCGCATCATCACCGATCATCATGCAGAGACCTCCCGTATCCAACGGTTTCAAATTCAATCGGGATTTCCCGCTCCACGAGCAGCCTCTGGGCAGCACATACGAACCGAAAACATCGGAGAAACTTCGAAAGGACAAGCTAAAGCCTCCGGGGTGATCATGCTGGATGACAGGATATCGATGAGTCCCGAAAAGGGAAACGTTTCCAGGAATAGGGAACCAGTCCCGTCAGGGACAGCCTTTTTGGCGGCTCTTATCATCGTATCACTGCTTATTTCAGCATCATTGTTCTCCACGACGGCATCCGCAGCGTCTGCAGACCGGACGAATACCTCATCAGCCCCGACCAGATCGACCGGCGCTCCCCTTACCACCGATTACCCACGATACGGGGAGGATGTGGTCAATGCCTCGGGGGAGGACTCGTTTGCCCTTCAGCCCGGTCTGTACGGGAACATAACCGTAACCGGGAACGCTACCGTGAAGGTCCTCGGGAGTATCGAGGTCAACGGAGTGATCAGGATATCCGGGACAGGTACACTTGATTCGAGGGCGGCCGAGGTCGTGATCAATCCTCCCCCGATCGGCAGGGATGAAAATGTCATACGTGTGTGGGAGTCGGGCACTATTCTCATACAGAAGGGATCAACGTTCACGGTAAATCCCCAGCCGGTAACAAAAATCGAAAGGATGGATCGGAACAACGCCTCCTTCATCGAGGTGGATGATGACGGACGGATCATCGTGCAGGATTCGATTTTCACTGCAAAACTTCCCGGCGATGTCGTACCCGAGGATACTCGTGTGACGGGAGGAACTATCCTCATCACGGGACAGGGGAGCTTCATATGCGAGAGATCGAGCCTGAACGCGTATCTGAATTTTACCGAATATCATGATGCCACGATCAACTCGACCTATGTGATCATGGAGAGATGGTTCTTCATGTCGTCACAGAGATATGGTCTGATCAGGATCGAGAACTCCACATGCACCCTCCACGAGCCCGGACAGACCATATTCAAACCCACCAACGGCCAGATAATCATACGAAACAGCACTGTTTACGGAAACGTCAGGCCCGAGACCATTTCCAAATTCCACATCGCGGATTCGGTGATCCATTCGGTCAACGATCAGATCGGATACGCGACAATTCACGAGGCGATCGAACTCAACGACAACGCTGTGGGGATCGTCGAGCGGACAATCCTTTACGGATATGTGAAACTCGGCTGGTCCTCGACGAACGAATTCCTCGGAAAGGCCGATCCCGAAGTGAGGTTCATCGACTGCACGTTCGAAACGGACAGATTCGAATGCTTCGCCAACACCACGGTAACCCTGACGAGATGCCGCTTCGCAAACGAATCGCTTGTATTCGAGATATCCGACCGATCCAGGCTTCATCTGATCTCGACGGATCTCGATCTCCTTGTGATCGAATGCGGTATGCACCAGAAACTAGTTGCGATCACGGAGGATATCAGGATCGCCATGGACGGATCAAGGATCTCAATGCTGCAGAGCATGGAGAGGGATGTGGTCTTCAACCTGGATCTGAGGAACGGATCCTCCATCGATCTGTTCAGGGTGCATTTCGATCAGAGCTACCAGAACAAGACCGTGAAAGCGGTGATCTCCTCCGGATCCCTCATTCATTTCGAGAATGCAAGCTCGGCCGACGTTGAGGTGGTCCTTAGGAATTCCGATCCGCCAACCGGAATTCGGAACGAGAATTTCACGACATTGAAGAGATATGTTGTCTCGGGGATCGTGACATTGAACGGAGAACCGATCCCCGACGTTCCCGTATCTGTTCTGGCCGAAGAGGTTATCGATACGACGTTCACCGATTCAAGAGGAATCTATTCCATCGACTACGATACTGACGTGGATGTCGGTGAAGAGGCCTCATTACGCCTTCCGGATACTCTGAAGTTGACCGCACTCCACCTGGGTCTGAATTACACGACGGAGTTCATATCCAGATCCGATAATCTGCTGGACGTTCCACTGATCGATCTCGAACCGCCGACGATCTCAAACATCACCTGGTCCCCGGGCTCCTTCAACCACAAGAAATACATTGTGGTCGATGCTGTGATCATCGACAACGGGACCGGGGTGGTATCGGACGTATTGATCCAGTACCGGATCAACGGAAGGAGCTGGACCAATCAGACGATGTTCAACATCGGAGGCGACAGATACGAGACCGTTCTACCCCGGTTCGACATCGGGGACCGGGTCGAGATCAGGATCACCGCATCGGACAGCCAGGGAAACAAGCGGACATCAAACATCGAGCAGTTCAGGATAAGCCGGGAGCTGATCAACGGCGGTTTCATTGCAGCCACACTTCTGCTTGTGGTCATGCTTATAGCAGTCATTGTCAGCCTGATCGTATCCTCAAAGAGGAGAATTTACCTTGGAAGGAGGTTCAAGGGATCGGAGATCCCGGATGCATTCTCCCATCTCGATAAGGAAAGGAACCAGACCGGCACCGCCGGTGGAGGTCGATGATAACATGAAATGGAGCTTTGGAGCCGCTGTTGTCCTGTTAGCGATCCTGATACTGAGTGCCTTTTCGATCATCAACGATGGTTTCATCGGCGAGGCCGATGGCTCCGGATCACAGGCCGCCACCTTCGACGAGATAATCATGGAGGTGTCGCCAAGCGTTCAGGGTTACGGAGGGGAGGTTGAGGTCGCCCTCAGGGCATACTTCTACGGAGGCTGCTGTTATTCCCTTTTTGCCAACGACATAGTTCCCGGATTGACAATCCCGGAGAACCTTACCATCGTGAGCGGGCCCACGCCGGCTGAGGTGGACGAATTGACTGCCGTGGCCGGAGGAGAGCCGACCATAAAGACATTCAGATGGACCCTGCGCTGCAACGATCCGGGCTCCTTCTTCATCAACTGCTCGGTCGACACCTCAAACTGCGGGAGGAGGGAGGCTTCCGGAATGGTCCACGTTATTAAGGGGGCATCCATATCAAAACCGACGATATACCCCGAGAATCCGATATCCGACAAGGAGATGTCAATAATTTTCGAGTCGTCCTACCCCGTCGGTGAGATCGATATCGTGGATGCGGTCCTCTATTACCATGCATCCGACGCGAATATGGAACAGCTCCAATCCGAGAACGGAACCCTCTTTCACGACGGCGAGAAGATCGAGGATACGTTTTTTACCGAATGTGAAAAGGACGATCTGCACCCGAATCGCTTCTCCGGTTCCATACCTGCCACGGAGAAGAGATATGTCTACTACTGGATGGTTGTGGCTGACGAGAACGGCAACATCACAACCTCCTCCGTTTTCCGCTATACCGTTGAGGACGTGGGGAAGGTGGACCGGTTGAACGGAATTTCCTTCCTGTTCCTGTTCATCTCCACGGCACTTCTGATCCTCGTTCTATACGCCGGGCAGAACCTGTTCAGAAGATTCGAGAATGCCCCGGAGGATGACGACAATTTCCACGTTCTGGGGCCGATAGGTAGAAAGAGGTTCCCTCCTCCGGCATATCGGAAGAAGAAACCGATGATGGCCGACACGTATCTACCATATGCAATCGTTATTATCATCGCCGCTGCCGGCCTGATAGCGGTTGTCTACGGTGTGATCTCCGGTGACGCAGCGGAACTGTTCAGACATCTTCTGGATGGAAAGTGATCGGGGGGATGAAGATGGGTGAGGAGGTCAATAAGAAGGGAAAGATCGATGACCAATCAGGAAGGAAACCCCCGAGGAAATGGATGAAGATCGAACCGATCCGTCTGATCGGGCAGGCGATTCTGGTTTTGCTTCTGAACTTCACGGTCATCGGATCAATATACGTCTCCCCGTTCCTCCCGATATTGAGGCTGGACATTCCGTTCTCGGCCGAGATCCCGTACATATACGAACACAATCAGATCAGAGCATGCCCCATGGCAACATTCCAGAGGACGCTTACGGACACATGGGACATAATGCTTCTACTTTTCGCACTGGGGATGTTCCTTCTCATCGTGGTGATGGTGGGGAGGGCTCTCTGCGGGTGGGCCTGCCCCTTCGGACTGTTTCAGGATGTTCTGAGCAGGATCAGAAACGGCCTCAACATTCCGGCCAGGGAGTTCAAGCAGAAGACCCACGAGAGGTTGTCCATGATCAGGTTCGTGATACTCGGTTTCTCGCTGTTTCTATCGATATCCATCGGGATATCGGTCATCGGCGACAGCATAGCCGGTGACGTCTTTCAATCCTATCTGCCGGTAGGGACCTGTCAAACCGCACCGTACTGCGGAGTTTGCCCAACCCCATCCCTGTTCTATGTACTGCGGGTGATCACCCTGCAGGAGGACCTTGCCCTCAACGAGCCGATCCACATTCTGATGTGGCTCATGCTGGGGATATTCATCGTGGGTTCGTTCCTTCAGCCCAGGTTCTTCTGCAGATACGTATGCCCCACCGGCGCGATGTCCTCGCCGTTCAACAAGATCAGCCTGCTCCACCTCCACAAGGACCTGGACAAATGCACCAAATGCCACGTCTGCTACACGAACTGCCCCACGAGGGTCAGAAAGGTGCTGGATGAGGATAGAATGGAGAGGCTCGGCGACATAGGATGCATCTTCTGCGGGGAATGCGTTCAGAGGTGCCCCGAGAGAATTCTCACCTTCAAACTGGGTCCGCTGACGATCTACAGGGGAGGCACTACCTGGCATGACAGGCTCTCCTTCCGTAAACGCAAGGGGCCGGGAAATACATAGAAACGGATCGGATGTCGAAACGGCATTCTCATGAAGCCTGATCCCTCGTCCAGATGATCTGCAGATCTATCTGATACTGCCCGCTCAGTGAATGATGAAAGGCTGGCAGTTCGGAACGATCTAATCGCTCCTGGAGGATCTGATGATCACTATTCCTATGATCCCTATCAGGACGATCACGAAGGACAGGAGGATGATCACGGTCAGGAGCGTCCCGGAACCATCCTCTTCCTCCGGATAGGGGTTGAGTATCCAGGTATCCTCGAAATTGCCGAGACCGGGGGTATTTCCGCCCTGAACAACTATCACGCCGCTCTCCCTGTCAAGAGCCATTTGGAAGCAGTGGCGGTCCTGGGCGGCCGGTCCCCCGTAATGGACCTCGGTCCACGTGTTCTCGGAGTGGTCATAAATCCACGTGTCGTTGAAGTCACCGGCGCTTCCGCCGTACCCGTGGGTAATTATCACGCCCTCGATACCGGGCAGGTAGGCACGTCCGTATCGGGCGCGGGGGGCCGGCGGCGACGGCGGGTTCATGTTCTTCCATGTATTGGTGTTGAAATCATAGGCCCAGGTATCGCCGAGGACCTCCTCCCCGTCGATCCAGCCCCCGAACATGATCGTCACGTCGTTGGCCTCATCATATATCATCGGATTTCGTTTTCTGGGGGATGGTTTCACGTCAGATGTCCTGTTCACCCATGTGTTCTCATCGTAGTTGAAGGTCCAGGTCTCGTCCAGGTTGATCTCGTCCGGCCCGTATCCGCCGAAGAAAATGACCTGGTCGCTTTCGATGTCGTATGCGCTTCCCCCTTTGCACCTCGGCGAGGGTGAATGCTCCGGTGAGAGCTCTGTCCATGTGTTCGTGTTGTAATCGTATTCCCAGGTATCGTTGAAGTATATCCCTCCCGCATCCGTCCCGAAGAACATGATGCAGCGGTCCCTGGACTCGTCATATATAAAACCCTGGCCGAACCTTCGGGGAGGGCTGATGAGGGGGGTCATGTTCTCCCACTCGTTCGTCTCGTAATCATAGGCCCAGATATCCCCCGATCCCGCGGCGCCGTCAAACCCTCCGTACAATAACACTATGTCGCTCTCTATGTCGTAAACCATGAGGCCGCAGATCCTCACACCCGGTACCAGATCGGGTTTCGCCTCGATCCAGGATTCCGCGGGACATTCGACCTCGGCCGACATGATCATCGGTATCAAGAGTCCGATCAATACAACGACGGCAGCGGACAAAGCATGAAACGATCTCCTCATCAATTCACCCCGGGAGCCAGATGGTCCTGATGAGAATCGATTTAATGATATTTAATAGTGGATGTTCATGATATTTGCCAACAAATCTCCAAGGATTTCACCTGTACGGATCCACGAATTCACCTTGAATTGCGGATTCCCGCCCGTTATCTATATCCCCGCGCGGGGGCGTATTCTCCATTTGTCCGGCGGGATCCTCACCTGTCTTTCGTCTTGAGCGCATGATGAAGAACAATGAAGCTGCCATGATGACAATGATCAGTATCGGAACCGTGATAAGTAACAACACAAGGCCAAGGATGCTGCCTTTTTCGATTCTTACGGATGCGGCCACGCTTTTTTGACCTTCGCCTACGGCATTCTCCGCGGATATCATGTAAGCATACCTATTACCCTGATCCACCTTACCGTCCACGAAATAATGTTCATCCGATCCGGCCTCGCCTATCGGTTCGATCTGTTTCCCGTTGACCGACCTGTATACGAGGTATTTCACGATGGGGGATCCGCCGTCCGTTTCCGGCTCTTCCCATGTGATCTCGACATGTCCATCCACTGTTCTCGCCCTGACGTTTACCGGGATGCCGGGCGGACCCATCGGCATAGCCTTTACTACGGAACTTCTGGCCTCCCCCACACCGGTCCTTACAGAGACAGCATATGTATACGATATTCCGTTCCTCGCTGAGGTATCATTGTATTCGGTGGACCCGACGCCGGCGAAGGCCGTTTGCTCGAGCTTCTCATCATCAATTCCCCGAAGAACAATGATGTCCTCGATATCCGATCCTCCGAGGTTTTCCGGAAGGACCCAGCTCAGATGGACATACCCGTTTCCCGATCTGGCCTGTAGATCAGTGGGAGGATCGGGTTTCCCCAACGGCATGGCATCCAGGACCTCCGAACGGGGAGAGGTGCCCACGCTGTTCTTTGCACAAACACAGTAATGGTATCTTACGCCGTTGTTCACTGCACGATCGGTGTATTCCGTTTTGCCGGACCCGATCGAATCCATCATTTCAAGATTATCAGCTGTTGTACCTCTGAAAATTATGTATTTCATGATCCAGGTCCCGCCATCATCCTCCGGTTCGTTCCATGATATGTTCACGTAACCTTCACCGGCGAGGAGTTCCACATCCCGGGGAGGTCCGGGTACACCCAAAGGACTTGCGGTTACCGGGGGAGATGGAGGAGATTCTCCGACCCCGTTCTCGGACGTGAGTTGATAGGTGTAGGTCTTCCCATTTTCGACATTTGTATCGTTGTAATCGAAGGTGGGATCGTTCACTCTATCGAGGAATTCGGGTTCATCCTCATCCTCTCCCCGGTAAATATTGAAAAATACAACAGGGTCCCCGTTATCGCTCATAGGCTCCTTCCAGGATAAATGCACAAATCCCTTCCCATACTCCGCCGCAAGGTCTCGCGGAGGCATGGGTATTCCGGCAGGTTCCGCCGTGATCTCCGGGGATGGAGGGGAGCTTCCGTATTCGTTGAGCGCTTTGATCTGATAATAATAGAGAACACCGTTGGCAACGCTCGTATCATTGTATTCCGTATGATTTGAGGATGTGGTTTCAATAGGGTATTCCCCTCCTGAGGACTGCCCCCGAAGTATCTGATAACCGGTTATCGGGCCTCCGCCGACAGATGCCGGTTCCTTCCATGAAAGATGGACGTATCTGCTCCCGGCCGACGCGATCAGGTCCCGGGGAGGATCCGGAGGTGAGAGTTCATCAAGATCCGCATATAGGATCTCGGATAGTGGGCCTGTTCCTACCGAATTGAACGCAGCGACGCTGTAACCGTACGTTTTCCCCGGTTCCACCTCCGTATCATCGTAGGATTGGACGACACCCATTACCTCGAAGGGCTCGAGAGAACCAGCATCTACCGATCTGAACAGCTTGTAACCGTCTATCACCGCTCCCCCGTCATCGGAAGGGGCTTTCCAGCTGAGCGAAATGCTCTGCACACCGACACTGTATGAGAAATCCCGTACGGCTGTCGGAGTCGATGGTAGGATGAATTTTGCCATGAAGCAGTCCTCTGCCCCATTGTGGGTCGGATCGTACTGAACTCCTCCCATTTCATAATCGGATGACTTTGTCGATCCCACAAGGAATATTTCCCGATCATTGAGGACCTCAATTCCGTAGCCGACATCGTCCTGGTTTCCACCGAGATAGGTGGAGTAATCCAATTCGGCCCCGGCCTCATTGAGCCTCAGAAAGAACACGTCCTGTGCGTTGATCTTCCCGCTACCATATGCATCAGCCGTGGTCGGGAAATTACTGGAAGAGGTCCAGCCGGTGACATATGCTCTGCCTCTTGCATCTATCTGGATGTCACGCCCCTGAT